>DPJP01000359.1:8087-26167 GCA_003542955.1 Armatimonadota bacterium
AACCTGGCCTGCTACCAGCAGGCCCATGCCGCCGGGCTCGATGCCGGGCAGACACCGATCCTGGCCGTGAGCGTCGCCGAGACCGAGCTCCTACCGGTGGCGCAGATGGCCGCCGGACACCTCGCGTGCTGGAGCTACTTCGAGAGCCTCGACAATCCGGAGAACCACCGCTTCGTTGCCGACTTCCGCGCGCGTTACGGCCCCGACCGCGTCTGCTCCGATCCGATGGTGATGGCCTACTGCGCGGTCTATCTCTGGCGCCAGGCGGTTGAGGCCGCCGGCACGGCAGAGCCTGTCGCCGTCGCGCGTCACGTCGTCGGGCAGGCCCTCGATGGCCCGGCCGGCGCGGTCCAGGTGCACGACAACCACCACGTGACGAAACGCGCCTACGTTGGGCGTCTGCAGCCTGACGGTCAGTTCGAGATCATCTGGCGCAGCCCTCACCCTCTGCCGCCAATGCCGTGGTTGGGAGTCGAGACCAGCGATCTGCCACACAGAGCACTCATCAGGGAGGCTATGGCCAGCTACCCGGAGGCGCTGCACTACGGCAGCTTGCTCGAACAGGAGAACCTCGAGCGCCGGCACGCCGAGCAGGCCCTGCGCGAGAGCGAGGAACGCTTCCTGCTCGCCGTTCGCGGGAGCGACGCGGGCATCTGGGACTGGGACCTGCGCACCGACACCGTCTACTTCTCACCCCGCTGGAAGAGCATGATCGGCTATGCCGATGATGAGATCGAGGACGACTTCTCCGAGTGGGAAACCCGTCTGCATCCGGATGACCGTGAGCGCGCCACGGCCACCATCAGTGAGTACCTGAAAGGCCGCGTTCCCCACTACGAACTCGAACACCGCCTGCGCCACAAGGACGGAAGCTACCGTTGGATACTGGCCCGAGGCGTGGCAGTCCATGATGCGGAGGGTCGGCCGTATCGCATGGCCGGCTCCCACCTGGATGTGACCGCCCTCAAGCAGGCGCAGAGCGAACTCGAGCAGGCCAGGGAAGCCGCCGAGGCCGCCAGTCGCGCCAAGAGCGAGTTCCTCGCCAATATGAGCCACGAGATTCGCACGCCGATGAACGGCATAATCGGCATGATCGACCTCGCCCTCGACACCGACCTCACGCCCGCCCAGCGCGAGTACCTCAGCATGGCCGCGGAATCCGCGGATGCGCTCCTGCGCCTGCTCAACGACATCCTCGACTTCTCCCGCGTCGAGGCCGGCAAGCTCGAGCTGATCCCTGCCCCCTTCTCCCTCCGCGAGTGCCTCGGCGACACCATGAAGACACTCGGCCTGCGCGCTGCCGCCAAGGGCCTCGAGCTTGCGTGGCACGTCCCGCCGGACGTCCCTGACTTCGTGTTCGGCGACGCCGGGCGGCTGCGCCAGGTGCTCGTCAACTTGACCGGCAATGCCATCAAGTTCACCGATCGGGGCGAGGTCGTTGTCGGCGTTGAGCAGAAGCCCGGCACCGAGGAACTCATTGAGCTGCATTTCGGCGTGCGCGACACCGGCATCGGCATACCGCCGGAGACTCAGCAACTCGTCTTCGATGCCTTTGTGCAGGCCGATGGGTCCGCGACACGGCGGTTCGAGGGGACGGGGCTCGGCCTGGCGATCTCCGCCCAGTTGGTGGCGCTGATGGGCGGCCGCATCTGGGTCGAGAGCGAACCCGACCGGGGGAGTACGTTCCACTTCACCGTTGCTCTGGGCCCTGCGGAGGGACCCACGCTGCCCTCGGGAACACCCGCGACGGTCCTCGACGGCCTGCGCGTTCTGGTGGTCGACGACAATGCGACGAACCGCCGCATCCTCGAGGAGATGCTGCGCAGTTGGGGCATGGCGCCGACCGTCGTAGATGGAGGGCCGGCGGCGCTGGCGGAGGTGGNNGAGTCATACCCGCTGGCCGTGCTCGATGTGATGATGCCGGGCATGGACGGGTTTGCGCTGGCCGGGGCGCTCAGGCAGTATCCGGGGTCGGCGGACACGGCCATCATCATGCTGTCGTCGGGGGCGCGCCCCGACGACGCCGTTCGCTGCCAGGAGGCGGGCGTCGGTCTCTACCTGACCAAGCCGATCAAGCCCTCGGAGCTGCTGGACCGCGTCCTGACTGCCATGGATGTGGAGCCCGAGCGCGAACCGCTTCCCGTCGACGTTGGTGTCACCGCCCCTAAGACTGCCGCCCGCCGGCTGCGCATTCTGCTCGCCGAGGACAACGCGGTCAACCAGCGTCTTGCGCTCAGGGTCCTCGAGCCGCGCGGGCACAGCGTCGTGGTCGTGTCCAACGGCGAGGAGGCATTGGCGGCGTTCGAACCGGGAGAGTTCGACGTGGTCCTGATGGACGTCGAAATGCCGACGATGGACGGCCTCCAGGCCACCGCCGCGATCCGGGCGCGCGAGCGGGTAACCGGCGGTCATGTGCCTATCCTTGCCATGACCGCACACGCCATGGCCGGCGACCGCGAGCAGTGCCTCGCGGCGAACATGGACGGCTACATCGCCAAGCCTCTGCGACCGCGTGAGCTGATTGCCGAGGTCGAGGGCTCCGTCGGCTCGGAGACAGAGCCGCCATCCGGCGCCCCGTCCGGGCCAGGCACGGATGACATCCTCGATGCTCCCGCGCTCCTGGCCCGCGTGAGCGGAAGCCGGGACACTCTGCGGGAGCTGCTTGACCTGTTCGAGGCAGACTACCCGGGCCTGCTCTCCCAGGCGCGGGATGCCGCCCTTACAGGAGACCGTGCGACCCTGCAGCGAGCGGCTCACAGCCTCAAGGGCATGGCGGCCACGTTCTCCGCGCCGCGCGCTCTGGCGGCGACGGTCCATCTCGAGGACATCTGCCGCGAGGGAGACGCGGCTCTCGTCGAAGCCGCGTGCCGAGAGGTGGAGCAAGAGATAGAGTGTCTGCAGCCGGCCCTGCGGGCGCTCGCAGGGGAGGGATGATTGTGAAGGTCCTGATTGCGGAAGACGACCGTCTCAATCGGCGTCTGCTCGAGGTCTCACTCACCGACTGGGGCTATGAGGTCACCGCGACGGCTGACGGCACTGAGGCCTGGGAGGTACTGCAGGGCGATGACGCCCCGCCGCTGGCCATCCTTGATTGGATGATGCCCGGTATGGACGGGCCGGAGGTCTGCAGGCGCGTCCGCGAGATGTCCGAACCACGCCTGACCTACATCATCCTGCTCACAGTCAAAGACGAGGTTCAGGATGTCGTGGCCGGTCTGGAGGCCGGCGCCGATGACTACATGATCAAACCCTTCGACCCCCTCGAGTTGCGTACCCGAGTGGGGGTCGGCTCGCGCATCCTGTCTCTCCAGCAGAAGCTCGTGGACCGCGCGCGAGAGATGGAGACGATGCGGGCGCGGATCGCCGAACAGGAGCGCTTCAGCCGTGCCGTCTCGCAGATGAGCGACGCGATCGTCACCCTTGATGAGCAGTGGCGCCTGACTACGGCCAACCGCGCCGCGTGCCGGCTCCTGAATCTCGACGCCGACGAATGGCTGGAACTACCTCTTGACGATGTACTGGCTCCCTTCGTGCTATCGGTTCCTCTGAGTGAACTGCGCGCCGGAACCGAGCACATGAGCATGTTCGAGATCAGCCGGCCGGGCACGCACCTGCCGCTGCTGCTGGATGCGAGGCTCACACGGGTGTCGGATGCCTCGGACCGGTTCCAGAGTGCGGTACTGGTCATCCGCGACGTAACCGATGAGCGCATGCTCCGGCATGTTCAGGCCGGCTTCATGACGGCGGCGCCGCACAAGCTTGTCACACCCGTCTCGCTGCTGCACGGCTACCTCGGGCTGACCAGGCACCTCGAACCCGACGAACTGCTGAAGGAATGGCCGCGTATCAGCGAGGTCTGGGATCAGGAACTCCGGAACCTGAACGACCTGGTCCAGAAGCTGCTCGACTTCGAGCACCTCAGCGAACTCGAGCTGGAGGCCGACCCGCGACCCGTGGACATTGCCGCGGTCGCGCAGGGCGCGATTGAGCGGGTCCGCGGAAGATACCCGGACCAGGACGCGGAGCTTGCCCTCGACGTGGCGCCGGAGGCCGCGCGGGTGAGTTGCAGCGCCGAGCACCTCCAGTTCATCCTCGAGGAGCTGTTCGGCAACGCGCTCAAGTTCGCCGACAAGCAGATCTCGCGCGTGACGCTCGCAGTCAACGCCGCGGACGAGGGCCGCGTCCGCTTCACCGTCACTGACAACGGACCAGGCATCCCCCATGAGTACTACGACCGCGTCTTCGACGGGTTCGTCCAGATCGAGGAGCACGTGACCGGCCAGATTCCCGGCTGGGGAGTGGGGCTGCGCATGGTGCGCGATGTCGTGAGCGCCTATGGTGGCGACATTGATGTCGCCTCTCACCTCGGGGAGGGCACAAGCTTCACCTTCACGCTGCCTGCCGCAACGTGATCTCATCAGTCACGCCGCGTGACATCCTCAGCCGATCCCCGTCGACCATGCGGCCCCGCGGGATTTCCTTGCCGGCCCCGCCCATCCATGAGCAGGTCCCTCGGGGTGGGGCGCCGAACAGCAGCGGACAACCAGCCGCCCCGGCCTTCGACCCGGACGCCCGCCTGTCCATGGCGGGACACGGTCGTTACCGGGACGCACGGGTACCCCGCAACGGAGGAAGCACCATGCGACCGCAAGTCCTCATCGGCGCAAGCACCGGCCCCGGAATCGCCGGATTGCAGGCGTTTTCCGAGCTTCGCCTCGGCAACTGCGTACTGGCCGACCTGCCCTTCGACCGCGACGAGGCCGTCGCCATGATGCGCTTCTGCCGCGAACACGAGATCACCATCTTCCTTTCTGAACTCGTCTACCGCGGCAGTACCGCGCTCTTGCGGCCCCAGAGGCTGCAGCTGCCGCGCGAGGAGTTCTGGAGCCGGGACGAACTCAACGCCATCCTGGCCGAAGCGGCGGAGTTCTACGGCGGTCGCATGACCATCGGTGAAGCGGGTGGAGTGCTCTACTGGCCTAAGGATTACCTCTTCAGGGATCGGGTCGGCTCCTACGATGCTCTGCCCCCGGCCGACACGATGCTCCAGGCGCGGCAGAGCTACCTCGACTACCTCCGCCACTTCATCAGCTTCGAGCGAGAGCAGCTCAGTGACGGGCCGCTGATGAATGTGGAATCGAGCCTGGTGTTCAAGTACCACGCCGAGGCCGGGGTCGATGTGCTGTGCCATGAGGCGCTGCCGGGCGATCCGCACCGCATGCAGGCGGCCATCCGCGGCGCTGCACGGGCGTACAACAAGCCCTGGGGCACCCACATCGCCATGGGCTGGTACGGCGGAGTGACTGTCGACGAGCTGTGGCTCAAGCGCTGGAAGACGTCCGTCTGGCACTGCTACCTGACCGGCTCCGAGTTCATCTNNGCGGCCACCTGGCGCTCACCGAGCACCAGACCCAGCGGCGCCTCGAGGCGCGCAGCCCCGAGATGCTCACCGCACGCCGCATCCTGCGCGAGGCCTACCAGTTCTCGCTCGTGCACCGGCGGGCCGCAGGCGGGCCACGAGTGAGCCTCGGTGTGCTCTCAGGCCATGGCGACGGCGCTCCCGGCCTCTGGAACCCGTGGGCGTGGGGGCAGTTCCATGATAGGAAGTGGCTGGCCGGTCCCCCCGAGCGCGCCTGGGAACTGCTCGACGGCTTCCACCGCCGCGAGGATTGGAGCACCTACACCGTCCAGGGCGAACGGGACTGGTCGGGCAACCCGCCCTACGGGCAGTATGATGTCGTCCCAATCGAGGCCGATCTGGCTACCCTGCAGCGCTACAGCTCCCTGGTGCTGCTTGGCTGGAACACAATGACCGAAGAGCTATACGAGAAGCTGAAGGCCTATGTTGAGGGCGGCGGGCACCTCATCCTGAGTCTGCCACACCTGCGCGGAGACGCCGTACGCGGGGGAGAGCCCCAGCTGTTGCGCGATGGGGACTTCAGCGACCTGTGCGGCGTGAAGGTCACCGGCTGGCTCGAGACCTCTGTGCGCGGGGTTAAGTTCCTCGAACACTCCTCACTGCCGGGTTACCGCCTGCCCGTGGCCGACGTTGGATGTGACCCGCGCTTCATGGGCAGCTTCACCCCGGCCACGCTCGAGTTGACCACCGCGCGCGTGCTGGCGGGCCATGACGTGCTCTTCGGCGCCGACGCCGACCAGATTGCCGCGCAGCCGGTCCTTGTCGAAAACCGGCTCGGGGAGGGCACGGTGCTGCTGGTGACGCTGCTCGAGTACCCCGCGGATGACGCCGTCATCGGGCTGACGCGCGAGCTGCTGCGCGTCATCTCCTCCGGGGAGCAGGGCGACCTGCGGCTGTTGGGCTCCGACCGCGTCCGCTACGCAGTCTACGACCTCGACGACGGCGCGGGGCAGGTCATCTACCTGCTCAATACCGACCCCGACTGCTCCGCACCGGTCAGGCTGTGGGTCGAGGGCCGCGAGACCGCGGAGTTCCTCGTTCCCGCAAACGAGTTCGCCGTGGTCTATCGGTTCGGCTCAGTCGTGGTCATGCCACTCGATCGGCGCGTGGACCTTGCGCGTTGCGAGCAGCAGGACGGCGCGCTGGAGCTGGAGTTCTCCTCCGTCATCTCGCAGGAGGTCGGTGTTGAGAACCTCGGGCCGCGGACGGTCACCGTGAGACTCAACGGAAGCGCCGCGGAGCTGCCTGCAGGCGCCGTAGCCCACCTGGCTCTGCCGCGCGGTGTGCCCGATGGCACCGTCGGCTATGAGCCCGATTTCGCCGAAGAGCCCGCCTACGACGGCGAGATTGATGCCCGAACCGCCTACTGAATAGTCGGCATTCACACACCGTGCGCCGCGGCAGGCGGACGGATGTCAGGCGCCGCAGATCGCGACAACACCACCCACACGGGGAGGACGCAATGGACAAGCTCAGGATGGCTATCGTCGGCTGCGGCGGTATGGCCCGCAGTCATACGAGCCGCTTCGACATGATTCTGGATCAGGTGCAGGTCGTGGCCGCCGTGGATGTGCTGGAAGAGAAGGCCCAGGCGGTCGCCGATCTGCTGCCCGGGGATGTGATCGTCACACGCGACTACCGTGAGATACTCGGTGAGGTCGATGCGCTCTTGCTCGTGCTCCCGCACCATCTCCACCATCCGGTGACTCTCGACTGCCTCGCCCACGGCAAGCACGTGCTGGTCGAGAAGCCGATGGCCAACAGCGAGCAGGAGTGCATCGAGATGATCAATGCCGCGCGGGAGGCCGACCGTGTGCTCATGGTCGCCTACTGCATGCGCTTCCACCCGATGGTGGTGAAGCTCAAGGAACTCATCGCCGAGAAGGCCTACGGTGAGTGCTTCCAGCTTTCGCTGTGGACGGAGCAACTCACGAAGTACGCTCCGGACCACTGGGCCAGCAGCGCGAAGACCCTCGGCGGCGGCCAGCTCTTCAGCCACGGCTGCCACTACATCGACCTGATGCTCTGGATGATGGGCAGGCCGGTATGGGGTACCCACTTCGGCACGAACTTCGGCACTCCCTGGATGGAGCGCGAGGGCACCAGCCACGTCACCATCGAGTTCGAGAACGGAGCGCTGGGCTACCACCAGGGGACATGGGGAGCGCGTGGCAGCCGTCTGCGGTATTCCTTCCACGCTCACTGCGAGGAGGCCATGATCGAAGCGGCTATCAGCGAGGGCAAGCTGGTGCTGCACTCCCAGAACCGCCCGCACGTGCCTGGAGAGCCGGAACACGATGCGGAGGAAGTGCTCCTTGAGACTCCCGGCGCTAAGCACACCGAACTCGAGTTGGCCCACTTTGTCGAGTGCATTAGGACCGGCCGAAGGCCCATGACTGATGGGGTCAGCTCCCTCGAAGGCCTCCAGGTGATCTGGAAGCTCTATGAAGCCGAGGATAACAAGGCCCTTGCCGACTTGCGTGGGCTCGGCCTGGGCACCTGGAGTGGGTAGACGCACCGGGCGCGTGGCCCTCGGCGCCGGGGAGCCACGTTCCACGCGTATCACGTGCATCGCGCACGGTATGGAGGCATTGCCATGACATCACGAGAGCGAGTGCAGGCTGCATTCGAGCACCGGGAGCCCGATCGCACGCCGCTGTGGGAGAAGCTCATCAAGTCGCCGGTCGCCGATGAGGTCCTCGGGCGGCGCTGCGCGGCGACCAACTTCCATTACCGGATGGAGTGGCTGGCCGATGGCGACTGGGAGGGGCTGATGCGGCAGGCCGCCCGTGACGAGGTCGACCTGTGCCAGATACTGGGCTTCGACCTCATACGCCTCTACGAATGCGGCACGCCCCCTGACGGCCGCCCCGTGCGGATCGACGAGAACACGTGGGACTGGGGCACCTACCGCCAGGAACTGCTCCCCAGCGGCTGGGTCCGCTACTACACGCCCGGCGTATCGCCCGCCTCCGCCGAGCAGCGCGAGACTGAACTGCGCCGCTCACTGGCCGAGCCTTACCTCGAGCCCGCCCCGCCCGATGACCGCACATTCACACTCCTGCGCGAGGCCCGCCGCATCATCTCCGAGGAGAACCTCGATCTGCCCATCTTCTGCGCCTCCTACAGCATGGGCGTGGCCACACTGCCGACGACGGTGCTGATGTGGTTCCTGTCAGAGCGGGACCTGCTGGCCGAGATGTACCGCCGCAACGCGCTCAACGGACTCCACCGTGCCCGCGGGCTGGTGGCAGAGGGGGCGGATATCATCGCTCTCGGAGGCGACCTCGCCTCCGACCACGGACCGATGTGCAGCCCGGCGGACTACCGCGACTTCATCGCTCCGGGCCTGGCGATGCAGTCTCGCGCCCTGCACGAAATGGGCATCCGGACCACCAACGCCTCCGACGGCGACCTCTGGCCGATTCTGCATGACTTCCTGCGCACCGCGGAGGTGGATGGGTACGAGGAGATTGACTTTGCCGCCGGAATGGACATGAAGCGTCTACGCACCGAGTACCCGGAGAAGACGATGATCGGCAACGTGGACATCCGCCATACGCTCACCTCCGGCACCGTCGAACAGGTGCGCGAGCACACCATCCGCTGCATCGAGGACGGATGGGGGAATGGCGGGCACATCCTGATGTCGGGCAACTGCATCCATGAGAACGTGCCCACCCGGCTGTTCATGGCCCACATCGAGGCGTATCGCGACTACTTCGGCCTCAACTGAGTGGAGGCATACAATGCGGACCGTCGCGCTCGTGATCTGCTGCCTGCTCGCGACCTCACTGGTCTGTGCCGCCCAAACCGCAACCGCGGTGAGGCTCGACGCCCCGCCAAAGCTCGACGGTCAACTGACCGAAGCCGTCTGGCAGGGTCCGGCGCCGATCCGCGACTTTGTGATCCTCAACAGCCCCGAGCCCGCGCGCAACCAGACAGAGGCCTGGCTCGCCTTCGACAACGACACCCTCTATGTCGCCGTCAAAGCCCATGACACCGAGATGGACAAGCTCCGTGCCACCGTCACCGAGCGCGACGGCAAGCTCTTCTCCGACGACGTGATCGAGGTGTTCCTCGATGTCGCCCACGACCGCTTCCACTTCCTCCAACTTGCCTTCAATCCGTTGGGGGCGCAGTGGGACGGCGCGGGCGACGCGGCGGGATGGCTCCCGGACTGGGACGGCCTGTGGACGGTGAAGACCTCCCGTGGCGCCGACTTCTGGTCGGCGGAGGTTGCCATCCCCTTCGCAACCCTTGGCCTCTCCGCGGCCTCGGGCCCCGTCTGGGGCTTCAACCTCTGCCGCGAGCGTCCGACGGATGGTGAGTTGTCGTGCTGGTCGCAGACCGGCTCACGTTTCGGCGTCCCCTCGGCCTTCGGCGAGATCGAGGTCGGCGCGGATCTCGAGCCGTTTGCCCTCGAGCTGATTGTGACTGACTGGGGGCAGGGGGTGCTGGGCAGCAACTCGCTGCGCGCGACGATCTCCAATGCAGGCGCCGCGACCCGCGAGCTGACCCTCACCGCCACCGTGACGGCGCCCGACGGCGCCTCCCGCACATCGAGGACTACACTTGCCGCCCTGGCCCCCGGTGCAACGGCGGATGCGGCGCTGACCTACGAGGTGGCCCACGAGGGTCGCCAGTCCCTGATGCTGAGTGTTCGCGAGCGACCGGGCGATCGTCTCGTCGCGGCCGTCGGGAGCAGCATCTCCGTTGCCCCGCTCGCGGACCTCTCTGTGTTCAAGTCGTTCTACCGCGGCGACGTCGCTCTCTGCTATCGCCTGAACGTCCCGGAGGTCGCCGCTGCCCGGCACCGCCTGCATGTCGACCTGCGGGCCGTCGGGCAGACGCGTGCTCTGGCCACGCGCACCCTCACCCCGACGCTCTCCGGCGAAGTCCGCTTCGACACCGGCGCTCTCCCTGCCGGGCAGTATGAGCTGCATGCGACGCTGCTCGGGCCCGAGGGCGGCGCCGCCTTCGAGAAAACGCTGCAACTCCCGCAACTGTGCGACCCTGCGGTGCAGAGGCGCCTGGTGACGGTGCGCGATGACAACATGCTGGTCGTCGATGGGAAGCCCTTCTTCCCCATCGGCCTGTATGAGCACCCTTCGTCGGAGGGCTATGCGAGGTCGCTCGCGGAGGCCGGCTTCAACCTCTGCCAGGCAGGGATCGCGACCCGGGCCGCGATCGCTAAGCGCATGGAGTGCGGCCTGCACACCTGGATCGCTGTCGGCGGCAGCATGGACTTCTCGACCGATGCGGAAAGCAAGCGCGAGCGACTGGCGGGGCTGGTCGCGGACCTCGGCGAGGAGCCCGGTCTGCTGTGCTGGGAGAGCATCGACGAGCCCGCCTGGGGCAGCCAGAATGCCGAGGGGCTGTATGAGGGCTACTGCTTCCTGCGCGCGCTGGACCAGCAGCGGCCCATCTGGACCAACCACGCCCCGCGCAACCTGATCAGTACGCTGGCCCACTACAATCGCGCCACGGATATCGCCGGGTGTGACATCTACCCGGTCCCGCCGGGCTGCGGCCACTCGAACCTGCCCGACAGGAACATCAGCGTCGTCGGCGGGGAGACCGACAAGAGCCGCCGGAGCGTCAACTCCGAGAAGCCGGTGTTCATGGTGATCCAGGGCTTTGGATGGGCCGAGCTGTCGCGCAGGGAGGGCGGGCTGGACCGACCGAAGGCGATCATGCCCACATTTGCCGAGTCGCGCTTCATGGCGTATGACGCCGTCGTCCACGGCGCTAATGGCCTGCTCTACTGGGGTACCCACCACACCGAGAAGCCCTCGCGCTTCTGGTCGGAGTTGCGCAGCCTCGTCAGCGAGTTGGCCGCGATGCACGACGTCCTCGCCGCCCGCCGCTACGATGGTCCGCAGCGGGCGGAGTTGATGGGCGACAGCCCAAACGTGCTGCTGCTGCACAAGCGTCTGAGCGACCATCACTTCATCATCGTGGTGAACGAGGCCGACGAGGACCGTGCTGTGACTCTGCGCCTGCCCGGCTTCACCGGGACGCGGTTGCGCCGCCTGTTCGACGACGCGACGCTCCAGGTCGATAGCGGCCGAGTAAGGTTCACTCTCAGATCCTATGGCGTGGNNGACGATGAGACCTTCGTTGATGAGCGCAAGGACTTCTCCGCCGACTGGCGGGACCGCCCGTCCGCCGCTGACCTCGCCGCCCGGCTTGCCGAGCCCGGCAACGGCGTCAAGAACGGCAGCTTCGAGGTCGACGCAGACGGCGACTTCATCCCCGACCTCTGGAGCGTCAACGTCCCCCTCGGCGGCACGCTGACCCAGGAGCAGGCACGCTCCGGCAAGGCCAGCCTCGCGCTGAGCAGTGAGGACCCGGAGGCAGCCACACTCGCGGTGCAGCGTCGAGTGGACGTCCGGAGCGGGCGCCGCTACCGGTTGAGCGCATGGTTCAGGACTGCCGACGACGGCGTCGAGGCGCGGGCATACTGCGAGTGGAACATCGACGGGAGGTTCCACTCCCGCTGCCCCGCATGGGTGAAGGCGACCGATCAGTGGCAGCAGATTGCGGTGGAGTTCGAGGGGACGCCGGACCCCGGGGGCGCCGCCTATGCCGTCGTCCAGATGCGCGGGGCGGGTACCGTCTGGTTCGATGACGTTCTGCTCGAGGAGATCGAGTAGAGGGAACCCGTGCAGGCAGCGATTCATTACGCGACACACCAGGGGGCGCCAATGAGCGACTGCACCCAACCCACCGCCGGAGCACCGTTCGATGCCGCCCCGTTCGCGCGGCCCCTGCCGGACGGCGGCCTGATCTGGGACGACCCGCGGGAGATACACGCCCTCGTCGCGACCTTTGACGGGCCCGTGCCCGATGACCTCGAAGTCGAGTACTGGCGTTGCAGGTGGCCCCAGGAGCGGCTGCCCAAGGACCATGTCGAGGGGCGCGGGTCGGCCGGCTGGTGGCAACTCGGCGACTGGTTCAACGGCCGGTGGCAGGTGGCGGATGCGGTCGCCACCATCGACAGGGCCACCGTCACATTCACCTTCCGGCCGATCAACCAGATCGAGTTCCCAGATGAGGATGAGTTCGCGGCGACCTTCCGGACCACGCTCAAGGTGCGGCTGGTGAGCCCCTCAGGACGGCAGCCGATCGCTCTGTGCGCGCTCACCGACTCGACCTGGCAGGCCCGCACCGTGACCGTCATCTGGGACAGAGAGCCGACGACTGAACCGCGCTTTGAGGTCTTCAACGGGCATGTGGCGGCTATCTACGCTACTGACGCCTGCCGGCGCGTGCTCACCGTCTGGGGTTCGGCCAACCCCGATCCCCACAGCTTCGACGGAACGCTCCTGAGCGTCGTCGGCGCGGAGACTGTCACGGTCGCTCTGGATGATCTGGCATGCGGGCCGGTATGGTTGCCCGATTTCGGCCTGTGCATCGTGGCGGGTGATGAGCCGCGCGACTACACGGCGTTGGTCGCGGACATCCAGGCCGATGCGCGGCCGGGCGTCTACGACATGATCGCCGCGCTTCCCGAGCAGAGCTGGCAACGCGCCTGGCAGAGCATGGTCCCCAAGCGCGGCCGGATGCCGCTGCCGCTTGCCCCCGACGGCAGTCGCCACAAGTTTGGCCTGCAGCCTGACGGGGCGCTGCGCTACCGCACGAACAACGATGTGCTGCTCAAGTGCCGCGGCGCCGACAGCGAGCGGCTCGATCACGATGCCGCACCTCTTTGCCTGAGCTTCGGGCTGCCTGTCGCGATGACCGGCCGCGGTATCGAGGATGGCATTCTGCCCATCGGCATAACCACGTGGGATGTGCCCGCCGGAACCATCGAGCAGGTCGCCTTTGCCACCATCCTCGGTGGCGCCGACCCGGACGCTCCCGCCCCCGCCGCGGACGCGGGCGGTGTGTGCATGATGCGATTCACTCTGGCGGGCAACGGGGAGTTCAGCCTGCCGCTGAGCTGGCAAGCCGATGACACCGCCGAGACGCTGCGGTGCGACGATGCGGGTCTGATCCGGTCGGGTGACAGGCTGCGTGCAAGCCTGGACACCGGCGGACGCGGCGAGGTGCTCCCCGATGGAGACGGCCTGCGGTACCGCGTTACACTCGCGGGCGACGCACCACACACCATCGTCCTGCGGGTGCCCTACGTGTGGCTCACGCCCGAGGAACTACCGCGCCTGCAGGCGTTGGATTTTGACCGCGAGCGCCGGGTCGTGGGTGACTACTGGCGGGGCGCGCTCACCTCGCAGACCACCCTCATCAGCCCCGAGCCTGACCTCAACGACTTCTTCACCGCCGTGGCCGGGCATTCGCTCATCAACTCCGAGTTCGAGCCGAACTCGCGGCGGCGCTTCGCCCGCGCGGGCTCGTTCGGCTACCTGGCGTTCGCCAATGAATCCTGCATGATGATCGCCGATCTCGACCGGCGGGGGCTGCACCAGGCAGCGCGCGAATGTCTGGATGGCTTTCTGCACTACCAGGGCACTGTGCCGCTGCCGGGCGATTTCCGCTCGCAGGAGGGCGTGCTGTGGGGGGCCGGGGGCTACGAGGCGCTCGGCTACAACCAGCACCATGGATGGGTGCTCTGGTGCCTGGTGGAGCACTTCCGCCTCACCCGTGACGAGGCGTGGCTGCAGTCGGTGGCTGACAATGTGCTGGCGGCGGCCGAGTGGATCATCCGCGAGCGCGACAGAGACCTGCCCGTCGACAGTCCGGAGGCCGGGCTGCTGCCGCCCGGCAACCTCGAGGACATCACCGACTGGTGGCCCTGGCTGAGCACCAACTGCTACACATGGCGGGGACTGGACGCGGCGGCATGGGGGCTCGCGCAGATCGCTCACCCCGAGGCCCCGCGCCTGCGACGGGAGGCCGATGACTACCGCGCGGCCATTCTCGACTGCTTCACGCGCGCGGCGCAGCGCTCCCCCGCCGTCCGCCTCCGCGATGGACGCTCGGTCCCGCACTTCCCCTCGCACGTGTACCGCCGCGGGCGCAGNNCAGCTTCGGCTGGATATGTGAGACGCTCGAGGGCGCCATGCACCTGCTCATCAGTGGCCTGATCGATCCCCACAGCCGCGAGGCGCGCTGGATCATCGACGACTTCGAGGACAACCTCTACCTGAGCGAGCAGTATGGCTACTTCGTAGAGGACTTCGACCGGCACTGGTTCGACTGGGGCGGCTTCTCGATGCAGGCCTGCCTCCTGCTCAATGTCGAGCCATACCTGTACAGGGATGAGGTCAAGCACGCTCTTCGCGCGATCTTCAACGCCATCGCCGCGCAGTTGCACCCCGACACACGCATGGGCTCCGAGCACGCCCTGCCGGAGTTGGGTGACTGGCGTGGCGACTGCTACAAGAGCCCCGACGAGGCGAACGCCTGCGGCTGGCTGCGCTCCCTGTTCGTCCGGGAAGATGGCGACTGCCTGCTGATCGGGCAGGCAGTCCCGGAGAGCTGGCTGGAGCCGGGCCGACGCTGTGGCCTGCGGCACGTCGTCACGTACTTCGGCGAGATGAGCGTGCTGTTTGAGGCGAACAGCGACCGGATCCTCGTGCACCTGGATGGACCGGGCCGCAACCCGCCCCAGCATATCAAGCTGCGCTGCCGCGCTGCCGGGGCCAAGGTGGAGCGCGTGGAGGTCAACGGGCAGACCTGGACCAACTGCGTCGGGGACTGGCTCGTGCTGCCCGGAGACATCGGCGAGGCGGTGTGCGTGTTCCGCCGGTAGCCGGACGGATCGATAGCCCGTGTCCTCACCCTTCTATTGAGGCAGCGCGAGGCGGCTTGCGGCGCAGGGATCGCCGCACGCGTCGCGAAGGAACGCGCGCAGGTCGTATGGCCGACGCCGACGCCCGCCGACGCCCTGCAGCGACCGANNCGACGGTCGACCCCTCCGTGCCGCCCGGCCGTATCGCCCTGGTCAATGATGGATGAGGACCTGCCCACGGACTTTCCGGCGCAGATGTGGGAGGCACTCAGGCACGTCGACGCGGGCAACTCCGCGACTTTCAACGAGGGGCCGGCGTTCGCGAAGCCGGAGCGGCGACCGCAATCGCCGTGAGGCGGCCTACCCGTGCCGGGCCATAGAGTGAGCTTCTGGCAAGGAGTCTGATATGCAGGACGATCTGACAGGACGGGTTGCGCTCATCACCGGCGCAGCACGGGGCATCGGCCGTGCAATCGCCCTGGCGCTGGCCCGTGACGGAGCCGATGTAGCCGTCGCGGACACCGATCTGGGCGGCGCGCAGGAGACCGTCGGTCTGGTGAGCCGAGGGCGGGCCCTGGCGCTGGCGGCCGACGTATCGTCCGAGGAGTCTGTCACGAGCCTGTACTCCACCGTTCTGGCGGAGTTCGGCGGGCTGGACATCCTGGTCAACAACGCGGGCATCTTCAAGGTGACTGACCCTCTGCAGGTCACGGCGGCGGAGTGGGACAGTGTCATGGCAGTGAACGCCCGCGGGACATTCCTCATGTGCCGCGAGGCGCTCAGGCAGATGATGCCGGTGGGGCGCGGCACTATCATCAACGTGGCGTCGACCGCGGGGAAATCGGGCGGGTCCGTGATGGCCGGCGTTCACTATGCGGCCTCGAAAGCGGCCGTGATCTGCCTGACGAAATCACTTGCCACCTACGCCGCGCCCAGTCACATCCGGGTGAATGCAGTGGCTCCGGGGCCGACTACCACCGAGATGACGGCGGCCTGGGGAGCGGAGACTAATGCGCGGATCGCCGGGCAGATACCGCTCGGGCGCTATGGCGACCCGCGGGAGATCGCGGAGGTCGTCGCATTCCTCGCCTCCGACAGGGCAGGTTTCATCACGGGTGAGGTTGTGGATGTCAACGGCGGGCTCATCATGGACTGAGCATGGAGGCACCTATGGCTCTCACACTCGGGCATGTCGCTCTGAGCGTGTCTGACCTGGATCGCTCGATCGCCTTCTACGGCGGTCTGCTGGGCTTCAGCGTGGTCCGTATCGTCGACTGCCCGCCCGAGGGGAAGCTCGGCGAAGTGATGAACCTCCCCGGAGCATGTGCGCGGCTGGCGCACCTGGCGCTGGGGGATGCCGTTCTGGAGCTGCTCGAGTATGCACATCCGCGCGGCGCGGCGATCCCGCCCGAGTGCACTCTCGCCGCTCTCGGTTTCACTCACATCTGTCTGGCATCGACTGACATCATGTCGGACTACTCGAGGCTCAAGAGCAGCGGCGTGCGATTCTACACCGAGCCCATCGAGTACCGACCGGGCGTCTGGATGGCGTACTTCTACGGGCCGGACGGCGAGACATGTGAGTTGCGCCAGGAGACTGCCTGACGCGCACCCCGGACGCATGGGAGACATGAATGGCTACAGAACGCGGATACCTGAACTGGCTGGCCGAGAAGACGGCTACCAGGTGGTGGCACGACTCGGGCGACCCTGACGAACTCAGACGCGGCCTCAGTCGCGGCGCATGCGGAGTCACTACGAACCCGATCCTGAGCTATCAGACCCTGACCTCCAACCCGCGGGCGTGGGCGGACGCGCTCTCCGCGCTTCCCGCGGGCCTCTCGAAGGAGGAACAGCCGGAAGCGCTGATACGGTGCGTTGTCACGCGCGCCGCTACGACGCTCAAGCCCGTATATGAGCAGACGCGTGGGCAACACGGCTATGTGTGCGCCCAGGTCAACCCCGGCAGGGCCGGCGACAGGGGCGCGATGCTGGCGATGGCCCAGCGCTTCAGCGCATTGGCGCCGAACATCACGGTGAAGCTCCCGGTCACCTCCGCCGGGCTGGATGTGCTCGAGGACTGTACCGCCGAGGGCATCTCATGCACCATGACAATGAGCTTCGGCGTCGCGCAGAGCATCGCCACCGCGGAGCGCTACCGGCTGGGCGCCCGGAGGGCGGAGCGCGCCGGGAAGACGCCCCCGCAGTGCTTCTCCGTGGTCATGATGGGCAGGATCGATGACTATCTGAGAGATGTTGCCCGGGACTGGCAGTCCGATGTGACCGAACCGGATATCCGCCAGGCCGGCCTCGCGGTCAGCAAGCGTGCCTGCAGGATCTACAGGGAGCGAGGCTATGAGGCCAGACTGCTTGTCGCCGCGTTCAGGAGCCCACACCAGGTAGCCGCTCTGGCGGGGGGCGAGTTCCTGATGTCCATTCACCCCAAGATCCAGGGTATGATCGCCGGCGCCGACCTCCCCCGCGAGCCAGGCATCGATGCCGACATCGCGCCGGATGTCGTGGAGCGCCTCATGGGTCTCCCCGACTTCGTGAAGGCCTTCGAGCCGGATGGCATGGAGCCGCAAGACTTCATCACATATGGCCTCGCTCAGCGGACGTTGTCCCAGTTCGTCGAGTCCGGATGGTCGCGGCTTGAGGCGATGGTACTCCCGTAGCTACCGGCCCCGTCGACATCATCCCCGCTCGGCAGAACCACTCAGTGCAGGGCATACGGGCTAACTCCAGAGCTGCTGGCATGGGTGTCGAGAGCGATGTCCATTTCCTGCGCCTCGGAAGCNNCTGGGCGGCCGGGGTCAGGTATTCAGAATGCAGTTCTGCTCGGCCCCGGGCGGATCCCAGCCGACTGCGCGCAGAAGCGAATCGTGAGTGCCTGCCCCCAGCCGTTGTTCTCAAAGCCCTGCGTGACGTCGAAGCAGGACATCCATCTCCCGCAGCGCCCGGTGG
>DPJP01000359.1:26192-35460 GCA_003542955.1 Armatimonadota bacterium
GTGGACGAACCCCGCTCCTACAGGGCCTGGTCACATTGGACCCGGGCAGTTTCGGGAGTTCTGACATCAGCGCATCCGCGACGTCCCGCGCGCCTACCTCGCCCCCCGCACCCGTAGCGCGCACTGCCCATCAAGCTCGGTCTTGATGCTTAGTGTGCCGCCCTCGACGACGGCATTGACCGGCTTGCCGTTGGCGGTCGCGGTATGCCTCGTTTCGGCGGCCAGGCGATAGTCCCCATCGGCGATTGTCACCGTCACCGGCCCCCTGCCGTTGAGTTCCATGTGCACCCCGTCGGCGTCATACCGCAACACCCGCACATTCACGGGCGTCTCCGAACTGAGCGTGATCGGGACCTTGACTACCGCCGCAGATTGCTCCGCGTCGAGGTCTACCTGCGTGCGAACGCCTGCCCGGTCGACTGTCGTAAAGAACGCGTGCCGGGTGAGTGCCCCGCGTGCATCGTAGAGGTAGACTGCGTGCAGTGAGCGGTCCTCCGGCCAGCCGTAGACGCCGGACTTCTTCGTCACGATGCGCTCCGTGCCCCGCACCGTTCCCGAGTGGATAGACTCGAAGGTAATCGGGTACATGTGCTCGACGAGGGTCTTGTGGGTGAGCAGGCCACGCTCGCCGTACCACCAGTAGAGCGCGCCGAAGTCGAGCTTGGCGAGGATATCGCGGTAGACGTCACGCTCTGTCGAGATGGCTGTAGGGTTCCCCAGTGGCGTCACGCTGCGGCCCAGGTGCAGCCCACCGATTGGTCGGGCGTCGCCGCCACCGGTCTCGTTACTGGTCAGATAGTGCTCCCGCCAGAGGCTTCGCGGGCCGGGCGGACCGTTGGTGATGAGCACGCCCCCGCGGTCGGCGATCAGGCGGATCGTGTCGCGCAGCACCGGCAGCCCGACGTACGGCGCCAAGCACTTCTGCCGGGTCACCAGCTTCGTCTGCGGGTCGATTGTGACCGAGTGCCCGTCCCATCTGTCGTAGGTGTACTCGCCCCGCACATAGCCGCCGATGTAGCCATCCGCCCACATCGCCGTCGCGCCCATCTCGTCCATCATGTACTCCATCGCCTCGAGCATCGCCCGGCCGAACGAGTTCTCCGCAGTGGGGTAGACGATCCACCAGCGCCAGCCGTCGGCGAAGCGTTCCCTTGACCAGTAGTTCGCGTAGTAGTCCTCACTGCCACCGCCGTAGTCAAACTGCCGGCCGTTGGCATCCATGGCGCGGCTGTCGGCGAACAACTCCTCCGGCCGGTTGGTGCAATAGAGCCCGTGGGCAACATGGATCATCACCTTCGCTCCCGGGTACTCGCGCTTCACCTGCTCAAACTGCGCCTTGATGCGGGCGCACTCCTGGGGGTGCTCCATGAACTCGATGCCCTCGATCGACACCTGCGGATCATCGATCGGGCGCCACGGGGTGCCGGTCGAGAAGTAGCGCGCGTTGCGCAGCTCCGCATACTCGCGCTCCGGGACGCTACCGAAAGGCATCCACGCGAAGCCGCCCTCGACGGTGCTGCCGTTGAGGCCCTCATCCGCGCGCACCTGGTTGATGAAGTCGTAGTAGTCCGCTGGCTGACCGGCTATCGGCGCAACGGTCGGATAGATCGCCCACTCGACGGTGTAGGAGGCTCCCGCGTCCAGGCCGAAGTGGTCATCACGAACCTCCGCGATGCCATCCGAGTAGGCAGTGGTCAGTTGCAGCTGATACAGGTCGTCAAGCGCGATCAGTCCCACGCCCGCCTCGCCCTGTGCGGCGAAGATCGTCGGGTTGCTCATCTGTGTCACGCTTGCACCGTCGACGCCCTGCATGTTGAGGCAGTTGCTGAGCATCACGCCCAGGACGTCGTTGGTGATGTTGCGGATCGTGTCGCGGACGAGGATGCGCGTGGGCTCGAGTTCGATCCGACGCTCGATGTTGTAGAAGCTCCCCGCGCCTTCGACGGAGTGGCCCACGTCCGCGCGCTCGGGCAGGCTGACGCGCCATTCCGCCTCGCCCGTGGTGTCGGGTTGGTCGGTCGCCGTCAGCCTGTTGAAGCCCCCGTTGGGGTACGAGTAGCTGGACTCGATGCGGAAGCGCTTGCCCCCGACGGTGACCTCGATGCCGCCACCGGGCGCTATCGAGGCCTGATACGCCGGTGGCGTGGCAACGGGCGGCAGCGCGCCGACGGTCTGCTGCTGTGGCGACGGGACGGGTGGCGCCGGAGGCGTTGGCCAGGTGAACCGCACGCGCTGCGCGGCTTCGCGCCTTGCGTCCTCGACCGCGACGGGCTCTAGCGCGAAGGCGTCGATATAGGTGTAGAACCCATACTGCTTTCCGTCCTGGCCCGTCACGGGCATTGCCTCAACACGCAGCGTGTGGGGGCCACCGGCAAGCGTGTACCGACCGATGCGCTCCCATCTGGCGCGCTCCCAGACGTCCGCGCTTCCGCCCTCCGTGCCGTTGAGGCTCGCTTCCAGCGCGTCCCGGCCATCAATCGTACAGCGGATGCCGCCTGCGTCACGGATGCGCGCTGCCAGCACGGCCAGGTGGTACTCACCCGCAGGAAGGTCTACGTCGTACTCGACCCACCCGCCACGCAGGTCGACCTTGCCCTCCAGCCAGTCCGACTGCTGAGTGTTGACCTGCTCGCCTTTGCGGGCGACGTCCTCCGCCTGAATGATGCCCTCGACCTGCTTGATGTACCCGCGGACCTCGTACTCACCCGCCGGGAGTTCATCGAGCGAGAAGACGACTTCCTCCTCCCTCGAGCCGCCACCCGCCCCGACCGCCCGTGTGTCTCGCGGCTCGGCGGCGCCGGCTGGTACCAGTTCCAGTACCGCCGTCGCGTACTCGGGCAGCGGCTGTACCCAGCGCGAGTCGACTGAGACAACAAGCTGTTGCTCATCGGGGTAGAAGAACGGCTCGAGTCCGAGCTTCCCGAAGCGTGCCGTGTCAAACGGCTCGAGGCCCTTGCCCTCAGCCCCCTCGTTGTAGCACTCGAGTATCTCGCGTTGGCTCAGGGCCCGATTGTGCACGCGGACGTCATCGACCAGACCGGGGAAGAATGCCGTGTTGCGCAGGTTGGGGTCGGCCGCCGCTGCGTCGCCGACGATGCAGCCGATGGTGAACCTGCCGCCCTGTTTGACGGTGTCAAAGCGGCTCGGCTTGCTCGCAACCTCGATGCCGTTGACGTAGAAGCGCATTGTCGTGCCGTCGAAGGTGCCTGTCAGATGGCTCCAGGTGTGCATCTTCGTCGGCCCCGAGACGTTATTGCCGCCGCTGGAGATGTAAAAGTAGCCATTGCCGTAGTAGGTGATGGCGTAGCTCTCAAAGAACTTGCCGGCGATGCCGGGCTCCCCGCGGTTGGCGGCCGTCGGCTTTGCCCACAGTTGCAGCGTGAGCGGGCCCGTGATGTCCAGCGAAGGCCCGCTCCCGCAGTCGACATAGTCATCGGCCCCGTCGAACTGCAGCGCGTGGCCCTCCCCCGACCTCGCCCACTTCGCTCCGTGGATCGCGCCGTGGTTGTTGTTGCCGCTCTTGTCGGCGAGCACCTCGCCCTGTCCCTCGTCACAAGTCCAGTGCGCGACGAGGCCCTGCTGCGCACATGCGGCTCCCGCTATGATCAGACTGAGCCCGACGATGACCAATGGAACCTGCATTGTGCTCTCTCCCGTGTGAGGGCCCGCTACTTGGCCTGGCCCGTGGTTGCTACCGAGTACCGTCAGATGCCCTTCGCCGCGCGGCAAGCCTGCGCCTGCACGGGGCACGTCTCCCCGGCATGTGCAGTGTGGGGAGGGACGACCTTTACGGCCCACAGACAGGCCATCGGCGGCCCCGCGGCGAAGCTCCCCGGTGATCATGGCCCGTGCCGCCCGGGCCCAGGCTGCGCCGGCGGGGAGTCGCCCGTCGCGCGCTGCGTCCATCGGCACGTGATTCCCGGCCCGGAGGTGTCGCTGTGTTGCGAGTGAATACGTCTGTGCCCATCCGGTCGGCCATCGCCGCATGGCTGGTAGCGTGGCTTCTGCTGACGGCGTCCGCTTCTGCTCTGGCCCAGCCCCGCACTCTCTACAAGCCCGCGGACATCGAAAACGCCCGCCAGAACATGGAGCGCTATGCATGGGCGCAGGGCATTGTCACCCGCTGGGAGCGCAACGTCGCATTCGCCATGGAGCAGGATCGACAGTTCTTCGTCAACCTCATACCCGAACTCACCCCGGGTACCGCCTACGGCCAGAACTGCCCCGCCTGCGTCGGAGTGAAGTCGCTCGAGGGCGAGGAGGGCCTTCAGAGTTGGAGCATCACCGCTCCCGAGCAGGTCACGTGCAGACGATGCGGCACGGTCTTCCCAAACGAAGAGTACCCGGAGACCGGCGTGCTCGAGTGTCCGCGGATGGGGCAGACCTTCACCTACTACCNNGGGGCCTGAGCCAGGTCCCGCAGATGACCAGCTTGAGCAGCCTCATCCGCCTCCACAAGGCCCAGTGGGCATGGGGCCAACTCGCGAGTCTGGCAAAGCTCTACGCCCTGACACAGGACGTGCGCTACGCCGAGCGCGTCGCCTGGATACTCGACCGCTTCGCCGAGGTCTATCCGAACTACCTGTACCACTCGTATGAGGGCAGCATCGCCGACTGGCCACCAGCGGAGGTGGCCGCGAACATGGGCGATCCGGCGACACCTGCCGGCGGGCGCTTTCCACCCGAGGCCATCCGCAACGCCTACGGGCTCAACCGCAAGAGCGATGCGCAGGGGGAGTACTCAACGCTCTACAACGGCTTCTGGGGCGCCGGACGGCTGCAGACCCACGGCAAGGGCAGCGATGCCGGGCCGCTCTTGACCATGACAGTCGCCTATGACCTCACCCGCGATGCGCGCAGGCCCGACGGCAGCGAGGTCTACGATGAGCAGATGCGCCAACGCATTCTCGATGACCTGATTGTGGCCGGCTGCACAGACATGGAGCACTGGGACAGCCTCAGCAACAAGGGCGTGGCGACATACTCGCTCAGTGCCGCCGTCGGCTCGCTCATCGAGGACCCGGCCAGGGTGCATCGGGCGCTCGGCGGCTTTCTGAGCATGTTCGATGATCGCTACCATTTCGACGGCTTCTACTCGGAGTCTCCGGCCTACGCGGCCCACAACTTCTCCAACGTGAGCGAACTGCCGGACATCCTGCGGGGCTACACCGACCCGCCGGGCTATGAGCCCGCGGACGGCCATCGCCTCGAGGACTACGACCCCTTCGCGCTCGGTCGGTTCAACCTGGCACTGCTCTCGATGGTGCGCCAGCTCGCTCCCGGAAATCGCCTGCCCGTCATCGGCGACACCGTCTACAACACCACCATCAGCCCCGTGTACGCGGAGATACTGGCAGACCGGCTGGGAGGTCCCTACGCCGGGCTGCTGACATCAATCCGCGGCGCAGACCTGGCCGACTGGGGCAGTGAGTACTCCCTGTGGTACCGCGATCCGGACCTGAAGTCAGAAGGGCACACGCGCCTGCCGCTGCGCACGGAGTGGTTCCCTGGATGGCACGTGGGCGTCTTGCGCGGGGGTGCCGAGGCCAATGAGACGGCGCTGTTTCTCAACGGCAATGAGCACCGCTGGACGATCCAGACCGGCCATCGTCAGCACGATATCCTCAGCGTCAGCCTGTACGCATTCGGCGAGGAACTCGCGTCTGACCGCGGCTACTTCTCCGGCAGCGCCCAGAAGACCCCTGACGGCAAGTCCGGGCAGACCTGGACATCCTCAACCTACTCGCACAACCTGGTGGTCGTGGACGAGGCGAACCAGGCGCGCAGTCAGTGTGGCTCGAATCTCGAGCTGTTCGGCGTGGCCCCCGGCGTCGAGATTGTGCAGGCCGCCGGCCACGCCGTCTATCCGCAGTGCCCGCAGTACCGGCGCACCTGCGCGATGATCAAGGGACCGGATGGGCGGCACTACATCGTGGACCTGTTCCGTGTGACCGGCGGGCAGACCCACCAGTATACCCTCCACTCGACCGGCTCACTGGTTGACATCAAGCCCACCATGCCCGCGCCACAGCCCGTCGAGTTGTCGGAGGCCTGGAGCAAGTGGGTTGCCAACCCCAGGGCGCTCACCCCGCGGGAGCCGTGTACGCTCACCTGGCGGCAGAACGATGTCAGCCTCGACGTGACGGTGCTCAACACCACCGACACCGTCGATCGCATCATCATCACCGATGCGCCGGGGTGGCGGCACGCCTCGCCCTCGGAGTGGGAGAAGTCTCCCATCCAGCAGATACTGGCCGAGAAGCGCGCCGCGGGGGCCGACCCATTGACCACCCAGTACGCGGCGGTGATAGTGCCCTACACAACCGAGGCGTCGCCCGTGCTGTCGGCGCGACTTGTGGCCAACGACCACGAAACCGGCGCCATGGCCGTCGAGGTCCGCCTTGCCGACCGCACCGACTACATCTGCTCAACCATGGACTTCGATGAGCACGTCTTCGGTCCGGTCACCGTCACCGGTCAATTCGCGGTTGTGTCGGTTGACGGAGCCGGGCATGCGGTCCAGGCCTACCTGCTCAATGGGACCGGCATCGAATGCGGACAGACGCAGGTCATGCTGCCCGCGTCGAGCACCACGCTTCGCGTCGCCTCTGTAGCCGGCCGGACCTTCCACCTGGCCGAGCCGCTACCACCAGGCATGGCCCCCGCCGGCACATATCTACTGGCAGACGGCGCTATGCCCCTCGAGGAGGGGCTGCCACGGCCCCGCACCGGCTTCGAGATCGAGTCGGCGACTGAGAACTCGATCACNNCGAGACTACCCGCCGGTGGCATGCGATGAGGTGACGATCCTGCATTCAGTGTGGCTGCGGCAGGGCCAGTAGGGCAAGCGCTTTCCCCGCCCGCCGCGTCTCGCCGGGGCTCAGTCCGCCGCGCCGATGCTCACCGACGCATTCCCGCCCGCGCCGCCAAGCACCCGCAGTTCGCATAGCGCCCCGGCATCGCCGTCTGTCGAGACGAACCATTCGAGTTCCCGTCCGTCCGTCAGCCCGCCAAGGTGCCCCAGTGTGCGGTGCCCACTCTCCGACAGCAGCGTAACGCCCTCCGCGGGGCGGAACTCGACGCGCACGCCCTGCAGCCGCCGGAGACCCTTCCCGCGGTTGGATACATGCGTGGGGAACTCGCCCCGGTTGGCGATTCGCGCCCGGACGCGATAGACGCCATCCCCGACGCGCTCGGCCCGCGCATCCTCGACCACCACGCGCGGATGGCGCGCGGCATGCTCGAGCGTGAACTTGCAGGTCTTCTCCGCGATGCGCTCGAGGTCCGGCAGAGTCGGGTTGTACAGGTGGCGGGAGAGCAGACCACCGATCTCGACTGCTCCCAGTTGCGGATGGTCACAGCGCGTCCAGGGCTCGAAGAGGGTGTCTCTCTTCTTCTGCCTGTCCCACCACTTGAGCGTCCGGCGCACCAGGGCTTCGTGTTCGCGCTCTGTCTTCACGGCGAAGATGTCCTTCGTGCTGATACCCGCGCTGTTCATCATGATGCCCAGCTCGAACTCGAAGACGAACAGCCCCAGGTGCTGGTAGCCGAAGTTGTGGAAGTGCCCACGCAGGTTGATGTCGCGGCCGCCGTCGCGGCGGTACTTGATAACAGGGATGACCGGAAAGCCGGTATGCTCTGAGCCGATGTCGGCCAGTTCCTGCATCACGCGCACGTCGCCCTCGTCCAGGTCGGTGTCGGAGCCGGTCGATGGCGGCCTCAGCACGGCGTTGGGGCCGGTGTGGTAGCCCAGGACCGCATACAGGTTCGGGTGGCTGAACAAAAACTCCGCCATAGCCCGCATCTCGACTTCGCTGAAGGGGAAGTCGCCCGCGCCGTACTGCTCGGGCTCGGGTCGCCAGTCATACGACCAGTTGCGGTTCCAGTCGAAGCCGCGGCCCTCGACTGAGATGTTGTCGGTACCGTCCCAGCCGTGGATGAGCCCCTCCGGCAGCGTGCGGAAAAAGGGCGGCCTGCTGTCGTGCCTGCGCCGGATCAGCAGGCGAGAGTCCTCGGCGTCCGCCACAAAGGGCCCGTTCGGGTGCGGCAGCCGCATGGTCAGGATCAGCCCATCCCCGTTGACATCCTCCTGGTAGAGCGTATTTGGCACTCGCTCCGAGCGGTCCGTGCGGCTGCGGATGCTGCCGGAGGTCTTCACCACGAATTCGCCGCCGTCGGGATTGATGCGCGGGATGATGTAGAAGGCGGTCCGCTTCAGCAACTCAGACGTCGTTCGTGACGCAAGCAGTTGTCGCGCGGTGTAGAGCGATGCATGTGTGCCTGCCAGCTCAGTCGCGTGGATGTTCCCGTGTATGAGGTACGCGGGCTTGTCCTCCGCGGGGCCGGTGGAGCTATCGGTGATGGTCAACAGGTGGATGTCACGGCCCTCCCGCGACGTCCCGATAGAGGACAGCGAGACGAAGTCGGGTCGGGCTGCTGCGAGGGCGGTCACGTACTCGGTGAGTTCCTGGTAGTCGAAGAAGTGGTCGAACTGGAGCTTCGGGATTGTCCGGTTGGTGGGCATACTGCTCTCCTCCTGATTGTGAAGCACTCGTGCTGCAGAATCGTTGCCGACTGGCGCCGGTGGCGATAGCGGGCTCACGCTTCGCTGTACGGCTGTCGATTCCCTTGGCTGATGCCGACGACATACCTTGAGCAGCACACCAACCGCGGATGTGATCGACCCAATCAGTCATAGAAGTAGTCGAGCGGGTAGATGCGCAGGACCACTTCCTCCCCCCGCAGTTCTGCCCCGGCATCCTCCTGCGTCGGCCAGCTATTGGGCCATGTGCCCGGCTCGGCGCCAGTGGGTGAAACATCCTTCGTGACAGGCCACATGCGGCCATACCGGATGCACACCCGGTCGCCGGCGATATCCACGTTAGGTTGGGTGAACATCATGAAGCCGTCGGGCAAATGTCCCTGCGCCGCCCGACCGACAACCCGCCGCGAGATCGGGAACTCCGGCACGATCCGGGCGACGTCCTCCATACCCTCCTGCAGCTCCAGCGTTCTGAATGACTCCCAGGTGAGGCCGCTGTCTTTCGAGATAGCCGCGGACAGGCGCCCGCGCTGGAATCCGCGCCGAATCTCCTCCCCGGAGACCTGGTTCCACACGCACAGCAAGTCGCCGGCGCCGGGTAGTCGGACCAGTTGCGGCGTCGTCTGGGATGCCGCCAGCTCCGTCGGCAGCACGCTCAACCATGTCTCTCCCTGGTCATGGCTGTAGCTCTGCAGCAGGCGGCCGGTCTTCGAGCGCATGATCATT
>DPJP01000359.1:35482-38709 GCA_003542955.1 Armatimonadota bacterium
GCCCATCCGCCGTCTCCGCCAGGTTCGGCTCGTAGACGTCGATGATGCCCCCTTCTCCGTTGGGCACGCCCTTCTCATCGAACCAGCCGAACACACCGCCCCTGCAGCGTGTCCACGTCAGGCCCTCGTCGTCGGAGTAGTAGACCAGGTTGATGCCCATCTCGACCCCGCGGTGTCCCTCGTTGACCAGCACTCGGCCGCGCCAGAGCCCCCAGCCATACTGAGTGTAGGGGAGAGTGTCATGCGCGCCCTCATGCAGCCCCTGGTCGGGCCGACCGGCATTCAGCCCCTCCCAGTAGCCCCCCAGCAGCAGCCGCCCGCTCGACAGCTGCGTCAGCGACCCCAGGTAGGGATGGAAATCCGGATAGGCGTCGACCTGTACCGGCGTGCTCCACGAGGCGCCCTCATCGGCGGAGGTGCAGACGTGGATTGGTCTCTCCCCGAACCGCGTCTCGCCGTAGACCGCCAGCCTGCCGGAGGTGAGGCGTATCATCCCCCAGACCCCCAACCCGCAGCCAAGCCGCTGAGGCGACTCCCACGTTTCACCGGCATCTCGTGACACCCGGCACTCGGACACGGACGCATCACCGCGCCGCAGCCCGGCATGGTTGGCGTAGGCCATCATCAGGCTGCCGTCATCGCGTCGGACGATCCCGCCGCAGACCGTCGACGGCACAATGATATGCTCGACAGCTCCCGTGGGCAGGGCTCTGACGCTCGGACGGCCGCTTGTGGTCTCCTGCATGGTCACCCTCTCACTCTCCTACTGCTCTCTTGCCGTTGTCCAGGGGACGGCGACAAACCGCGCCTCGCCCTCGCGCGGCACGCGCCAGGAGACGAGGGCCGTCTCCGCGAAGCCGCCGGAGCGTTGTGCCCAGGCTGAGCCGATCATCCCCAGGCACGGATACCCCCGTCGGCGCGCCTCGGCTACCACCTGCGCCCAGCCGCGCACGTTGCGGAGGTTGTCCCAGGCCATGGCCGAGGTCTCAAAACCCAGCCCCGTCCAGTACTCGACTGCCTCGGCGCCGTAGGTGGCCGGCCAGTTGGCGTCATATCCCCAGATGTTGATGAGCGTGCCCTCCGGCAGGTGGGGCCCTGCCGCCGTGACGTAATCGCCCACATTGCCCGCCCACTGCAGCACCCGCGCCTCCGGGTTGCCCAGCTTGAGCGCGGCATCATGGCAGCGGACCTCGTCCACCAGAAGCTCGATCGGCTGCTTGCCGGACGCGATCACCCGGCTGTCACGCGCGAGCTGCTTCTCCGTGGGACGGAACTCATGCAGGCAACATGATGTGTTGACACAGGTGATTGGGAACTCCCCGACGAGGCTCGTGAGGAAGGCATCCATCAGCTCACGTGCCCCGGGCTCCAGTGGCACATACGCGATGTGCGTCTCAGGCCGGACGCAGTCGTAGCTCGCGAGCACCGTGGCGCCGTCAGCGATGGCGGAGCCCGGCACCCGCGCCACCGCAAACGGCTTCGGGTCGGCGTTGTTGTACGGGTGTGCCATGTCACCATCGATGACCTGGTAGTCCTTCCCGAGCTGGTACGCGGTAACGCCATCGGCGTCGGTTAGGACGACGTCGGTCAGTTGAGTCCGTATCACGTAGGGGTTAGCGAGCGGCGTCGGCTCCGTCCCGTGCAGAACAAGCTGCTCGGCTCTGACCCAGTCGCCGGCGACGAGGTTGGGATTCTGCTTCTGCACGTAGTACCCGCCCCCGAGTGTGAGAAAGTAGGGGATGAGCTGCAGATTGAGGCTCTGGCACCGCTCCGTGAGTTCCCTGAATGCCTGCCGCTCAGCGGGTGTCGTCGGGTAGCCGGTGCTGACCATGAGCGTGTTCATCTTCCACCGCGCGGCCTGCTCGGCATCGCCATAGAGCATACCCCGCATCGGCATGTCGGGATAGTCGGTGACCTCGCACGCCGGCAGCACCGGCTTGCCCTCATGCTCCTGAAGAAGCTGAAGCACGCTCATGAGCCCGTAGAAGGCGCCGGCCTCCCGCCCGGCCCGGATACTGACACCTTCAGGGCCGACGGAGAGCGTGTAGGCCTCGTCGCCATGCCCTTCTACGGCATGCTCCGGCCCGATGAGCAGCCGCAGATGCGCGTTCTCCGCACCCGTTTGCACAACCGTCGGGCCGTACTGCCCGAGGTCTTCAGAGAGCAGGCCCAGACCGCCCTCCATTGCCCTGCCGGTCTCCCCGCGGACGGAGATGTCCAATCGCTCGGGCACGATGAAGCTCTCCGACGCCGGGAGCCAGCGAACCTGCTGGAAGGGCGGAGTGACCACGGGCGGGGTGAGCGCTACGTTGTCGATGCGCACCACTCCCTCGCCTTCAGCCGATACGCGCACGCGCAGCCGCGACGATATACTCCGCAACGGCGTGACTTGTCTCTGCCATCCCGCGGCGCTCCCGGAGACCTCGAACTGCTGCAGCACGCGGCCTGAGGCCGCCTCCTCGACGGTGTACCTCAAAGTACCCCGCAGCGCGCCGGTGTCGAAATCGAGCCCGCCGCTCAGATTGGCATCCGGCTCAACGGTGACCTCCTGCGACAGCCCCGCGGGAGTGCCGGGCCGCGGCCGGAGAGCGACGGCATAGCGGCCCAGCCTGTCCCTTTCAGCGACCAGCGTCGAGGCAAGCAGGTTCCCGTAGTCGAAGCTGATGCTGTGGTGGTGCGTCGGGTCCCACAGCCAGCCCTTCGCCTCGCCCTGGAAGTCGTCACCCACGAACATATCGAACGAGAGCGTGTACTCCCGCTCCGGCGCCACGGGGATATCCTGCAGTATGAGCGTCATCGGTACCGCTTCATGCTCGTGGGTGATGCGGAGGCTCATGGCGCCCTCGGAGGCTCGCGTCGCGTCCGCGAATACGGTCCCGTTGCTTCTGCTGTATTGCCAGCCGACGAAGGCGCCATCTGCGTCGACTTCCTCGAAGCCCGGGTTCTTCACCACCTGCTCGGGGCCGACGACGATGTTGTCCACCCAGACCGAACCGGATGCCCCCCTCGGCACCTCGATCGAGAACGCGACGGTCTCGTATGGGCCGCTCCGGAAGGTGCAGCTCAGCCGGCGCCAGACGCCGCTGACCGCCTCCGGGGCAGCATCCCCCGATATGACCCAGTGGGCCAAGCCGCCGTCTCCGGCCTGCTCGAAGTCCCCGTTGCTGACGGCATTGGTCCCGTCGACGGCGTTTGGCTGCGCCAATGCAAAACCTCCATCCCACAGC
>DPJP01000359.1:38727-39091 GCA_003542955.1 Armatimonadota bacterium
GCCAGGCAGACGGCGAGCAGGCTGATCATGATTGCACGGTCCATGGCATGGCCCATCCTCTCGATGACTCCCGGCACACGCCGGTGCCCTGGCGTGTTGGTTCGCCGCCGCCCCCGCATGCACCCTCCTGCCGACCCCGCATCGATGCAGACTCTCTGGGCGCGGCGCCCCGCGGCAGCACATGGAGGAAGCAGCAGCGGTCCGGGGAACCAACAGCCAGAACCCGCCGTGCGCGGGAGGAGAGCGCCGACCGAATGTCCTGGAGGCAACCATGATGCGCTATGTCGCCTGCGTGCTTCTGCTCGCCGCCGGTGTCGCGGCCTGGAGTGCAGACCTCGTCAAGAACGCCGACTTCTCCGCCGAG
>DPJP01000359.1:39119-43926 GCA_003542955.1 Armatimonadota bacterium
CCGCCGAGTGGACACTGCCGGCTGATGGCTCCTGGCAGCGTGTTGTGGGCCCCGATGGGAAGGCCGTTCTCCAGTATGAGGCCGCCGCCGGCGTGCATGCCCCGGCCCGCGGGAAGTGTGACTACCTGTCGCCAAGAAGCAGCTATACCATTGAGATCACCTACGAGGGCGACGGAGTGCTCACGCCCGTGGTGCGGATGATGGACCTGCCGGGCAACAAGCAGATCGGCAGGGCCGCCGGCAGCGGCGGGCCGGGACTCCAGAAGATGGGCGTCAGCTTCTCGGCGGTCACGGCAGATGTCGGGCTCGAGATCTACGCCGACGCCGCGCAGGCCGAGAGCAAGCCCGGCCCGGCGGGGAGGCTGCGCGTCCTGAAGGCGGCCATGTTCCCGACCGGCGGCGAAGCACCCGAAACGCTGCCGGAGGTTGGCCCCAACATCGCCCTGTACAAGCCCTACACGCTGGACCCCTCGCCCAGCTACGCGGACACCAGAGACCCCGACGACAGCATCCAGCTCACCGATGGTGTCTACACGCAGGGGCACTTCTGGACGCGCCCGAGCACCGTCGGGTGGAGCAAACACTCGCCCATCATCACGATCGACCTCGGCAGCGATGAGCCGATCAAGGGGCTGTCCTACCACACCGCTGCAGGTGTTGCCGACGTGCACTGGCCGCAACGTATCATCGTCTTCGTCAGTCCCGACGGGGAGCAATGGCACACCGCCGGCGACCTGGTGACGCTCAACGAAGTCCATCAGAACCTGCCCACCTACGGGCAGTATGCCCTGCGGCACATCTGGACCGATGCGCTCGAGACCCACGGGCGGTACATCGCGCTGTTCGTGGAGCCTGTGGACCGCACATACACCGTCGTGGACGAGATCGAGGTCTGGGGCGGGTCGAAGGAGCTTCTCAGCAGAGCTTATCCCGACGCCGGCTTCGCCTCGCCGAGGGAGCGTATGGCGAAGCTGCTGCTGACTGACCTCATCCGCCGCCAGTTCATCGCTGAACTCGACGCCGTCGAGCAGGCCATCGCCGCCCTGCCGCCCGATCCGGAGGCCGCGTTCACAGCGGAGTTGGCGAAGCTCGCGGCACGGACCGAGGCGTGGGAGGCCCCCGATATGACAGGCTTCCGCGCCGTGCTGCCTATCGACGCACTGGAGACGGACATCCTCCGCCTGCTGGCCTCCGTGTGGCGCGCGCAGGGCAAGCCGGCCCTGCGCGTATGGAATATGCACCGCTGGGAGATGCTCAATGCCTATGACGAGCCCTCCACCGCCGCGCCCCCCGAGCCCGTCGAAGTCCACCTGATGAACAACGAGTGGCGCGCCGGCACGATCAACCTCACCAATGCCGACGCCGAGCCGGCGCGCGTCCATCTCCGCGTCACCGGCCTCCCCGGCGGCGACAACCCGCCATACCTGAAGGTGCGAGAGGTCCTCACGGTCGGCACCCGGCACTTCGTGCCCGTCTCAGCGGCCATGCCCGACGCCCCGCGCGACGGCGACGACTACCTCATCACCATACCCTCCGGCATGACGCGCCAGGTGTGGCTGAGCTTCAAGCCCGAGGACCTCCCGGCAGACACGTATACGGGCCAGATTGAGCTGACCCCGGCAGCGGGCCGCACGCAGGTCGTCGAGCTGAAACTCGTCGTCTACCCGCTTCGCTTCCCCGACGAGACGACCCTGTGCCTGGGCGGCTGGGAGGAATCAGACGCCGACCATTCGTATGGAATCACGAAGGAGAACAAGGCCGCCGTCATCGAGCACCTCAAGGAGTACTATGTCAATACCCCGTGGGCCAATGGACCCTCGATGTGGCCTGCGCAGGTCGACGAGCAGGGCGAAGTCAAGCTGCCTGTTGACACGACGCGCTTTGACAACTGGGTGAGACTGTGGCCGAAGGCGCGGATGTACATGGTGTTTCTCAATTGCGGCGACAGCTTCGGCGGGTCGAAGATGGGCACGGCGGAGTTCAACCTCAAGGTTGGCAACTGGGCGCGCTTCTGGGCGCAGCACATGCGCGAGCTGGGGCTCGATCCGCACCAACTGGGCCTGCTGATCCACGATGAGCCCAACAGCAAGAACCAGTACGACCTGATCGTCGCCTGGGCCAACGCCATCGAGGCCGCCGCGCCCGAGATCGTCACCTGGGAAGACCCGCAGCCGACCGAGTATGTTGACGCTCCGATCATGTTCGATGCGGTGGATGTCGTGTGCCCGTGGCGCAAGCCCTTCCTCGAGCGCGATCAGCAGTACCGCGACATGTTTTTCACCGCTCAGCGCAATGGGAAGGAGCTGTGGTTCTACAACGCCGATGGACCGGCCCGCAGGTTCGATCCATTCTCCTTCTACCTGCTGCAGCAATGGCATGCCTTCGCCATCGGGGCCAAGGGCTCGCACTTCTGGGCCTTCGGCGACAACGGGCGTGTCTCGTGCTGGAATGAGTACCCGGCCGCCGGGAACGGGCCATACTGCCCCTCATACATCGACGCGACCAGTGTCACGACATCCAAGTACATGGAGGCAATCCGCGAGGGCGTCGAGGACTTCGAGTACCTGACGATGCTCCAGGCGCGTGTCAACGAGTTGAGGGCGAAGGGCGTCAATACGCCGGAACTCGCGACGGCAGAGAGGCTGCTCGTCGAAGGCCCCCGGCGGGTCCTGGCCGGGGAGCAGGGCGCGAACTACCGCTGGGATGAGATCAAGGACCGCACCGTGCAGGATCAGGTGCGGATCGAGACCCTCAAAGCACTGGTGGCGCTCAGATGATGCGCAACAGCATCGGCAGCGGAGAACACCCGATCCGTCCCGGCCGCGGCCATACTGCCCGTTCTCTGGCAGAGGCAATCAGCGCCGGGCAGCGCCCTGACCCGGCCTGTTCCACAGCAGGTGCACCGGCTCCGGACAGCCAATCCTAGTGCGGACCGATCTTCGCCGCGTCGGTTGCCCCCGGGGCAGCCGCATCGACACCAGCAGGCCTTAGGGCCGGAAGGGAACCGAAGTTGAAGCTGCGTTTGGTGGTGGGAGTTGTACTGCTGCTGGCCTGTGTGCCGGCGATCGCGCCCGCCCAACAGTGGCAGGAGAACCCGGCGGGTTACATGGAGATATGGATTCAACGAGTGCAGGAGGGGTCGCGACTGCTCATTCAGATGCGGCCGATCTTCGAGGCGCTCGACTGGGTGGTGGACTGGGCGCCCGGTAGCCGGACCATCACCGCAACCCATGCCACCGGGGCGTACCACATGACGATGCAGATCAACAACAGACTCGCTCTGGTCAACGGCGAGCAGTTCTTCCTTGACGTGCCGCCGCGACTGGTCTACGGCAGCACCTTCGTCCCGCTGCGCTTCGTGGCGGAGGTGACCGGGTGTCAGGTCGACTACCTGATCACCGATGTCGCCATCACCGGTGAGGACGGCACCGTGCTGATGGTGCATCTCATCGAGGACTGACCTCGCCTGACCGCCTGCATGCGCCCGGCGGGAGCCTGTCCCCGCCGGGCACCCCCGTCTTGGTGTGTTGATTGCATCGCAGCGCCTCTGGCCCACGCCTCGATACGAGTTGCCGGCAGGACCTCCGCAACTCGGTCACACCCGCCCCTGCAGTTTGCTCTTGACACAGTTCGCCGTTCTTGCATAAGCTACTGCAAGCGATTGCAAGGAACCGTTTGCTGCAAAGCGTTTGGCCAGAGTGACCCCGAATGAGTACCGTCTCGGATGTAGCGGCGGCTGCGGGCGTCTCGCCCTCGACGGTCTCCCGCGTGCTCAACGGCAAGTGTAGTGGGTTCATATCCGAATCCACGGCGGAGCGCGTGCGGCAGGCCGCCGAAGCGCTTGGCTACCAGCCGTCGGCAGCGGCCCGCTCCCTCGTCACAGGCTACTCGCGCACCGTCGCCTTCTGCTGCTCTCCGACGTATGATTCCGCCATGGCCGAGCTCATGCGGGCCGTGCACGATGCCGCCAGGACCGCCGGCTACCACATGCTGCTCGTTGACGGCGACGATATCGACGAACTCCGGCAACTGCTTGTCGAGCGACGCGTCGACGCCATAGTCTGGTCGCATTACCCCATCCATGAAGCCGATGCTCTCACCGAGCATTTCGCCGCCCCCCACCAGAGCGTCATCGCGATCGGTGAGATCGCCGAGCACGTCCCCACCAGGGTCCACTCGGCCTACTGGGACGACGACCAGGGCATGCGGCTGTTGCTGGAGCATCTGTGCGCCCTGGGACATACACACGTGGCCTATCTCGCCGGCTGTCACGCGGGGAACCGCTCCAAGCTGCTCGCATTCGAGCGGGCCCGCGACGAACTGGGGGTGCGGGCAGACATCATCTGGTGCGAAGACGAGACGGACCGGATCGGCGCCGGCGTGGCGATGGCGTGCCAGGGGCTGGCGCTCGACGAACGACCGACCGCCTTGCTTGCCCGCCACAACGACTTCGCCCTCGGCGCCATCCGCGCGCTCGGAAACGCAGGGCTTGTCGTGCCGGATGATATGTCCGTAACAGGCTATCACGAGAGTTGGGACATCGCCCACTCCCGCCCACCGCTGACGACCGTGCGCACGCCGGAACTGCAGGCGGTCTCATCTGCAGTGCCCGCCCTCCTCGCAGACCTGCGCAATGGCGCAACCAGCCGCCCGCCCACCTCCATGCGACTCGATCTTCAGCTCGTTGTCCGTGCAAGCACAAGTGCTCCCTGTGGAGCCAGACAAACGAAAGGGTGATTGACGTGAGACGGGGCTTTACACTCATCGAGCTGTTAGTTGTGATCGCGATCATCGCGATCCTCGCCGC
>DPJP01000359.1:43943-44141 GCA_003542955.1 Armatimonadota bacterium
TTCTCTTCCCGGTCTTCGCCAGAGCACGCGAGAAGGCGAGGCAGTCCTCGTGTCTATCCAACGTCAAGCAGATCGGCCTTGCATTCATGCAGTACTGCCAGGACTATGATGAGAGGCTGCCGGCAGGCGCCGTCTACTATCCCGCCCCCCTCGGGACGCAAGCCTGGTACCACGTGATCGAGCCGTACCTGAAGAACA
>DPJP01000134.1:0-13350 GCA_003542955.1 Armatimonadota bacterium
AAGGTTTCGGCACCCTCGGGCCAACCGACCAGAAGCTGGTCAGCCCCGCCGAGCTGAGGTGGATGGCCCGTCAGGTGCGAGACCTCGGTGGAGAGGTGGCATTCACCAACGGGTGCTTTGACATCCTCCACGCGGGGCACGTCAACTACCTGCGCGCCGCCTCACAACACGGCGACTTCTTCGTTGTGGCGCTCAACAGCGATGAATCCGTGAGGCGGCTCAAGGGCCCGGGCAGACCGGTGGTGACCGAGAACGAGCGGGCCGCGGTTCTCTCGGGGTTAGGATGTATCGACGCGATTGTGCTGTTCTCGACCGATGATGTGCAGCCGCTGCTCGCGCAACTCCAGCCCGAGGTCTACGTCAAGGGCGGCGACTACACGATAGACACCATCAACCAGGATGAGCGGCGGCTGGTGGAGGGCTACGGCGGGCGCATCGCGCTGATAGCGGGCCAGGAGGGCGCTTCGACCACGAGCATCCTGACGCGCATACGTGAGGAGAACCGGCAGTAGGCTGCGTCTCAGCGGCCCGCCGGAGGCGAAGTCGCGGCGGGCTTGAGGATGCCGTAGTCGGCGCCGGGAGCGTGCGCGGCGGCGGAGCCATCCGTGTAGAAGAAGTAGAACCCCTCCGGCCGGGGCACATTGTCTACCCGCGGGATGACGTCCCCGAGGCGCTCCGGGACGGCGCCCGGTTCGGCGACCAGGACGAGCCCCTTCACGTTGCGCAGGGGCTTGAGATCGACTCCTGAGAGCCCCTCATTGTACCAGAACGGCTGTGGCGAACCGTCTATCCCGCTCCGGTACGCCTCCGGCGTCGGGAGATAGCGGGCCACGGCCTGCTCCCACGCTCCGGCCGCCGGCAGACNNAGCGCGACACCCACCTGACGCAGGTTGGCCTCCGAAACCGCCGCCGCTTTCTCCCGCTCAATGCCACGCTGCACGGGCCAGATGATGGCGGCCGCGATGCCGACACACGCGGCCATCAGCACCCCGATGTAGATGAGCCAGCCTGCGAAGCTCCAGCCTCGGTACCGCGCCGGCTTCGGTCCGGAACCCGTCGAGGGCGCCGCGAGCGTCTCAGGCTGATGCGCCGGCTGTTCGGGCCCGGCCTCGAGCAACTGCCCGACAGNNCGATCATGGCGGGGTCGCCGAGGGTGGCGCGGCCCTCGGCCAGAATGTAGCGCACCGTCGCGGTGTCATAGGGGCCGTAGACTTCACCCTCGCGGGCCAGCCACCAGGAGGTATCGGCGCCGCAGTGGCTGCATGTCTGCTCGTTCTCGGCCAGCGGGCCGCGACATCCGGGACAGTTCGGCATTGCTCACTCAACCCGTTCCGGCGCCTCTGAGGGCGCTTGTTCAGTGTCCGCACCGCCGTCCCTGGGCTCGTTCAGTTCGCACCTGCGTGTACGTGCCTCTCCGCACGACGGTCGGAAGCTCATTCGCTCAGAGCATACGGATGTCCTCCCGTCTGCCCATCCGAGCAAGCGGCAGAGTACGCAATCACTGGCTCTCCTTCTGCAGGCGATCTGGCCGCAGACGGGGAATAGACGCCCAGGGCACGAAGCGGATGTGATGACAGGAGGAGACTGTTGTGAGCGATGACCTGAGGCTTGGGGTGATCGGTGTCGGCGGAATGGGGCGGGGCCACGTCGGCGCCATACAGGCCACCGAGGGCGTCACCCTCGCCGCCGTGGCCGACACGAACCGTGAGGCACTTGACGCCGTGACAGATGGGACCGGGGTGCCCGCATTCGCCGACTACAACGAGATGATCGACCAGGTGGAACTGGACGGACTGGTCGCCATTGTTCCACACCACTTGCACCGCGGCGTGGTCGAGAAAGCTTGCGAGGCGGGGCTGCCGCTGCTCAAGGAGAAGCCGCTGGCGCGGAACATGACCGAGGCGGTGCAGTTCGTCGAGATGGCCGAGCAGGCGGGCATTCCCTTCATGCTCGCTACCCAGCGCCGGTTCATCCCCTCCTACGCAAGGCTCAAGGAGATCGCGGACAACCTGGGCGAGATCTTCCTGGCCCGTGGGCAGTACGTGTTCCGCTGGAGTCGCGACTTCGCATGGCGCGGGCAGTGGGAGACTGCCGGCGGCGGTGCGCTCCACGATATGGGCTACCACACGGTCGACATGCTCATCTGGTACCTCGGCCTCCCGGACTGGGTATCGACCGAATGGAGCAGCAGGGCGTTCGATCAATGGGACTACAGCACCGACGATACCGCAATCACCGTGTTCGGCTACAGTTCGGGCACAATCGGCTATCTACTGACGACGTGGGCCACAAGCCCGTCGGAGGAGGCGTTTTTCCTCCACGGCAAGCAGGGCGTGGCCGTTGCCGACCGCAGTGGGATCAGGCATACCGACCTTGCGGACAACGTGGTCGAGGAGATTCCGACCAGTGGGGAGGGTGGCGGCGGGCTGCATGCGCAGATGGCGCACTTCGCCCACTGCATCCGGACGGGTGAGCAGCCGCTGACGGCGGCGCGGACAAACCTCGAGAACATGGCATTCATCGAGGCGGCGTACCGCTCGGCGGCGGAGGAGGCGAGGGTCTCACCGAAGGACTACCTGCCAGAGGCGGGCGCATAGGGGACCGCAGGCGTGTTGTCATGGCCCTGATGCGGCATCTGTCTGCATCGTCGGTGTAGAGCAGGTGCGTTGTGGCGCTGGGGCGAACCACTATGACGCGCGAGTGGCATGACAAGCGGCTGAGCGAAAAGGGCGCATTCTGGTTCGAGGCAATAGCGAACAGCTAGCCGGTCGCATCGGGTGAGGAGTTGCTTGCCGAACTTCATATTGTGTTTGAGGACGAGCAGGGACAGCAGACGGGGGAGTATTATCGCCTGACGGGGACGGCACGCATCGAGGGCAACCAGGTCATCTCCGCCAATATGACGACGGCCGGCACCGCACAGGGAGACCCGGTTACGGCAACGTTCGCGATTACGCCTACACACGTCGTCGACGACCTCGCCCGTCGAGCCAATGGGACGCTGAGCGTGACGCTGGCTGATGGCACCTATACCGGGGACATCGAGCTTGTGAGATTCCCGGACCTGTAGCAGCGGCATATCCGCCGGACCGCGTCGGCGTGGGTGAGTTCCGATGGCCAGGGCAGGGGCGAAGCGCCGCGCGCCCCGGCAGAAGGAACAACCGCGGGGTAGATCGTGTGAGAGTATGATCTGCAGTGGCGTCGGGACAACCCTCAGGAGGGATGAGAGATGCTTGTGGCACTCGGCAAGATGCGGTGGATTGCGGCGTTGCTCGTTGTGAGCGTGCTGTTCACGCTGTGTGGATGTCATGCGGGCATATGGGAGATCGCGGAGTCGATAATCGGCGAATGGACCGCGAGGGGCATAACCGTCGACATTGAGACGGAGTGCGGAATGAGACTGGCAATGCTGGCGCTGATGCTGGCGTTCTTCCGCTACATATCGCCATCGGACGCCGACACCACGGTTGCCGGCGATGTATGCGACCTGACGGCAATGCTGGACAGCAACGGTGACGGCACGGGCGATACGCCGCTCGAGCTGCATGGCCCATGGGTGCAGGACGGGAACCACGTGACGGCGACGCTCACGCCCACCGGTGTGACAAGCGCCCAGATCGTCGGAGCTCCGCAAGTCAATCTTGACCTGCAGCTCACCGACAACAACACGATGGCCGGCACCATCACCTACACGATTGGCAGCGCCCAGTACAGCGGGCCGGTGACGGTGTACAGGGACTGAGTGCTCGGAATCGGGCGCACCCGGGGTCGGCGAGGGAGGTCGCACGGCAGGACACCGTGTGAGAGTATGGACTGCAGTCGTACCGGGACAAGACTCAGGAGGGATGTCGCATGCTTGTAGCACTTGGTAAGATGCGGTGGATTGCGGCGTTGCTGGTCGTGAGCGTTGTGTTCACTCTGTGTGGGTGTCATTCCGCTGATGTAGCGTGGATCGCGATGTCGATCATGGGGGCGTGGTCGGCGTTGACTGGCATACCACTCGAGACGCTGGAAGGGACCAGGGTGGAGATGCTGGCGCTCGCGCTGGCGTTTTTCATATACACATCGCTATCAGACGCCGACGCCGCGGTTGCCGGCAACATATGCGACCTGACGGCAATGCTGGACAACGACGGTGATGGCATCGGCGATACGCCGCTCGAGCTGCATGGCCCGTGGGTGCAGGACGGGAACCACGTGACGGCCACGCTCACGCCCACCGGCGTGGCGAGCGCCCAGGTTGTCGGCGGGCCGCAGGTCAACCTCGACTTGCAGCTCACCGACAACAACACGATGGCCGGCACCATCACCTACACGATTGGCAGCGCCCAGTACAGCGGGCCGGTGACGGTGTACAGGAACTGAGTGCTCGGAATCGGGCGGACGCGGGGTCGGCGAGAGAGGCCGCACGGCAGGACACCGTGCGGCCTTTGTGTGCGCATGAGTTCCCGCGCAACGGCTCAACGGAGGCGGAACGCGACCACCTTCTGCTCGGTCATCTCCTCGATAGCGAAGCGGACGCCCTCTCGCCCGATGCCTGAGAGCTTCCTGCCGCCGTATGGCTGGAAGTCGGCGCGCCAGAAGCTGATGTCGTTGACGTTCACACCGCCGCAGTCGACAGCCTCCGCGAAGCGGAACGCCTTGTCGACATCGGAGGTGTATATCCCCGCCTGCAGGCCGTACTTCGACTCATTGGTCATCGCGATGGCCTCATCGAGGTCAGCAACCGGCTCGACAAGCACAATCGGCGCAAACGCCTCCTCGGCCCAGAGCTTCTCCGTGTGCGGGCAGTCGACAGCGACGGTAGGCTCAAAGAGCGTGCCGACACGAGTGCCCCCACAGAGCACCCGCGCCCCGGCCGCAACGGCCTCGGCGACCCATTGCTCGGCCCGATGCGCGGCCTGTTCGCTGATCATCGGTCCGATGTCGGTGCTCTCGTCGAGAGGGTCACCGGTCCGCAGGGCCTGCACTCGCGGCACGTACTCTTCGAGGAAGCGCGCGTAGCCTGACTCCTCGACCAGAATGCGCTGGACGGAGATGCAGACCTGCCCGGCGACGGTGAACGGTCCGGATACGAGGCGGTCCCAGGCGTCGTCGAGATCGGCGTCGGCCATCACGGCGACCGCGGAGTTGGAGCCGAGTTCCAGGTGCAGGCGCTTGATGCCGGCCTTGCGGGTGATCGTCTCCCCCACCTCGGTGCTGCCAGTGAAGGTGATCGCGCGGACGCGGGGGTCGGTGAGCATCGGCTCCGCATCGGCCCCGGAGCAAGTGACGACATTGAGAGCGCCCGGCGGGAAGCCTGCCTCGACGACGGCCTCGGCGAGACGCAATAGGGCCAGGGGCGTCTTGCCGGCGGGCTTGAGCACCACGGCGTTGCCCGCGGCAAGCGCCGGGCCGACCTTGTGAGCGCTGAGCGCCGCGGGGAAGTTGAAGGGCGAAATGGCCGAGACGATGCCGACGGGGACGCGCATCCAGTAGCCCCGGCGGTTCTCGGTGCCGGGAGCGGCTCCGTAGGGGAGCAGCTCGCCGCCGAGGTCACGCGTCGCCTCCGCACAGAGTTCGAAGATGGCCGGGGGACGCGAAGCCTCTCCCCTGGCCTCCTTGATCGTCTTGCCGACCTCCTGGGCCAGCAGGTGCGCGATCTCCTCACGGGCGTCGTCGAGGAGCCCCGCGGCTCTCCGCAGCATCGAAGATCGCTCGTGCGGAGCGAGGCCGCGCATCGCAGCCGCGCCGGCCTCGGCTGCGTCGATTGCGGCGCGAACGTCGCCGGCACTCGCAGCGGGAACCGTGTCAATGGCGGCGCCGTCGTAGGGCCTGGTGACGGTGGTGCGGGCCTCTCTGTCGATCCATTCGCCGCCGATGAGCATTCGCATGGTGCGCCTCCAAGTCGAAATGGGCCGGACGGGTGGTCAGGTGTCGTGCAGGACGCAGTGAGTCGGCGACCGCCGCGCCGGACTATGGCTTCGATGACTGCGGGTATAGCACCTGCGTCGGGGGTGGTTCATGTGGAGGATTCAGCGGCATCGGCCGCGAAGTGAGACGGCCCGCAGCGACACCAGAGCGGGGTGGGAGCTGGGGCGCGCAGCAGAGTACGTCACGAAAGGGAGCACCCGACATGGCTCTGACCAGGCAGGAGATCCTCGACGGGCTCAAGCAACTCGGCGTGCGGGAGGGCTCGGTCATCATGGCCCACTCGGCGCTGTCGGCGTTCGGCAAGGTCGAAGGCGGCGCGGTGACGGTCATCGAAGCGCTGATCGAGGCCGTGGGCCCTGAGGGCACGCTGCTCATGCCCGCGATGGCATCCGAGCAGCCGTTCCGCATCGAGTCGTCGCCGTCCACCGTTGGCACGATCACGGATGTCTTCCGCAGCTACCCGGGCACGACGCGCAGTCTGCACCCGACCCACTCGGTGGCCGGGATCGGGCCACTGGTGGATCAGCTCATCGCCGGGCACATCGACCACCCAACGGCACTGGGACCGCAGTCGCCCTGGGGACGAATGGCACAGCGGGATGATGCGTACATCCTGCTGCTCGGTTGCGATCAGGACCGCAATACGTTGCTGCACTGCGCTGAGGAGGCCGTTGACGGCGCCTACCTGAACACGATCTCGAGGACCTACATCGATGCCGAGGGCCGCGAGCGGACGAAAGCGCTCGAGAAGTTCCCAGGCCCGCATCGTGACTTCATCGGCCTCGACCCGCTGTTCGAGAGCGCGCGGGCGATGAATGTCGGCAAGATCGGCACGGCCGTCTGCCGGCTGATGTCAGCCAAACAGACACTGATGCTGGCAATCGAGGCGCTGCGGCGCGACCCGGCGGCGGTACTGTGTGACAACGCGCACTGCCGCGACTGCGTGCAGCAGCGGGCCGATATCAAGCGCGCGCGGCTGGCCGATGAGAGCTTCACACTCAGCGCCGTCATCGATGGTACCGGGCTCGGCGTCGATGAGGTTGGCCAGGCACTGTGGCTCATTGGCGCGGAGGGGATCGGCGCCGTTGAGATTGGGCCACACTGGGCACGGGCGCTGCGCGAGCATGCCGACGCGTGCCGGGAGGTCGCAGCCCACCTCGGCGGTGAGGGCATCAAGGCGGCCATCATCCACGCCGACGTGCCACTGAGAGACGGTGTGGAAGCCAGTGCCGCCGTCGATGCGCTCAACGCGGTCATCGAGGCCACGGCGGTGTTCGCTCCCGACTACCTGAAGCTGCCCGGATACCCACGCGGCACCGGGGATGCCGATGGCTCGGTTGCGCATGCGGTCGAGCTCTTGGATGCCCTTGGTCAAGCCGCCGAGAGCGCCGGGATGCGACTGCTGATTGAGAACCATGCGGATGCCCTGTGGAGCGACACGGCGGGCTGCGATCGGGTGCTGACATCCGTGTCGTCGCCGGCTGTGGCATTCAGCTTCAACCCGGCCCACTTTGCGCATGTGGGCGAGCACCCCTTCCTGGCGACCTACAAACGAGCGCGCGCGAAGCGCTATACCGAGCAGTTGATGCTGATCGACGGCTGCACACCGCCGTGGCCGGGGTATACACTACTCGCGCAGGGGCAGGGCGAAGTGCGCGAACTGATGTCGATACTGCGCTGCCGGTCCTTTGCGGGGCATTTCACCATCTGCCTCAAGGACCTGCGCGGGGCGGAGAGCTTCGCGCGCCAGGCGGCGGAGTTCTGGCGCTCCCTGGACCTGATGTAGCCTGACGAAATGCGTGTGCCGTGCCCATACGCGGACGCAATGTGAGAGGGTGCTGGATTGGGATTCGACATAGTCATCGAGAACGGTACGCTGTACGACGGGAGCGGCGCCGCCGGCGCGAGACTTGACGTGGGCATTGCCGCGGATCACATCGCGGCAGTCGGCGAGTTGTCGGGGGCGGAGGCCGCGCGCAGGCTGGATGCAACGGGAATGGCGGTGTGTCCGGGCTTCATCGACATCCACAGCCACTCCGACCTGACGCTCATCTACAACTACCGGGCGGAGAGCAAGCTCCGGCAGGGCGTGACCACGGAGTGCCTGGGGCAGTGCGGCCTGGGCGTCCACCCGGTCAGGGAGGCGGATAAGCAGCATCTGCGGGACGCGTGCTCGTTCATCTGCGGCGCCCCGGTTGAGTGGAGTTGGGAGTCCACAGGTGAGTACATCGAGGCTCTCCGGGCCGCCGCTCCGAGCCTCAACGCCGCTCCGATGGTCTCTCATGGCCCGGTTCGCGCCCGCGTGATGGGCTTCACCGACGCCCCGCCCACCCCCGAACAGCTCGACCAGATGTGCGGGGTGCTGCAGCAGAGCTTCGACGAGGGGGCCGTGGGGCTCTCGTTCGGGCTTGCCTACGCCCCGGGCGCGGCCGCGACGACAGAGGAAGTGCAGGCGCTGTGCCGGGTGGCCGCGCGCAACGGCAAACACGTGAGCGNNCGAGGCACTCGAGGAGGTCATCGGGGTGGCGCGGGCGCTGCTGGCCGAGGGCTTGCGTCTGCGGCTGCAGATCGATCACCTGAAGACCTCGGGACCCCGCAACTGGCGCTTCGCCGAGCAGGCTCTGGAGACGGTGGAAAGCGCGCATGAGGAGGGCATCGATATCGCCTTCGATGTCTACCCCTACAACGTCGCAAGCAGACACCTGACGGGCTCGTTCCCCGTTGCGATGCATGCCGGCGGCAATGAGATGCTGATGCACCGCCTCGCCGACCCCGAGGTCAGAGACGCGATGCGCGGGCAACTCGCCGACTACGAGGCAGGGGTGTCGGATCACCATCCGCTGGAGTTCGAGCCCGGCCTCATACAGATCGTCAACCTGGACACGGAGACGAACCAGCCGCTCATCGGCAGGTTTCTGAGCGAGATCATCGAGGAAACGGGCGGCGACCAGATAGATACCGTGCTCGACCTCATCATCGAGGAGAACGGCCGCCTGGATGTCGCGTTGCACTCGATGGATGATGCCAACGTCGAGCGCAACCTGAGGCATCCGTTGAGCATGATCGGCTCCGACGGCTTTGCGCTGGCCCCATACGGGGCACTCTCGGCCGGCAGGCCCCATCCGCGCTCGTACGGCACATTCCCGCGCTTCCTGGGCCGATATGTGCGCGAGAAGAGCATCATGAGCCTGGCGGAGGGCATCCACAAGTGCACGGCCCGCCCGGCGGCGCGGCTAAACCTGAGCGACCGCGGCCTGCTGCGGGAGGGCTACAGGGCGGATGTCACGATCTTCAGCCCGGAGGCAATCATCGACAGGGCAACATTCGAGCAGCCACACCAGTACCCCGACGGCGTGCAGTGGGTGATCGTCAACGGCGTGGTGAGCGTGGAGGCCGGGGAGCATACCGGGGCGGGGGCCGGATCGGTACTGCACAACTGAGTGGGCGGTCTGCTGCAGGGAGACAGGTGCATGGTCCGCATCGGGACATCGGGTTACTCCTACGACGACTGGCTGGGGTACTTCTACCCCGAGGGGACGCAGAAGTCCGAGTACCTGACACTCTACTCGCAACGTTTCGACACCGTCGAGGTCAACTACACCTACTACCGGATGCCCAGCTCGGTCACGCTTTCGCAGATGGCGGCGAAGGTCGGCGAGGGCTTTGTCTTCACAGTCAAGGCGCTTGGCGAGATGACCCACGAGGGCTCCGAGGACTCGAAGATCTACGCAGCCTTTGCCAGGGCGCTTGAGCCGTTGGCGGGCAGCGAAAGGCTCGGGCCGGTGCTGCTGCAGTTCCCCAACTCCTACCGGCTGAGCCGTGAGGGCGTCAACCACCTCGCGTTCATCCGCGAGCAGTGGCCCGAGATGCCGCTGGTGGTCGAGTTCCGCCACCGGAGCTGGGTCGATGATGAACGCACCTTCGAGTTCCTCAAGAAGCACAACCTCGGATACTGCTGCGTCGACCAGCCGCGCCTGCAGTCGCTGGTGCCGCCGGTGGTCCGCGCAACGGCGGATGTCGCCTACGTGCGCTTCCACGGCCGCAACTACCAGAAGTGGTTCAAGCACGACGAGGCATGGGAGCGCTACGACTATCTCTACACAGCAGACGAGCTGGGGCCATGGGTCCAGCGTGTGAGAGGGTTGGAGCGGGAGGCGGAGACGACCTACGTCATGTTCAACAACCATTACCACGCGCAGGCGGTGCAGAACGCGCTCGAGTTCGCGGAGATGCTCGAGGGGTGAAGGGCATGCCATCGGTCCCCGTCGCCCGGTTGCACGCGCGCTGACACGGGCATTCCGCAGCCGGTCAAGCGGGTGCGGAGCGCGTGCTGAGTCGATGAACACAACGGCCTCCGCGATGGGTGCGGAGGCCGTCTGCGTTGAACTCAACCGGGCTGGTCTACAGCGCGTAGACCTCCTCGGCGTACAGGATGCGAACATCATTCTGCTCGAGCAACTCGATGGTTGAGGCGATCTGCTGCTCCTCGATGCGGAACAGCACGACGGCATCACCATCAACGGTGATGAAGAAGGCGTACATGTACTCGACGTTGATGTCGCGCTGCTTCATGACTGCCAGCACGGAGGCCAGGCCGCCGGGGCGGTCGGGAACCACCAGTGCCAGCACATCAGCCTCCCCGACGCCAAAGCCCCTCTCCTGCAGGACCCTGGTGGCGCGCCCGGGGTCATTGACGATGAGGCGAAGGATGCCGAAGTCGGAAGTGTCGGCAATGCACAGAGCGCGCATGTTGACGCCGGCGTCGCCGAGCACCTGGCACACCTCGGCCAGTCGTCCCGACTTGTTCTCAAGGAAGACTGAAACCTGCTTGGTCACGCGATCCTCGTACGCCATCACACTCACTCCTCTCGCAGATCAATAACGCGTTTTGCCTTGCCGATGCTGCGCTCGATGCTTTTGGGCTCTACGAGCTTGACCCTGCACTGGATGCTCAGTGCGGAGGCCAGCTCTCTACGGATCTTGTCTTCGACAGCCTCTAGCCCGCGGATGGTGTCGGCGAAGATCTCGGACGAGACTTCGACCTGCACTTCGAGGACATCGAGCCGCCCCTCCTTGGTGATCACGAGCTGATAGTGCGGGAGCGTCTCCTCGATGTTGACGAGCACGTTCTCGATCTGGCTCGGGAAGACGTTGACCCCGCGGATGATAAGCATGTCATCGTCGCGGCCGGTGACACGGTCCATGCGGGTGGTAGTGCGGCCGCATTCACACTTTTCATAGTGGAGGGTGGTGATGTCGCGGGTTCGGAAGCGGATGACCGGGAAGGCCTCCTTGGTGATGCAGGTGAAGACCAACTCACCGCGTTCGCCGGCCGGGAGCACTTCGCGGGTCTCCGGGTCGATGATCTCAGGGATGAAATGGTCGTCGCAGATATGCAATCCACAGGAGCATCCACACTCCGCCGACACGCCGGGGCCGATGATCTCCGTGAGTCCGTAGATGTCATGGGCCTTGATATTGAGCGTCGACTCGATCGCAGCTCGTGAGCTGTCGGACCAGACCTCCGCGCCGAAGAGCCCGTTTCTCAGGTGCAACTGCTCGATATCCATGCCGGAGTCGACGATTTCATCGGCGATTGTGAGCGCATACGACGGGGTGCACGCGAGCATGGTGCTCTTGAGGTCGCGCATCATCATAACCTGGCGCGCGGTGTTGCCGGCCGACATCGGGATCACCGTGCAGCCGACGCGCTCGCCACCATAGTGGAGCCCCAGGCCGCCGGTGAAAAGGCCGTAGCCGTACGCCACCTGGAGGATATCTGCGCTTGTGCCACCGCCCAGGCAGATGGTGCGGGCGATGGTCTCAGCCCAGATGTCAACATCGCGGCGGGTGTAACCGGCGATGACGGGCGTGCCGGTTGTGCCGGAGGACGAGTGAATGCGGACCAGCTCTGACAGTGGCACGGCGATCATGCCCGTCGGATAGGTCTCACGCAAGTCATCCTTGGTTGTGAAGGGCAGGTAGCGCAGGTCATCGACCGACTTGAGGTCGAGCGGGCTGACATCGGCCTCCGCAAAGCGCTGCTGGTAGAACGGCACATTCGCCGCCAGTCTCGCCACCGTCGAGCGCAACCTGTGCAACTGCAGCTCGCGTCTCTGCTCGGGGTCCATGCATTCGTTTTCAGGGTCCCATATCATGGAGCCTTCGCCTCCTGTCTTCGCACCTGCGGGGAGCCGTCGGGTCCCCGGGGCGAGCACTCACAGGCGGAAGTCCGACTGAGTTCATACTGGGTGGGGGCAGGCAGGATGCCTGCGTTGCCCGCCGTGGGCACGACGCCTGGTTGTGCAAGTGAGTACTATGCCGACACCTGCTGCCGGCCCAGCGTGAAGTCTTCGCGGTTGATCCCGAGAGCCTTCGGCTTGATANNCCCCGCCAAGAGCCGCGAATCCAACCCGCCCGACATAAGGAGGGTGAACGATCTGCCCCGGCATGGTTCGCAAGCCTTCGCCATCGCCTCGTCGTATGCCTCCGCGGCGATGTCGATCATCTCCGCCAGGGCACCGAGCATCACCATGTTCGCCGCCCGCGGCTCACCCAGCTCGGAGGCGAGACGGAATGCCGGCACCTCGATGATGCGCGAGACTCGGCTCCGCAGGCGCTCAAGGCAATCGGCGGGGTACTCGACGCCCGATGTGGCGATGCTGGATGGATAGACCCTGCGTTCATCAACCAGGATTGCTCCGCTCTGCCTGCACCAGTGAGCGTTGCGCACGGTCTCGAGCAGTTCGAGCCCGAGGACGACATCGGCGCCATTCCATGGAATCAGGGGCGAGTAGACCTGGTGCTCGGAGAAGCGCACATGGCTCTCGACACTGCCACCACGCTGCGACATGCCGTGGACTTCGCTCTTCTTGACGTCGAGTCCGGCGAACAGCGCCGCCTCGGCCAGGACGGCGCTCGCGGTGATAATGCCCTGCCCACCGACGCCGGCCATCAGCACATTGGTGACGCGGCCGTTCTCGCCGAAGGATGGTGGTGCGCTGCGGGTATCGCTCATTTTGTGTCTCCGTTGCATTCAGGGGCGGCCCGGTGTCAGGGCTGCGAGATTGCCTGCTTCGGGCAGGCCTGCGCACACAGGCTGCAGCCGGTGCAGAGCGCGGGATCGATCTGTGGTTGGCCCTCCTCGACGCCAATGGCAGGGCAGCCGAGGCGTACGCATATCCCGCAGCGCACGCAGGTGTCTGTGTCAATGTGGTACGCCTCGTCGTGCTGCCTTGACAGGAGTACGCACGGGCGGCGGGCGATGACCACAGCAGGCCCCTCGTGATCCATGGCAGCGCGTAAGGCAGCCTCGGTGGCCCGCAGATCGACCGGGTCGACGACATCAACCTTGTCGATGCCTGCGGCAACGCAGATGCCTTCGATGTTGAGCTTGCGCGCGGGCTCGCCGTTGAGCAGGCGTCCGGTGGCCGGGTG
>DPJP01000134.1:13381-20422 GCA_003542955.1 Armatimonadota bacterium
CGTGGCGTTATCGAGAATGATCACAACCGAGTTGCTGTTGTTGTAGGCCATGTTGATGAGCCCGGTGATCCCCGAGTGGACAAACGTAGAATCGCCGATGACCGCAATGGCCTTCTGCCCGCAGAGGGCGTTGATGCCGTGGGCTTCCCCGATACCGGCGCCCATGCACAGGCAGGTGTGCAGCGCGCTCAACGGCGGCAGCGCGCCAAGTGTATAGCAGCCGATGTCACCGGTGACAAAGGCCTTCAGCTTCCGCAGAACGGTGAACACGCCCCGATGTGGGCATCCGGCGCACAGCACCGGCGGCCGGGGCGGCAAGTCATCGGGCGGCACGGGTCCGAAGGTGTCCTCTCCGCACAGAAGCGCGGCAACCCGCCCCGGGCTCAGCTCCCCCAGGGAGGCCGTGGACGGCATCTGCCCGACGGAGTGCCCGAGCGCACGGACGCTCTGAGCCAGGAATGGCCCGGACTCCTCGAGCACGACCAGGCTGCGGACGTTGGAGGCAAACTCCGCGAGCCTGCGCTCCGGCAAGGGCCAGACCATCCCGAGCTTCAGGAAGCTCGCCTCGGGGGCCACCTCCCTAGCATACTGGTAGGTCACGCCCGAGCAGATGATGCCCAGGTCCGTTTGGTTCATGATGGTCTGGTTCAGCTCGGTGTTGTCGGCGAAAGCGATAAGCTCCTGCCAGCGCTGCAGGCGGGCGGCATTGCGCGTGCGGGCATACGCGGGGATCATCACGTACTTGCGCGGGTTCAGCGTCGGAGCGAACTCGCGATCGATCTCCGGCCGCTCCCCGACATAGACGGGCGTAGCGGAATGACAGATGCGGGTCGTGACACGGAGCATGACCGGGAGGTCGAACTGCTCGCTCAGCTCATAGGCAGCCGCGGTGAAGGCATAGGCCTCCGCGCTGTCGGCAGGCTCGATGACGGGAACCTGCGCCGCCCTGCCGTAGTGCCTGCTATCCTGCTCGTTCTGCGAGGAGTGCATATCGGGGTCGTCGGCTGCGACGAGTACAAGACCCCCCTCGACACCGGTATAGGCGAGGGTGAAGAAGGGGTCGGCGGCAACGTTAAGCCCGACGTGCTTCATAGTGACGAGCGCACGCGCACCGGCCAGCGACGCGCCGACGGCGGCCTCGAGCGCGCACTTCTCATTGACGGACCACTCGACATGCGCGATACCGAGCGCGGCAAGCGCCGGGAGTATCTCCGACGAGGGTGTGCCGGGATAACCGCTGCCGAAGTCGACACCGGCCTCCCACGCCCCGCGCGCGATGGCTTCATTCCCTGAGAGCAACTGCGGTTCAGACATGCACACGCATCCTAACTCTGCTCACGTCGGTCCTCGACGCGAACGGCCTTGCCCTCCCCCACCGGCAGCGCATTCGGCTGCACCAACTCGATGGTCGGGGTGATCAGTATCTCCGAGCGCAGGTCATGCATCAGACGTTGCTCGATGGCGTAGAGTCGCCTCATCTCGTCGATCGGCACGGACGCGGACAACTCGACTCTGATCGTCATATTGTCATTCTCGTCGATGATGATGAGGTAGTTGGTGCCCACCTCGGGGGCCTGCATCAGCACCCGCTCGACCTGCTGCGGGTAGATGTTGACCCCCTTGACGATCAGCATGTCATCTGAGCGGCCCTGGATTCTGTCGATTTTCACATGGCCGCAGCCGCAGGGGCACTCGCCGGGCAAGATGCGCGTGATGTCGCGGGTGCGGTAACGCAACAGCGGCATCGCCTCGCGCGTAAGCGTGGTCAGCACCAGCTCACCACGTTCTCCAGGCGCCACGGGCTCGAGTGATACGGGGTCGAGTATCTCGACCAGGTAATGGTCCTCCCGCACATGCAGCCCGTCCTGGGCAGTGCACTCCATGGCCACGCCGGGCCCGCACATCTCGGAAAGCCCATAGCAGTTGTAGACCTTGCAGCCGAAGGTGTCCTCGATGCGGCGAACAAGCTGCTGCGAGTGGGGCTCACCGCCGACGAAGGCGATACTGATGTTGAGGTCCTCGCGCGGGTCGAGCCCGATCTCCTCGCAGAAGGCTGCCACGCGCACCGCGTAATTCGGCAGGATGTGGATGACGGAGGTCGAGTAGACCTGCATCAGGTGAACCTGGCGCTGGGTATTGCCCGAACTGGCGGGGATAGTCATGCACCCGATGAGTTCAGACGCGTAGTGAAAGCCCAGCCCCCCGGTGAAGAGCCCATAGCCCATCATGTTCTGGAACACGTCATCGGGCGTGACGCCCACCGCGCGCATGCCGCGGGCGACGCACTCCGACCAGTACTGGAGGTCATTGCGGGTATGGCAGACGCCGGTGGCAATGCCGGTCGTGCCGGATGAATAATGGGTGCGGACGACGTCGGTCAGCGGCACGGCCAGGAAGCCGTATGGCATCCCGGCGCGCAGGTCGTCCTTGGTCGTCAGTGGCAGCCGGCAGACGTCAGCGGGACCGGCTATGTCGTTGGGGCTGATGCCGATGTCGGCGAGCCTGGGGCCATACCAGTCGGAGGCGGATGCCCTGCGGACGGCCTCCCGCAGGCGCGTGGCCTGCAGCTCGCGGAGTTGCTCGCGCGAAATCGCCTCAGCCGTNNGAGGCGCCGTGCCATCAGTCATGGTGATGCAGTTCCTCGATCCGTCGCCGCGCACCTTCAGGCGGCAAGTACCGTCGACGTCTCGGCATCAGTGGGCACAGAAGCGCCGGCCACCGGTTGCTGGCGCGGTGGCCGGCTGCATCCGAATGCACTCAGATGGGTGCAGGATGCCCTGCTGATACCTGTACCAGGCGCAACGCGACGCCCCTGCACTCCACGTGTGATACCGTCACCAATGGTACATCGGGCACGGCCTCGCGGTCAACAGCCGGGCGGCAAGCGTCTTCAGGCCATCAACGACCTGCTACTACAGCTATGGCATCACTCGGTGGAACTTGCGCAGCAGCGAATCCCGTGTACCGCACACATACACCCCGCCCTCGGGATCCACTGCGACACCTACGGGCTTCTCGAACTCCCATGGCGAGACACTGTCCGAGAAGACGGCAACCACCCCACCGTCCGGCCCAACTTTGAGTTTGCTGATGCGACCGAGTGAGTAGTCCCCCACGTACACGTAGCCGTCGCTGTCTACAGATATCTGCTTGGCTTGCGTGAACGCCCCGGGCTCATCGCCCGCCGCCGGCTTGATGCTTCCGCCGGCGGCATGCCACCCGATCGCGCCCTCGGTATCCTTGCCCCACCACCCGAGCGGATTGCCGGCATCATCGTATTTCTCAATCTGATAGCCTTCCCCACCGCCATATTCCGTGGCACGCACGTAGAGCGTGCCCGTGTCATCCACAGCGACCCCATAGGGCTGCCAGCCTCCACTGGCATCGAATGTGCTTTGCACGATTTCGCCCCGATAGGTACCATTTGCGCTGAACTTCTGAACCCTGTGGTTTCCGTAGTCGGCGACATACAGCGTCGGGTCGGCGCCGGGACCGAACGCCATGCCCTCGGGTATGACGAACTGGCCTGGGCCGGCCCCGGAACTGCCCCACGTTGGCCCCTCGTCGCCATTGGTGGGCTCCACGCGCCGTATCATAGGACCGCCAAAGGTCGTGGACAGGTTGATGTAGACGGCGCCTGGCGTGTCGCCGGGGTGACTCATCGTGACCCCTTCGAGCTGGTTGTAGTCAGGCTGGTAGCCCAGGGTCGAGAGACCCGTGCCGTCGCTATCGTACCGCAAGATCGTCTGGACAGCGCGGTCCGCAATATGTACCACCCCATCGCTGCCTACTGCGATGGGGCGGTCTGTTGCCACCCAGCCACTTTCGAGGGTAACCCGCCACGTCACCAGGTAGACCTGTGAAAGAACGATCGCGGTGCGTTGCCCCGAGACCAGCGACTCCTTCTCCTGTGCGGTGACTGTTACCGGGCCGATGCTCCGCCCGGTTAGCACGCCGGCGCCTGTGATGGTCGCAGCGCCGCCTGGGGTCGCCTGCGCGGGCGCGGTCCCGAGGGCAGCGCCGCTCACGTCCATGTTATTCGGCGTAACGCTCCAGTCGAACGGGTCGGTGGCCGGCACGAGCACGGTCCGCCCTTCGGAATCAAGCGCGGTGGCGGTGAGCTGCAACTGCTCCCCGGCCTCCACCTGCGCCGGATAGGGCGTGATGGCGACCTGGGTGATCGTGGAATGCAGCACCAAGCTGACGGGATCACCGGGACTGCCCGTCGCCGGGTAGCCGCTGCCGCCCGGCGCGACGATCGCCTGCACCTGCGCCGCCGCCTGCGGCACTCCGGTGCCGTCGGCGTACGGATAGGCGGTCGCCTGAACAGTGAGCGTGCCCGAAGGCACCGGATCGAAGCCGGCCTCGGTCGTCCACGGTGGCTCTGTCGGGCGCACCAGAAGCTCCTGGGCGACAACGTCAGAGCCATCGAGGACCTCAACAGACACCGACTCGCTGCGCGCGGGGATCAGTTGGCTGTCTACGCCCTCCGTCGACGGCTCAGGCCAGGTGAGCTGGATGCACACCCGTCCGGTGGCCACGAGCGCATCACCGTCGCCTCCATGGCAGCCGGACAGCAGCCACCCGGCGACGACCGACACGCACAGGAGCATGTAGACAGAGGCGCTCTGCTTCACAATGGTTCGCATGGTCTTGGTCTCACCTCGTCTGTGCCCGCATCGACCGGACGTGATCCCCAGCATACCCCAAGGAGGACCAGGCCTGTGACGCATGCGGCCGACAGGCCGACAGGCGTCTCGCACCGGGCCACGGCCCGCAACGCCGCCATCAGTCACCCGACACCGAGGAGATGATGACGTCCAGATCACCCTCCGGCACCGTGACCGCGAGCGTGGCCAGAGCACTCGTGTAGGGCTGCCTGGCCCTTATCGTGGCCGTGCCACCCTTCACGCCGGTGACGGTGCACTGTGTCTGGGTGTCTTTGGTGACGGTGGCCACGGCGGGAGCGCTGCTTTGGAAGGAGAAGTTGACGTTCGGGACAACGACCCCCTTGTACCATGCCGTAGCCACGGCGCTGTCGGACTGCCCGCTGTTGAGCGACATGCTCGACTTGTTGAATGTGACCGTGTCGACATTGGGGTCGACGACCAGCGTCATGGTCTGCTGCACAACGGGCGGGTCGGCTGAGGTCCCCACCTGAACCGGCTCAAGCTCCGCATACTGCACGCGGCAGGTGCTGGTGCACGAGCCGCGGGAGATGCCGACGAAGCGCTGGGTGGGCGGCTCGGGCAGCTCGCCGGCAGTCTCCACCGCGGCTCCCTCGCCCGCGGGTGCCGCGATCGCATTGTCCGACGACTCCCACTGGTAGGTGAAGTCGCCCATCTGCAGGCTGGTGCCGTCGGCCGCTATGGGCGTGGGCGTGATGTCGCTGTTGAGGTCGACAAGCACCGGATTGGCGGTTGCGGCAAGTTGCAGCGATGTCGGATAGCCATCCATGACGACACTCCTGGTGACCTTCTGGCCGATGAGGATCGTCGTCAGCGCGGCCACCCGGCTGACGAGGTTGCCCTCTCCGTCCTCGCCGCTCCATCCCTTCACCCGCAGCTTCGCTGCCCCTGCCGGGATGGCGGTGATGGAGGCTGTGACCGATCCACCCTCCGGCGCCGGCCGGTTGAGGATGGTCTGGGGCACCAGCGGGGCGTCGTCACTCGGCTTGAGCACCTCGATGGTGACGCTGTTTGTCTGCGGGTAGATGACCGCCGGCGTCACAGCCTGCGCGTTGGCAGGCAGGGGGGGGAACACCACGGTCACCGACAGCCCACCCGTGGCCGCCGCGTCACCCCCGCCCCCACTGCAGCCTGCAAGCGAGAGAAACGCCGCAACGGCCAACAACACAATAACACCCAGTCGCATCCTACACACCTCACTTCACCTCAGTCCACGAGAATGGGATAGACGGCGACAGCCTTGCCTGGCTCAGAACTGCAGCATCCCGCCAATCGCGAAATTGGGGGCCTCACCTGCCTGCTTCTCGATGAGTACTGCGCCGGTCAACCGATCATTCAGGTTCTTGTATGCCACGAGTGACCACAGCGCAGCCTCACCCTCGCGTGTGGCGCGCTCAATGAACACGTCTATGTCGGCAGACTGGTACAGGCCGGGGAAATAGGCTCCCAACGTCGACACGGCCTTGTCCTCGGAGGTGTTGCCGTACTCGCCGTACAGATCGAGCCGTCCGGGAATGGCTGGCCAGGCCAGATCGACGCTGAAGCCGATGTCGCATTCGTCATCGTGCACGAGATTGAGCCCCAACGCGCCGGGGCCGATGGAGTTCCGGGCCCGCAGGTACGCTCCGGAGGTCGTCTCGGATGAGAACGGCAGGTAGTCGAATACGATGCCGAAGTCGACGGTCCACCGGTCGTCGAGCTGCCTGCGGATGCGCGCGGCATCGATGGTATCAAAGCCGATGACGGTCCCGAGGTCGGAGTTGTTGACCGGCCCCTCGAGAAAGTGCTGGCGGCCCACGATGATCTCGCTCTTGCCGGGCCTGGCGACGGCGAATGCTTCGCTGAGCTGGGCATCCCAGCCACTCTGAAAGTCGTTGTAGACATTCGCGCCGAGTTGGACGTAGACGTCGCCGATGACGGCGGAGGGCCGCAAGCGCGCGCCGATGATGCTATCTGTCTCGCCCCACAGGCCGTACGTGTCAGCGTCGATGTATGGCCCGTAGAAGCGCTTGCCGAACAATTCGCGGGCGGGCGTCTGGGCGAGCGTGGCCTCGACTACGCCATCAACCGCGCGAGGCAACTGCGCGAGCATGGCCGGTGCGGATGGGTACGCGGGTCGGTCGGCGGAGGCGCTCCTGATCACGACGTCAAGATCGCCCTCCTCCTGACCGAATGTGCCCGGTAACGCGCGGTTGATCGCCTGCTGTGTGGGGTAGTAGCCGACCCTGAGGGTGACCCCGGCATCCCCGCCGGGCGTCGTCATCGAGTGCGTGCCCACCTGCGTTCCGGACCAGCTCACATAGAGGTGGCCGCCGGGGAAGCTCTCAGGCGGCGCGGGAGCAGGCGGCGGCGG
>DPJP01000510.1 GCA_003542955.1 Armatimonadota bacterium
TGCAGCCGTACATCAAGAACACCCAGTTGCTCATCTGCCCGAGCTGGTCGAGCTATACCCTCGGCTATGGCTGGAACTACTCGACCCTGACCTACTACTGGCATAGCTCGACGGGTGGCTACGGCTATGGCGGTTGCCCGATCGGCGAGATCAAGTCACCGGCGGAGACGGTCCTGCTCGCCGACAGCGGCGCCCATCAGGTCTCATCAGGCGGCTGGAGCAACGGCATGACCTATGTCATCACCTACGCGCGGAACCCGAACAACTACTTCGTGTATCTCCGGCACAATGAGACGGCAAATGTCGCCTTCTGCGACGGCCACGCCAAGGCTCACAACGAGGGCTATGTCACCAATCCGGCCAACTTCGACTTGAACTAGCATTGGCCGGGGTGTATCATGCCCGCACGGCCCTCGGGCCGTGACGGGTTCTTCGAGGCTCCCGGGGCCGCAGTCTGACGCTGCGGCCCCTTTGCTGTGTCATGCGCCATCGACGCGCAGGCGCGGCCCGGCGGAGGGGCGCATCTGCCATGAATGTCATTGTGATCTGCCTGGACACCGTCCGTGTCGATAAANNGTACGGACCCACTGTCGTCAAGACCCCCAACATCGACCGGCTGGCCTCGCAGAGCTGCCTGTTCACGCGCGCATACGCGGAGTGCCCCAACACGATTCCCGCGCGCACGGCGATGGTCACCGGCACGCACACTTTCACCAACCGTCCCTGGCAGGCGCTCGAGGCCGGCGACCTGCACATCGCGGAGCTGTTCGCGGAAGCGGGCTATGTGACCGCGGCGTTTTCCGACACCCCCTTCAACGCCGGCGCCAACATGCAGCGGGGCTTCCAGGAGTTCATCCACTACCCCTTCGGCAAGTGCCTGCGGTCGGCGGATGAGACCAGGCTTGCTGATGTATCCGAGGCATTCTTTCCACCGGGCTTTCCCGAGAAGGAGTACCTCTTCTACCCCTATACCAAGACCAACCGCCTCTTCGCGCAGGAGGAGTACGGCAAGTACCTCCCGCAGTTGATGGTCGAGGATGTCTCAGCATGGCTGCAGAAGCACCGCAAGGAGCAGTTCTTCCTCTGGGTCGACAGCTTCGCGCCGCATGAGACCTGGGATACACCCGAGCCCTGGGCGAGCATGTACGAGCCACACCGCGGCTACGAGGGTCGCTATATCCCGATGCCGATGGGCCCGGACATGAGTTGGGTGATGCCCGGAGATATGGAGCACGTCCATGCTCTGTACAACGGGGGACTGACGGAGGCCGACTACTGGTTCGGCAAGCTCCTCGACAGCCTTGATGAACTGGAACTGACAGACGACACGTTGCTGGTGCTGGTCTCCGACCACGGGATACCGCTGGGCGAACACGGCACGATCCGCAAGTTCGGCTACCCGATCTATGAGGAGCTTGCGCACGTGGTGCTTCTGATGCGCCTGCCCGGGCAGATACCCGCCGGCTCGCGCTACGACGGGCTCGTGAGCAATGTCGATGTCCCCGAGACTCTGCTGGATAGCGCCGGCATACCCAGGCCCGAGGGCATGCAGGGCCGGAGCCTGTGGTCCGCGGCGACGGGGGAGGGCCTGCCGCGCGCGGAGCGGCTCTACCTGGGCGCCTACAACTACCGCGCCGGCGTCGTCACCGATGACGGCTACAAGTTCATCGACAACCGCGGCGAGAAGGGCGATGAGTTGTACCATCTGCCGACCGATGCCGCGGAGAAGCAGAATCTGATCGATGAGTCGCCGGAGCTGGCTGCGGAGCTGTACCGCGCGTTGTGGGATTTCCATGAGCCCTGGCGAGTGAAGCTCTCGCGCCATCACCGGGATGCGAAGAAGTAGTGTAGACACCAACGGCGGAGGAATGGCGGCGCAGGCGAGGGAATAGGGCGATTGAGGGTGCGAGGCCCAATGCCAGGAAGCCAACAACCGGTCGTCAGGCACCGCGACGACGTCGCCGCGGTCGACTGCCCCTGCGGGCAGAGCACGCGGATCATCACCGCCGCCGACGCGGCCTCGATGAGCCTGCATGTCACCGAGATGGTCGACGGTGAGGCGCATCTGCACGAACTCGCCGATGAGATGTACTACATCATCGAGGGCGAGGGATATGTTGAACTCGATGGCGATACGCACCCGGTGCGCGCGGGCTCGGGCGTCTACATCCCGGCCGGGGTCACGCATCGCGGGTGGGGCGGGTTCACCGCAGTGGTGATCGTCGACCCGCCATTCGACCCCGATGATGAGATCCTCGTCGGGCGCCGAGCGTGAGCAGTACCCGTATCAGAAAGCGTGTGAGACCAGATAGATGTCAGGGAGGATTTGTCGATGGCTAAGAAGCTGAAAGTGGGATTCATCGGGATCGGTGGTATTGCCCAGGGCTGCCACGTCCCCGGCTGGCAGGCGCTGGACTACTGTGAGATCGTCGCTGCGGCGGATGTCAACCCGAAGACACTGAAGGCAGGCGGCGAGAAGGCGGGCATCCCGGAGGCGCGCCTGTACACCGACTACAAGAAGATGCTGAGCGAAGTCGACCTCGACATCATCGATGTCTGCACACCCAACTGCATCCACAAGCAGCCGACGATCGACGCCTTCGCCAAGGGCTGCCACGTGATCGTCGAGAAGCCGATGACGACCTCGGTGGCGGACGCCAAGAAGATGATCGCCGCCTCCGAGCAGGCCGGCAAGCTGCTGATGATCGCGCAGAGCATGCGCTTTGGCGATGACGCGCTGGCAATGAAGCGCTGGGTCGATGAGGGCCTGGTGGGCGACATCTACTGGGGCCGGGCCTCGTACCTGCGGCCCCGCGGGGTGCCTGCGTGGGGCGCGTTCATCGTCAAGGAGCTGTCCGCGGGCGGCCCATGCTACGACCTGGCGGTGCACATCCTCGACCTGTGCCTCTACCTGATGGGGCACCCGGAGCCTGTGGCGGTCTCGGCGGCGATGTACCTGGAGATCTCCAACAAGCCGTCCCTGATGAAGCATGACCCGAAGAAGTACACGGTGCCCGAGGAGCTGGCCGTCGGCTTCATACGCTTCGCCAACGGAGCGACGCTGTCGCTGGAGACGTCCTGGGCCATCAACTCAGCCGCGCCGAACAACGGCATCATGCTGGCAGGCACCAGGGGAGGCATCCGCAACAACCCGCCGACCCTGACGCGTGAGGAGGCCGGTTTGCTGGTCGACTCGACAGTGCAGGTCAACCCCGATCGCGGCATCGCGTCGCACTCGGAGGAGATTCGGCAGTTCGCCGAGGCAGTCAAGAACGGTGGGCCGTCACCGGTGCCGGGCGCGCAGGCACTGATGACCCAGCGCATCCTCGACGGCCTGTACAAGTCGGCGCAGCAGGGCAAAGAGGTCAAGGTGTAGCTGCTCCCCCACCGGGGAAGTGGTGTCGAAGATTGCGGGCCGGACCTCGCGTGCCGTGGAGGTCCGGCCCGTTTTGTTGAGAAACGTCGCTTTGCTGAGGTCGAGCTGGGGTCAGGCCCTGAAGACTCATCCCTCGGCCTGCAGCGGGGGGGTAGCGGCACGACGAGGACGCGAAAAATGAATTTTCAAGACCTGACCCCAGCCGTACAAAAACGTAGAAGAAGAGAGGTTCTGGTACATGGCGAAGAAGCTGAGGGTAGGTCTGATCGGGCTGGGGAGCATCTGTCAGGGCGGGCACATTCCAGGTTGGCTGGCGGCCGATGGCTGTGAGATAGTGGCTGGGGCCGACCCCAGCTCCGGCGCGCGGGAGAGCACTCAGCGACGGGCCGGCCTCGGCGCCGACCTGCTGTTCGAGGACTACTCGCAGATGCTCGCACAGGTCGAGTTGGACGTCGTCGACATCTGCACCCCGCAGAAGCTGCACGTGAAGCCGGCACTGGATGCGTTCAAGGCCGGGTGCCACGTGCTGGTCGAGAAACCGATGGCCACCTCCTCCGCGGACGTGCGCAAGATGATCGCGGCCGCGCAGGCCGCCGACAGGCTGCTGATGGTCGGGCAGAGCATGCGCTTCACGCAGGAGCACCTGGCGCTGAAGCGCTGGGTCGATGCTGGGCTGGTGGGCGAGGTCTACTGGGGGCGGGCCTCCTGGCTGCGCTCGCGCGGAGTCCCGGTGCGGCCGTCGTTTCTGCTTTCGCAGTTCTCCGCGGGCGGGCCGACATACGACATCGGCGTCCACGTTCTGGACCTGTCGCTGTGGCTGATGGGGCATCCCGAGCCGGTGAGCGTCTCGGCCAACACCTGGCTGAAGATCGCCAACAGGCCGTCGCTGATGAAGCATGACCCGAAGATGTACGAGCTGCCGGAGGACCTCGCGGTCGCGTTCATCCGCTTCGCCAACGGCGCGTGTCTCTCGCTCGAGGCCTCCTGGGCGCTCAACTCCCCCGAGCTGGATACCTGGTCGGTGATGCTGGCAGGTACCGAGGGCGGCATCGTCAACAACCCGCCAACACTGGTGCGCGAGGAAGCCGGAATGCTGACGAATACCTACACCCAGGTCAACCCTGATGCCGGTATCGCGTCGCACACGGCCCAGATCGTAGCCTTCGCCGAGGCAATCAGGAAGGGCTTGCCCTCACCCGTGCCGGGCGAGCAGGCGCTGTTCACCCAGCGCATCCTGGACGGGGTCTACAAGTCGGCGCGGCAGGGGAGGGAAGTGAAGGTCTGACGGGTGCGCGGCGGACGGTGCGTTCGTTGGTGCTCGGGGAGGGGCCGCATCCCGCAGCCGCGGGACTGCCCACACGTCGGGGCAGCGAGCGAGGCCGGCCCACGGGCGCGGGGGATCCCCTGGCGCCGGTCGTGCGGCGGCCGCGCGGACATGTGGGAAGCGTGGCTCAGTGCTTCCAGCCGTACCAGAAACCCGCGCCGAAGCCGCCGGTGAACGGCAGGTTGAAGACGAGGATCTTCCACAGCGCGGAGAAGCCCGACTTGGCGGCCGTCGAGGCCGACGGCATCAGGCTCTGCATGGCATCCCAGTGCACCTCGATGATGCCGTAGTAGGCGAGCACCTGGATCACGATGAAGATGAAGCCGACGATGATTGCCACGACCCTGGTCGCCGTCTTGACGAAGCTGGCGGCGGCGTAACCGAGAATGCCGCCTATTCCAAGGGCACCGAGAACCATGAAGAGAGTGGGCATCGGCGGTGTGCCTCCTGAGAGTGATAGTGTATAGTAACGGCGGCCGCGACATGCTGTCAATGAGGTGGGTGTGATGGCAGCCCGGCGGGTTTGCCTGAGCAGCGCGGACGCGGACGCCATGGAGCGCTATGCGGCTGCGTTCGCCGAGCAGGGGCTGGAGCTGACATGCGAGCCACCGGCCGATGTGGCGGTGACGCGTGCGGCCGAGGCGGTTGCCCCACTGTCGGAGTGCTCGATGGGAGCGCGCATGCCCGTCATCCTGGTGGGCGAGGATGCTTCGGCCGAGGCATTCGCCGCCGCCGCGGCGGCCGGGGCGCAGGCCTATGTGCCATCCGCGGACCCGGAGGTCGTCGCGGCGGTGGTTCGGATGGTGCTGGATACCATCGGCGAGTACGCGGCCGTCAATCCGCTCACCGGCCTCCCGGGCAGCCCCGCCCTCGAGCGCGAGATCGCACTCAGGCTGCCCGTCCGCGGATCGCTGGCGGTGATCCAGTTCGATCTGGACAACTTCAAGCCGTATAGCGACGTCTACGGCTATCAGAAGGGCGATGAGATGATCCTGGGCCTCGGGCGGCAGATCGAGGCGGCGGTGGCTCTCCATAGCCCCACGCACTGGTTCCTGGCCCATATCGGGGGGGACGACTTCTTCTTGACGGCCGATGTCGCCTCGGCTAGAATTCTCGGGCAGCACGTAGTCGAGCAGTGGGATGCGGCAAAGGCAAGCTACTTCGAGGCCGAGCACAGGCGGGCGGGGCAGTTCTGCGCGCTGAACCGGCGCGGAGTGCCGGAGTGGTTTCCCCTGACCTCGCTGACCGCGGTGATGGTGACCAACGAGGCGCCCGATATCACACACCCGGGCCACATCGCGGCGGTTCTGGCGCAGATGAAAGCGTACGCCAAGCAGATGGAGGGAAGCAACTTCGTCGCCGATCGCAGGCAGGACCATTGGGGACACAGGGAGAAATGAGCATTCTCACCCGGCGCGGGGAGGATTCGGTCCCTCCGGCGCGGCACTAGCCCGCATAGGATGCGAGACGCCGTTGACCGACGCCGCCGCACAGCTGTAGCGGTGGCTATGGCCGGAGGAACCTCAGGGAACGCAAGGTGGGCAAGCATGGCATATAAGATTCTGTTCGTTGACGACGAAAGAGACCTCGTCCGGTCTGCTGAGATATTCCTGACTGAGGCCGGCTATGAGTTCGTGGCCGCCTATGACGGCATGGAGGCTCTCGAGAAGCTCGATACCGTCAAGCCCGACCTGATGGTGCTTGATATCANNCCAGGCTCAACGGCTGGGACGTGCTGCGCATGATGCAGCAGGATGCCGCAAAGGCCGACATCCCGGTGCTGGTGCTGACGGCTCACAACAAGGATGCCGAGAAGGCGCGCGGGTGGCAACTGGGAGCCACGTGGTACCAGGCCAAGCCGTTCAACTTCGACGAGCTGCTGCTCATCATCGGCCGCATACTGGAGGCGACGGCCGGTCCCGCCGAGTAGCGCAGTGCACCCGGCAGCAAGCACGACCTCCGAGCCGCCACCGCACCCACGGGGCGGCTTTTGTCTTCTCTTATTCCCTGCAGAAGAGGGGCTATCCAGTGAAGCTCGCTATCCACGGCGGAGAACCCGTCAGGACTGAGCCGTTCCCATCAGGCAAGGACATCGGCGCCGAGGAGCTTGCGCTGGTGACGGAGGTCATCGAGTCAAAACGGCTCTGCCTCCACGGGGGTGAGAAGGTTCCACTGTTCGAGGCGCGCTTTGCCGAGCACTACGGTGTGCGCCACTGCACGGCGTCGACATCGGGGACCTCGGCGCTGCACGTCGCCGTCGGCGGCATCAACCCCAACCCCGGCGATGAGATCATCACCGCGCCGATCACCGACATGGGCACTATTGTCGCGATCCTGGCACAGAACTGCATCCCGGTGTTCGCCGACATCGACCCCGACACGTATAACGTCTCCCCCGCCTCGATCTCCGAGCGCATCACCGACAGGACCGCGGCAATCATGCCGGTGCACCTGTTCGGTAATCCCTGCGACATGGACGCAATCATGCGGATCGCGCGTGAGCACAATCTGCACGTGATCGAGGACACCTCGCAGTCGTACGGGACGATGTACAGGGGCCGACGGGCGGGGACGATCGGTGACATCGGCTCCTTCTCGCTGCAGCAATCCAAGCACATCACCACCGGCGACGGCGGACTGACGATCACCGATGATGACGCACTGGGTGAACGCATCCACCTGTTTGCCAATAAGGGCTGGCCGAACTACTCGGCGCTGGGCGCGCGGGAGTACAGAATCTTCGGCTTCTGCTACCGCATGACAGAGCTGACCGCCGCGGTCGGCCTGGCGCAGTTGCCCAAGCTCGACCGCATCACGGCGGGGTTCAACTGGGCCGGCGACCTGCTGACGGAGAAGCTCCAGGGCATCCCCGGCATCCAACCACCCATCACCACGCCCGGCGGAGTTCACACCTACTGGCACTATGCCCTGCGGGTCGACGAGCAGGAGCTGGGGATGAGCAATGTCGAATTCGCCCGGGCCTGCGTGGCCGAGGGGGCGCCGTGTGGCGCGGGCTACATCGGCTGCCCGATCTACATGTACGAGGCGCTGCGAAAGAAGAACATCTACGGCGATACGCTGTTCCCCTTCGACTCGAAGGAATACGGCAGCGGGCACGAGGTGCCATACGAGGAGGGCTACTGCCCCGAGGCGGAGCGGGCGCTCAATGAGATGGCGTCGCTGCACGTGAACCAGTACTTCACGGAGAAAGACATCCAGGACATGGCCGATATCGTCCACAAGGTGGCAGAGCATGCACGAGACTAGCAGGAGAGCCGAACGCGCACTCATCATCACACTCGACGGCGTCCGCCCCGACGCGTTGGCCATCGCCGACACGCCCGTCATCGACAGGCTCTGGCAGCGGGGCGCCTACACATGGCAGGCGCAGACCGTCGAGCCCTCGGTGACACTGCCCACGCACTGCAGCCTGTTCTATGGCGCCACACCCGACGAGCACGGCGTGCAGTCCAACTCGTGGCCCGATCCGTATGTGCAGCCGATACCGAGCCTGCTCGAGCTGTGCCACAACCACGGCATGAGCACGGCAGCGGTCTGCGGCTGGCCGCCCTTCGCGACGCTGGTGCCCTCCGCCATCGTCGATTTCACCGACCTCACCCACGAGTACGAGAAAGATGCGATCGCCACAGGCCACGGCGCAGTCGAGCTGATCCGCGCCCATGCTCCCGGCGCGATGTTTCTGTACCTGGCACAGCCCGACACTGACGGGCACGCCTGCGGCTGGATGTCGGATGAGTACATCCGCGCGATCGAGCTGTGCGACCAGGCTACCGGCATGGCGCTCGAGGCCGTCGAGGCCAACGGCCACCTCGAACAGACCGTGGTAGCCGTCCTGGCCGACCACGGCGGACATGAGCACAAGCACGGCACAGACATGCCGGAGGACATAACCATCCCGTGGATCCTGAGCGGGGCGGGAGTGTGCCCGGGCGTTGAGATATCGACCCCGGTGATGATCCAGGACACCGCGCCCACGCTTGCGACAGTGCTGGGCCTGCCAATCCCGGAGCAGTGGTCCNNGCGCGTGGTCGAGCAGGCGCTGTGCGGGTGAGGCGGATATGGAGGATGCGGGCAGGAGGCGCCGCATCGCGCGGCCGCGCCCACGCCGAGATTCACCGTGCGAGTGGACCCGAGTGAGTGTTAGAATAACGTGGCTCAACCGAACTGACTGCGTACGGAGGGATTCCTGATGGCTGAGAAACTCGAGATTGGTGTGATGCTCTCGCCGCGGCCGAGCGCCGACGAGGCGATGAAGAAGGTCGTCGATCTGGGGCTGCGCAACTGCCAGGTCCACTGGTCGGCAGGCTCCGGCACGCTCGACCAGGCGAAGGAACTGCGTGACGCCGCGGACAAGCACGGGGTCAATATCGCCACACTCTGGTCAATGCCCTCCGGGCGGACGGTGTGGAACTTCGTCGAGGGGCCGACGACCATCGGCATCGTGCCTGCCGCCTCCCGCAGTGAGCGCGTGCTGCAGCTTCAGGAGTCCGCGCGCATCGCCGGCGCCATCGGCATCGGCTCGATCACCACGCACCTGGGGTTCATCCCGGAGTTCCCCGGCGATGAGGACTACTACGGGGCGATGCAGGCGGTCAAGTCAATCGCCAATGTCTGCCTGGACCAGGGCATCGAGTTCTGGTTCGAGACGGGCCAGGAGACCCCTGTGGTGCTGCTGCGACTGATCGAGGATGTCGGCACCGGAAACCTCGGCATCAACCTCGACCCGGCAAACCTGCTTATGTACGGGAAGGCCAATCCTGTCGATGCGCTGGATGTGTTCGGCCAGCATGTGAAGGGCTGCCATGCCAAGGACGGCGAGTACCCGACGGATGGTGTCAACCTCGGCAAGGAGAAGCCGATGGGCGAGGGCCGCGTGAACTTCCCGCTGCTGGTGCCCAAGCTCAAGGAGAAGGGCTTCACGGGCGTGCTGGCGATTGAGCGCGAGATCAGCGGCCCGCAGCAGATCGAGGACATCAAGCGGGCAATCGCGATTCTGGAGCCGCTGTGCTGAAGGGGTATGAGCCGCAGCGGCTCGCGTCGCCGGCCTCACCCCCCGGCCCCCCTCTCCGTGGCCGGAGAGGGGGGCAAGGGCTCGGGTCTACGCTGCCGGGAAACAGGCGGCGACCGGCACCCTCAGACCCGGTGGGCATCAACGGTTGCGCGTGTCTGCGTTCGGGCCAAGCCTCGGGCACCGAAGGTGTTCTGAGACCCGTGGGGCTCTTCCGCCTTGGGCAACGCATATTGGGCTCATATTCCGTGCCGACACTCCCCTCTCCGGCCACGGAGAGGGGCTGGGGGTGAGGCAGGCCGGGCAGCCCCTCGCCCCTTCCCCTACATCCACGGCTTCCCATCCGGGTCGGGCTCGCAATAGGCCGCCAGCACCTTGTTGATGCCGTTGGCAATGTGCTTGCAGTCGGCGGCGTTGTACCACTGGCTGATGCGGATCGACACCGCGCGGTCGAACAGGTCGTCCGCGACCGGGCACTGGCCCTTTGCGTAGTTGACATCCCCGCCGGCTTGCAGGTAGAGCGGGCACTCGAAGGGGCAGTTGTCCGGCGTCGGGCCCTGCTTGAGTGTCACTGGGTACATGTAGTGGTAGATGTGCCAGTCGTCGCGGCCGCTGGGCCCGCGGGTGCCGGCGGGGATGTTCTCCGCCCGCAGCGCCTCGGCGATCTTCGCGGCCAGTCTGGGGCTCTCGGGGAAGAACCGCAGCGTATAGCCGACCTCTCCCTCGATGTCATTGACCAGGCCGGGCGTGATCCCCTTGAAGGTCTTGAGACCCTTGAGCACACGCGTGTACGCGGCGCGGAAGCGCTTGACTGTCGCCGGCATCTTCTTCATCTGGACAACGTCGATAGCGGCCTCGAGTTCAGAGAGCCGGTAGTTGGTGCCGCAGTAGAGTTCACCCTTGTAGCGGGGCGGGTCGAAGCGGATGGGCCGCCAGAGGCCGCCGCATTCCGCGAGCTGGTTGGCGCGCTCGTACAGACGAAGCTTGTCGGTAATGAGCAGACCGCCCTCGCCGCCGCCGACGATCTTGTATGCCGAGATCGAGAAGCAGCCGATGTCACCATACGTGCCCACGAGCTTACCCGCATAGCTTGCGCCGCACGACTGCGCGCAGTCCTCGATGACCTTGATCTTGTGCTTGCGCGCGACCTTCATCACAGACTTCATGTCACACACGCCGCCCTGGTAGTGCGTGGGAGCGATGGCGACGGTGCGGTCGGTGATGAGGGCCTCGATCTTGGTGGGGTCAATCTGCATCGACTCATTGACATCGCAGAAGACGGGGATGCCCTTGGACGACACAACGGCCGCGGCCGTGGCGAAGAAGCCGACCGCCGGGCAGATGACCTCCGTGCCCGGCCCGACGCCCGCGGCAACGAAGGCCGAATGCAGCGCGCCCGTGCCGGAACTCATGGGGATGGCGTAGCCAACGCCGAACAGCTTCCGTGCCAGTGCGGCGTACTCCTCGTTCTTCGTCTGCTTGAGCCCGGCGTAGTAGTTGGCCAGGTAGGCGCCCTCGCCGACGTCTCCCGACTCGACGGCTTTGCGGATCTTCCCGAGTACACTCTCCGAGAAGCCGAAGCGCTCGGCCACGGCCATGAACTCATCGACGCCGATCTTCGGCTGCCCCTTGCCCTCGATGCTCGTCACTGCCTTGAGGCCGCCCTCAAGCGCCAGTTTCTCCTGCTGTCTCTTGTCGCTCACCGGTAGCCCCTCCGTATGGATGTAGGTAGTGCCCGTACCCCGCGCCTGAGCGGGGACAGTCATTTCCCCGCCGAATCAGGCTTCCCTCTTCCAGGGCGTGTTATCTCTGGAGGTGGCGATAACGCAACTGCCGGAGGTGCCGCACGGAGGTCTGAGAATGCATGGGCAGCAATGGAGACGGGCGCCAATCTACTGATCTGCCTGCTGGGGTTAGGCGGTCTCAGCGCGATCGACGCCCGTACGTCGGGTAGGGCTTCTGTGGGTACTTGACGCTTGGCGTGCCCGAATAGTTCGGTGGAATCTGCGATTCGGGCAGGCAGAGACGCCCGGCCGCGGAGGTCTATCCGCGCGCGTGCCGGAATAGCATCCCGCCACACCACANNGCCTCACCGTGCTCATCAAGGGAGATGCGCCGAGATGGGGCACAGTGACTGTCAACGGCGTCGAAGCCGCAACCGTCGGTGATCGCTTCGAGTGTCCCGTCACCATCACCGAGGTCGAGCAGGACATCACCGCCGTCTACGAGGGCGCATACGGCCACCAGGAGCACACCGTCAGAGTGGTGTGGGATCGCTACTCGAAACCACGCTACCGCTTCTCGATTGATGACAACAGCTTCTGGCTGCGCGATGTCGCCCAGAGCGGCTACGACTCGCTGTTCGACTGCTTCTACCTCGACATTCTGCGGAAGCTCAACACCGAGTACGGGGCGAAGTTCACGCTCAACATCTACTTCTCAACAGCCGACGGCTTCGAGCTGACCGAGTTCCCGGACCGCTACAAGAGCGAGTTCGAAAACAATGCCGATTGGATGGTGCTGGCATTCCACGCACGCGCCAACGACCCGGACCGTCTCTACCAGTATGCGGCAGCCGAGACGCTTATGGATGATCTCCATCGCGTCGAAGAGCAGGTCCTGCGCTTCGCCGGGGAGGCCACGCTGGCGCCACCGACGGTCATCCACTGGGGGATGGTGCAGCCCGCGGCGCTGCCGGCGCTCTATGAGCATGGGGTGCGGGTGCTGTCCGGCTTCTTTGGCATGCGCGAGTGGGGCAGCGATGTTAACTACATGCTTGACCCCGTTCGCTCGGAGAACGTATTCAGCCACGAGGCGCTCAAGGACTTCCGCACCGGTCTGCTCTTCTCGCGGGTGGACATCGTCTGCAACAACACGCCTGTCGAGCAGGTGGAGAGCGTTCTGCAGCCGCTGTACGAGAACCCGCGGCAGGCCGAAGTGATGGACCTGTTCACCCACGAGCAGTACTTCTGGCCCTTCTATACCCGCTACATCCCTGACCACGGGCAGCGGCTGGATGCGGCCATCAAATGGGTGACCGAGCGCGGCTACGAGCCGGTGTCTTTCCACGAGGGCTTCATGGGCGGGCAGGAGCCGGGGTAGGGGCGTGGGCCTCACCCCCCGGCCCCCTCTCCCTGCTTCCG
>DPJP01000509.1:0-155 GCA_003542955.1 Armatimonadota bacterium
TCGGTTGACTGCTCATCTGTCGCGTTCTCCTTGTGATAGTGTACCGGTGGTTTCGTGCCCTGCAGCCGATTACCTGCCTGCGGTTGCCTGCGCACACAGGACGGCACACGCACGGCGGCGAAATACGCGGTGCGCGTGCCTCACCCCCGGCCCCT
>DPJP01000509.1:213-3441 GCA_003542955.1 Armatimonadota bacterium
GGCCCCTCTCCGGACCGCGCCACACGACGGCGCGCGGCGGAGAGGGGAGTTGCGGCCGGCGGGCCTGAAAGAAGACGAACTGCCCAAACGCCGCCTTGCGCGACGCTGGTTTGGCGCGGGGTTGCTCGTATTGGCGATGCCCGGCCAGCCCCATCTCCCGAGCCCTCGCTCCCCTCTCCGGCCACGGAGAGGGGCAGGGGGTGAGGCCGAGCGGCAGGCCGGTTCATGACCCATGTAGCCGTGCTGCAGCAATACCTACTGCCGTCGCTCACATGCCCGGGAGGGATATCTCATGCCGATGAAGTGCAAGGCGCACATCCTCAGAGACTGGAAGCGCGAGGCAGCCGGCGCGCAAAGCGACGAATTCGGGCGTGGGAAGATGGATGAGTATCGGCGCCGCAACTACGTCGCCTTCACGTGTCTGCTCTACAACCACGTAGACGGCATGCTCTACTGCGGCATCACCGCCTACGATGCCGACATCTTCTACAAGTTCGACCCGCGCACCGGCGAATGGACGAGCCTGGGGTGGGCGGAGGTCGGCGAGCAGTATGATGTGAAGATCCACCGCTCGCTCACCTTCGACACCGACGGCACGATCTACGGGGCCACCGCCTGCCTGCATGACGTCAGCCGGCGGCTGGATGCCCCCGGCGGGAAGATATTCACCTTCGATCCCGCCACCAATCGCTATGATGTGCTCTCCACGCCGGTCAAGTACGACTACATCCAGACGATCACCATGGATACGCAGCGGCGGCTGATCTACGGGCTCACCTACCCGGTTTTCAAGTTCTTCAAGTACGACATCGAGGCGGATGAGGTGACCGACTACGACTTCATCGGCTCGATCACGCACATCTCCGCGCTGGATGACAGAGGACGCTTCTGGGGCACCTGGCACTGGACGAAGCACTGCCTGTTCTGCTACGACCCGGAGGTCGATGAGATCACCTGGTTCAACCACTCGATCCCCAACGGCCCGCAGGGGCGCGACATCATGTATCCGGGCGCCGGGCCGGTCGACTGCATGATCAACGGCGGCGACGGCTACCTGTACATCGGCTCCACGTTGGGCGAACTCATTCGCCTGAACCCCGATACAGCCGCGTGCGATTACCTGGGCAAGCCGTTTGACTCCCGCCGCATGCCGGGGCTGATGGTCGGCAGGGACGGGCTCATCTACGGCTGCGGCGGCGACAGCTACGCCGGGCAGATGTTCACCTACGACCGCGAGACGAATGCCTTCACCAACCTCGGAGCCATCTACGACCCCGAGCTGGATACATCCTGCTATCGGACACACGACCTGACCGTTGACGATGAGAATGTGTTCTACGTGGCGGAAACCGACAACCCGGACCGCTCGGGCTACCTGTGGGAATGTCGAATGGACTGACGGACACGGAGGCTGAACCGTGATGGCTGATTCACTTGCGGTGCCCGAATGGATTGCCACGGGGAAACTGCGCTGGGTGTGGGCGCTGTGGGAGCCTGTCGAGCTGTATGCGCGCGGCGGCTATGGAGCCGGTATCGGAGACGGCTGGGCGACAGGTCACTGGGTGCGGGACTGGTATGAGCGCATGCACTCGGACGAGATACTCGACAAGCTCGCGGAGGCGGGCGTCAACCTCGTCAGCACCCACTTCTACAAGGGCTTCGGCCTGCAGGCGGAGTCCGCGGAGATGGACCGCGCGGCGGATTACACGGCACGGGCGCACCAGCGCGGCATTCGCGTGCTCGGCTATCACCAGTTCTCGACGGTCATCTATGAGACGATGCTCGATGAAATCCCGAACCTCGAGGACTGGGTCCAGCGCGGCCCCGATGGCAGCCTGCGCACCTACGGCAGCGCGACATGGCGCTGGATGGCCTGCCCGAGCCACGATGAGTTCATCGCCTACATCAAGCGCGTGATGGACCGCTGCCTTACGCAGGCCGATATGGACGGCGTCGAGTTCGACGGCACTGCGTATGACTGCCATTGCGAGACATGTCAGCAGCGCTTCCGCGCGTACCTCTCGGAGCACCACCCCGACCCGCTGGAGCGCTTCGGCATCCCGCATTTCGACCATGTCAGGATTCCGGTCAATTGGCACGCGAGAGACCCCGTCTGGCAGGAGTGGGTGCGCTTCCGCATCGACCTGATGGGCAATCGCCTCCGCGAGATGCGTGAGTATGTCCACCAGAAGAAGCCCGGCGCGGCGCTGGTCACCTATGAGGACTGCCCGGCGCTCTGGCGCAAGCAGCGCACGCGGCTCCTGCCCGATGACAGCAGCTACCTCGACCTGGCCGTGGCGGAGAGCCACGACATGCCGCAGGTGCTTGACGGCCACCTCGTGACGAAGATACGTCATCTGAAGGAGGGCACGTCCATCGACTGCGTGACGCTCTCGACGGACTGGCTGCGGCAACCCGCGGGGAGCATCAACCTGCCGGATGAGGCCAAGCCCGTTGAGCTGGATATGGCCGAATGCCTGGCCTGCGGGGGGCACGTGCTGACTGCCACGTGGGCGTTGCGCTCCGGGAACAAGCGCGACGGCTCGGCCTTCTTCGAGCTTCCCCTGTTTCACGAGGCGATGAAGCGCTACATGGGCTTCGCACGTGAGAATGAGCACCTCTATCGGGACTCCACGGCGTGCGCGAATGTGTGGATATACCACTCCCTGTGGTCGCTGGCATTCGACCACGAGCGTGCATACGACAGCGTGATGGGCTGGGAGCAGGCGCTGCTCGGGCAGACGCCGTGGCGGATCGCGAAGCAGCGCCATCTTGGCGATATTGGCCCACGCGATCTGCTGATCGTAGCCGGGCAGAGCTGCCTGAGTGATGACGAATGCTCCGCCATCGCCGCGGCGGAGCAGCGTGGCGCCGCACTGATCGTGACGGGCAACTCGGGCGAGTATGATGAGAGCTTCCGCCAACGGGTGGCATCTCCGCTGCTGGAGTTGCGCGACCGGGTCAATGTCCGCTACCTGGCCGCCTGCCCCGGGAGGGGCTCGCATCCGGAGTACGCCGAGGGCAAGACGATGCTGCCTTTCCGGCCGGAGCGCGCGCTCGAGATCGCCGGTATCGTCTTCGAGGTGATGCCCGCCGCCCCGTCGCTGAGGCTGCGCTCGAACCAGGTGCCGCCGCTGGCCTACATCGACCTCTACCGTGCCGGAGAAGCGCACGTCGCCCATGTTATCTTCTATGGCCACGGGCGGGCGGAGGGGATGCGGCTGGAGG
>DPJP01000509.1:3471-3608 GCA_003542955.1 Armatimonadota bacterium
ACCATATCTCAAGGAGCCTGTAGTGCTGAAGCCGCGCGGGGATGGTTCGCTCCCGCTGCCGGATACCTTCGGGCGGTACTGTGCCGTGGAGTTGAAATGAGGCAGTGCTCGCCGGCCGCCTCACCCCCCGGCCCCCT
>DPJP01000508.1 GCA_003542955.1 Armatimonadota bacterium
CCTGCCGATGCCGCGCCCCTCCAGCAGATCGGCCAGCTTTTCACTGGCCTCCGTGCACGGCATGCCGTCGAACTCACCCGAGTTGACCTGTACCCCTTTGGCCTCGAAGGCTGCCTGCAGCGTATCGCCGTCGATCTGCTCGCCCTCCGGCTGGATGACAACGACCACCGGGATGTCGTACTTGCGGGCGAACTCGNNTCGAAGTCGCGCTGGTCGTGGGCGGGGACGGCCATAATCGCTCCGGTGCCGTAGCCCATCAGCACGTAGTTGGCGACCCAGATCGGCACGCGCTCGCCCGTCAGCGGGTGGATGGCATACCGGCCCGTGAAGACGCCGTGCTTCTCCGTATCCGCCGCGGAGCGCACCGTGTCGTCCTCGCGCATGGTCTTCTTCACGAATTCCGTAACCGGCTGCTCGTACTCGGTGCCCTCGACGAGTTCGTGCACCAGCGGATGCTCGGGCGCCAGCACCATGAAGGTGACACCGTAGATCGTGTCGATACGGGTGGTGAAGACCTCCATGGTCTCACTGGAGCCCTCGATATCGAGGCAGAAGCTGACACCCTCCGAGCGCCCGATCCAGTTCTCCTGCTGAGTGCGCACCGAGGCGGGCCAGCGGTCGAGCATCCGCAGGTCGTCGAGCAATGCGTCGGCGAAGGCAGTGGTCTTGAAGAACCACTGTCCCGGCACCCCGCGCGGCTCGACCTCACTGCCGCAGCGCTCGCAGGTGTCACCATCCAACTCCTCATTGGCAAGCACCGTGGCGCAGGAGGGGCACCAGTTGACGATGGCCTCGCCCTGGTAGGCCAGATCGTTGTGGAACATCTCCAGGAACAGCCACTGGGTCCACTTGTAGTAGTCGGGCTGGGAGGTGTTGATCTCCCGCGACCAGTCGTAGGCGATGCCGAGTCCGTCGAACTGCTCCTTCATCTGCTCGATGCAGTTCTGGGTCCACTCGTTGGGATGCACCTGGTTGAGGATGGCGGCGTTCTCCGCGGGCAGGCCGAAGGCGTCCCAGCCCATCGGGTGGAGCACGTTGAACCCCCGCATCGCCTTCTGCCTGCAGATGACATCGGCGATGATGTAGTTGCGCACATGGCCCATATGGAGCTTGCCGGAGGGGTACGGGAACATGACGAGAAGGTAGAACTTCTCCCCCGCGGCGTCGTTGTTGGTCTCGTACAGCTTCCGGTCGGCCCAGAACTGCTGCCATTTGCGCTCGATTGCCGAAAAGTCGTAGATCTCAGCCACTGTGGGTGCTCCCTCTATGTCTGGTCTGGCTCAATCATGCCTGCAACCTGCGGAGGCGTCAAGAGCGGCAGTTGGGCATCGCGCCTGCCTCACCCCCCGGCCCCCTCTCCCTGTTTCCCCGCNNGGCCGTTCTCCCCCTCTCCCGCTCTCGCTGTCGACGCGCAGCGGAGACTGCGAGAGAAACAGGGAGAGGGGGTCGGGGGGGTGAGGCGCGCCTCTCGCTCACTCCACGCTCAGCCCCCGCCGCCTTGCTTCTCCCACTCCGAGCGTAGCACAGTATCGTGGAAGGTCTCCATCCACATCCCGCCGCCCGAGAGCTGCTCCTCGACGGTGATCTCGACGGAGAGATCGGTCTGGAAGCGCTTCAGGTACTCGTCAGCCGCAGTCTTTGCGAGCCCTGCGGCCAGGGCGGCGTGCTTGTCGGAGTCCATCACCAGCTCCGCGGGCAGTGAGCCCATGATGCGGATCGTGATGACCCGTCCCGGCTTCTCGCCGGTGAACGCCGCCCGCGGCGCGCCGGGCTGCTTGACCAGCCACGTGTTGAGCCCGGTCATCCACGCCGCGTAGTCCTCGGCGGTGTACTCGACCTTCTTCTCGCCCCGGAGCAGCAGAACTCCGGCGATGATCGCGGCGGCGATCAGCGCAATCGTCACCAGTAAGCCCCCGAGCCCGCCGCTGGAGGGCGCCGGACGCCGGCAATCCGCACTCAACAGGCATCGCTTCATTGCGGCAGGTCCTATCCCTCACAGGATGGGGCGGCTCGCATCACTCTATCGATCGCATCAGTATGACACCGATCGTCAGCAATACGGCTATGAACACGAAGCCTACGGCCAGGTAGAGCTTCTCCCGACCGCTGAAGTCGAACATCCCCGTGTTCGCCAGCAGGAACCCAATCGAGATGAACGGCAGCAGCGGTATCCCCGGCACATCGGGCAGTGCCAGGTAGCCCAGGATGGCGACACTCATCAGGGCGAACGCCCACCACAGGGTGCGATCCAGCCGCAGTCCGTAGCGCGCGCAGGCAACAAAGAAGAAGCCCAGGAAGATGAAGTCTCCCAGCCCCGCCGCGCCGATGAACGCCAGGCCGGCGCCGCCTTCCTTCCCGGCCGCCGAGCCCACCTCCGGCAGGCCGATCGACAGCTTCTCAACCAGGTCCGGAGCCTTCTCCAGCGCCTTGCCCGTCGGTCCGACAAACACGGTGAAGATGTCCACCATGATGAGCACGACCGCGATTGGCAGGAGCATGTTCTTCTCGCGCACCAGCCGGGCAATCAGCCTGCCGAAGAATGCGCAGGCGACCAGGAACAGCAGCGACTCGAGCGGCGAGACGAATGGGCGCGCGGCCTTGTACTGAGCGCCGTAGAGCGTGACCGAGTACCACATCAGGAGCGGGTAGGCGAACAGGAAGAACTCGTGCAGCGGCTTGAGCTTCCACCGCGCGATGTTGCGGACTATCGCCAGTGACAGCAGCAGGAACAGAAACGTCGCGACAAGGGTGCCGACGGCCGGCGGGATACCGCGCATGTACGGCAACGCCGCCAGGCAGCCGTAGTAGGTCAGCCCGGCGATGAGCGCCTCACGCCCGAGAGGAGCGCTCTCCGTGTGAGTAACCTCCGGCGAGGGTTGATCCTGGATGCCTGCATCGTTGGCCATGGTGGGGACGCAACCTGTTGGCAGCCCGGATGGGCGCACACAAAAAGGACTCCGGTACAACCGCAC
>DPJP01000507.1:0-542 GCA_003542955.1 Armatimonadota bacterium
CGGCGGGCCGACCTCGTGACGCCCCTCCCCATGAATGCACCTCCCCACGGGAACCCGCCCCGACATCGCGGCCCGCCGCCGCTCACCCCCTCGGCACAATCTCATACGCCAGGGCGCCGTAGGCCGGGAGCGTCATCTCCATTTCGAAGGCGCACGGTTTCTGGGCAGTATCGCCGGGACCGTCCTCGGTTCGTGAAGTGATGGTGAGGCTCGAATCGGCCGGGAAGCCGTAGGTTTCGCCATCGAACTCGAGCGTGACCGTCAGCGGCCTGTCGAGCACGTTGGCAAAGACGAGGGCCAGGCTGCCGTCGCGAGAGCGCCATGCGCCGCGCTGGAGCGCGTCATCGGTGATCTCCCACTTGTCGCGCCACGCCCAGTCCGCGGTGACGCGGGGGATGTCGCCCTGCAGGACGGGAGGCCGGGCCATCTCGCCGTCGGCCATGTATGGCAGCAGTGCGTAGCGCAGTCGGCAGAGGCGACGGAAGTAGGGCGCGAGGACCTCCATGTCGGCGAGGATGGTGTTGGCGCTGAGCCACCCGAGT
>DPJP01000507.1:553-13842 GCA_003542955.1 Armatimonadota bacterium
AAGTGCCAGCCGAGGTAGCCATCCATCCACCTGCAGTAGGTCTCCGCGTTGCACTCGGTGGTGAGCATCTTGTCGGCAGGCAGTTGCTCGCGGATGGCGTCGAGCATCGGCCAGTAACCCTCGGTGAGCCACCACGAGCCGCCACCGAGCGGGTGGCCGTGGGAGCTGTCGAAGCAGAGCCTGGCGGAGGCGGCGCCGATCTGGTCGATGTAGACGCCGTCGACGTTGTACTCGGGGCCGACCAGGCGCAGGACGATCTCCTTGACCTTGTCCTGCCAGAGCTGTGTTGTCGGGCACATGGGGGCGAGCTTCTCGCCCGACCCATACACCTCGACGTAGTTCTCGCCCTTCTCGTCCTTGCAGGCTGCGGGGAGGGCAAGTGTCGGGAACTCCTCGGTGTCCGTATCCCACAGCCGCCCGTTGATGTAGGGCATCACGCGCACACCGTTGTCCTGGAGGCGCTTGACGGCCTCCGCGAAGCCCTCCTTGACCGGGAAATAGTGCGGGTAGTCATTATCGAAGGGGATCTGGTGCCAGCTGTACCAGTGCACGGCAATGGGGACGCCGAGGTACTCGCGGAGCTTGATGCAGGGCTCGACGACGCTGTCGGGTCCACCGCTCATGAGCGCCCACATCGGCATCTCGCGCATCCACTCAGGCGTGTCGGGGCGGCCCTGCTGAGCGGCGTTGGGCCACCATTGCGCGTTCTCCCGCGCCCAGGACTTGTATATCTGTGCCGCGTCGAACCAGTCGCCGGAGAACAGCTCGACGGCACACTCACCGGATGTGGTGAAGTCGTTGCCCGGCACGCCCGTATCGGGCGCATCCCACGTGTAGCTGCACTCCAGCGCGCCCTCCGCCGGACCGAAGGACACTGTCTTGCGGCTGCCGAGGGGGTCGTGGGTGGCGACATACACACCGCCCTCGGAGTCGTAGTAGCCGCCGAATTGCATGCTGCACCAGCCGGAGGGGTAAACGCCGCTGAACGGCTTCATCCCGGCGGCCGGGTCGCGGTAGAGCACGCCGGAGGCGCGCGGAGCAAAGCAGCAGCCGGGCCCGTCGGCCAGCGCGCGGTAGCGCAGGTGCAACCGCGGAAACTGCACGGTGCGGATGCCCCACCTCGTCGAGGGGTTGTCGATGGTGAGCGTCCAGTTGGCGCGGGGACCCTCGAGGCGAACGCGGGCGGTGACACTCAGGCCGGCGAGGCCCTCACCCTCCGGGTTGCTCCAGTTGATGGTGCGCTCGAACTCACCGGTCTTCTGCAGGCGGCACTCGCCCCACTCGCCATCAGCGGCCAGGACCAGCCTCGCGCCGTCGGCGTCGGAGAGCTCGGCGCTGAAGAGCGCGGGCTGGGGCTGCGCCAGGTGGTCTTCGGCGGCGTCGAGGAAGCTGTAGAGCCCGCCAAGGCTCACCATCCCGTCGGCGGCAGTGCGGAAGGCTATACCGATGTCGTCGTTGTGGACCTCCGAGAGCGTCTCACCCGCCGGGAGCATCGCGGCGACGGGGGTGATGAGGTCCGTGTTGCGGCCATCGGCACGCTTCTCGAGGGCGGGGAGCAGCTCGGCGAGGGCTGCCATCCCGCCGATGCCATCAGCGGCGTAACCGCGGGCGAGCTTGACTGCCCAGAGGTAGAGGTTGCCGAGCTCGGTATCCTCGATGAGCCCGAGGTTGAGTGCATAGTCCTCCGCATCCCTAAGCCGCTGTTGGAGGCCCGGGGTCGTGATCGATGCCGGCGGCCTGCCACCGACGGCGGAGGTCAGGCGCTTCGCCTGGTCGAGCGCGTCGGCAGCGGCAGAGGCATAGAGATATGCAGTCTGGTCACGGGTGGTGGAGGCCCATGGTTCCCAGGGCCCGTGGAGATAGGTGCCGTAGCCGCCCCTGCCGTCATAGACGATCGTGCCCGCGCCGAGCAGGCCCAGGGTGCTGGGGCCGTCCAGAAGCGCTCCCCATGCCCCCCGGTAGGTCTTCTCCGCGGCCGCGAACTCGGCAGGGGCTTCCATCCCCGCGGTGATGTAGCTGGTGAAATCCTCGCCCTCGAAGTGGATCTCGATGAAGTGGTGCTCGCGCCATGCAAAGGGATCGGCCTGGGTGCAGCGCCCGCGCACGCCGATGACGGGGAGCCCCGGGTAGTAGGAGAAGTCGTAGACGGCCTCGGGCTGTGAGGCCGGGCGCCTGTCGCCTTTGGTGTACTGCAGATACGCGCGCACAAGGGTGCGGACGGGGCCTGAGGACACCTCGAGGCGCGGCTCGGCCGTCTGGGAGAGCGGGAAGCCGCCGAGTTCCTTATCGTAGACGCGGTCATTCCAGACGAAGTCCTCGAAGACTTTGCCGCTGCTCGTGAACTCGAAGCGTGACGGCAGCCCGGCGTGCTTTCCGGGATCGTGGGTGACCGCGTAGAAGGCGTTGTCGAGGGTGATGGGCTGCGTGATGGCCCCTCGGGCCTCGGGAGCTGCATCGGGCGTGCCCGGCAACTGCACGCGCAGGGTCAGCTTCCCTGATACCCCCTCCGGGAGGCTGAAGCAGATCTCGCCGACGGCGTTGGTCTCCCAGTCATAGCCGGGCCCCGGGTCGAACTGGCTGACCAGGGGGACGAGGCCGCCGTCGGGCATCTCAAGGAGACAGGTGGGATTCCAGGCAGCGACGGGCGCTATGCCGAGCACCCTCGCAAGATCGGTGAGGTTGACATCGACCGCGGGAGGCGCCACACGGCCCGCGGGGACCTCTACCGAGATGAGGCCGTAGTCATCCTGGGCGGTGACTGTGGCCGGGATGGCCAGGAGAGCGATAAGCAGCATGGCGGCTGTCGTGTGTCGGAGCATGGTAGTCCTCCAGGGCGGCGCATGCAGGTGCGGGTGGCGCAAGTACTCCCGAATCTATGTTCGCCAAAACGAGGCTATAGACCTACGCCGCCGGCGCGGTGTGGGAGGTCCTCAGGAGCACGGTGGCGTATAGCGTAGCATGCGTTCCGTGAGAGAACACTCGCAGGCAGCGGGCGTAGAACTGGAGTTGATAACCGGCATGAAGCGGTGTGTTGTCATCTGTGCAGTGCTGGCGTGCGGAGCCACATTCGCGTATGCAGAGGCGGTGTTCGAGAACCTCGGGCACGCCGCGCGTACGCGGGGTACGTCATTCCTGTTCGCGACGGATGGCCCCGACGGCAGCCGCATCGCCTGGGTGCAGTACGAGGGTGTGGACGGTCTGGACCTGCTCGGGGCGCGTGCCGACACGGGCGAGATCATCCGTGTCGACGTGTCGCGGTGGGGGCGCAGCCACATCCAGATGCGACCCGGTGAGGACGGCAACATCTACGCATACGTCGGCAACCCCAGCCACTTCATCAGGTATAACCCGCGGACCGGCGAACTGACCGATCTGGGCTGCCCGGCGACGCCGGCGCACTACTTCCTGGGCCACACCTTCGACAAGGACGGCTGGTTCTACGTCGGCAGCTACCCGGCGACACACCTGGTGCGCTGCAACATGAATACGGGGGAGGTCCAGAGCCTCGGGCGGATCGCCGATGATGAGCGGCAGATGTACATCATCCACCCGGCCGTGAGTGATGATGGGAGTGTCTACTGCCCGGTTGGTCTGCATCACCAGGAGCTGTGGGCGTATGACACCAGGACCGGGGAAAAGAAGCAGATACTCCCGGAGAGCCTGACCACGGCGCAGGGGTGCCCCAAGGTATGGCGAGCGGTCGATGGGCAGGTCTACGGAAGCTCCGGCAGCGCTCAGTTCCTCTGCAGGCCGGACGGCATCGTCACCGATGCCGAGATACTGCCGGCGCAGACCGAGGCCCGCGACCGCGGCGCCGGCGAGAAGCTGGAGTTCGTCCAGATCGGCGCCGACGGGAACCTGGTGCTCAAGCACACGGAAACAGGCGAACTCACTCAGATTGGCACCGACTACCCCGGCAGGCCGTTGCACATCTACTGCGTCGGCCCGGAGCGGGCAGGCAAGGTCTGGGGGGGCACGATCAGTCCGGCGCTCACATTCACCTACGACATTGCGACGGCCGAGTTCGCCGACCACGGGCGGCTCAGCGCGGGCGCCATCCAGGTCTATGATATCGAGAACCCTCCCGCCGGGAGCGGGCTGTCGGGGCTGTTCCTGGGCAGCTACACGGGCGCCTACATGCAGTATTTCGACCCCGACAAGCCGGTCGAGGCCACGGGGAACCCATTCACCTTCGAGCAGGTGGACATGCAGGAGCGGCCGATCCAGTGGTGCCAGGGGCCAGACGGCCGGATGTACGTCGGCACGATTCCGGTCAAGGGGCACCTGGGTGGGGCGCTGGTGCGCATAGACCCCTCCGGCGGCGATCCCGCGCGGATGGAGGTCAAGTCGTGGCGCAACATCATCCCGGACCAGAGCATCCTCTACTGCTGTGCGGTCCCACAGACGGGCGAGTTGCTCCTGACGGCTTCGGTGCAGGGCGGCACGAGCGCAATCGCGACTCAGGAGGAGGCAGTGGTGGCGCTGTGGGATTGCGCACAGGAGAAGGTCACCTTCACGTTCAAGCCGGTGCCGGGGACGAAATCCTACGGGCGGGCGCTGTGCTCGAGTACGGGTATCGTCTACGGTGTCGCGGGCAACAGCTACTATGCGTTCGACCCGGTCAAGCGCGAGACGGTGATGACGGGGGAGTTGCCGGGCAAGGCGGTGCACTTTCCGGGGCTGGCTGACTACCCGGCGGGCGAGAAAGGCTTCATCTATGGTCTGGTCGATGACATGGTGTTCGCTATCGGCCCGGCCGACCACTCGGTGCGTGTGGTGGCCAGGCACGAATCGTTGAGCAAAGCGTTCGGCTTCTATGTGACCAGGGACGCCGTGCTCTACTACGGATCGGGCTCGGAACTGTGGCGGTGCGACCTGTCGAAGGGTGACCAGTAGACTGAAAAGGGGTGTTGGGATGCGCAGCAACGCAGTGAGACTGGGAGTGGCGTTGGCCGCGCTGGGGATCATGGCAAACGCAGGGGCATACACATTCGAGAAGCTCGGCGAGCCGTGCTGGATCAGGGAACTCGGTCTGACGGCCGTCACGCAGGACCCTGACGGCTACTACCTGGCCTGGGGCAGGTATGAGGATGCCACGAGCCGCTACATCGTCGGAGTCCGCGTGGATACCGGCGAGTGCACGTGGGTCGATGTGAAGGCATTCGGCGTCAGCCACATCAGCATGGAGAAGGGCGCCGACGGGAACCTCTATGTCTACACCGGCAATCCGGCCCACTTCCTCAGATACGATGTCACGAAGCGCGAGCTGGTTGACCTGGGCTGCCCGGCCACCCCGGCCAACTACTTCGGCCCCGGCGCCATGGGGCCGGACGGGACGTTCTACATGGGCAGCTACCCCGCGACTCACCTGGTCGCATGCGACACCCGCACCGGTGAGATCAGGCACCTGGCGAAGATAGCCGAGGACCCGTTGCAGTGCTACATCTGGCCTGTCCCGGCGGTCAGCAATGACGGGATAGTCTACTGCCCCGTCGGGCTGCATCATCGCGAGTTGTGGTCATACGATACCCGCACGGGCGAGAAGAAGCAGATACTGCCCGAGGACCACACACAACTGCAGGGCTGCCCGCAGGTGTGGAAGGCCGAAGACGGGCAGGTCTACGGGAAGTCAGACTCGCTGACATTCCTCTGTCGGCCGGACGCGGTCGTGCCGATGCAGGAGGTCCCGAAGGCCGCACCGGCGCCGGCGAAGCTCGCGGGCGACAAGATCGTCGGGAGCGTCGACAGCAGGGGCAGGCTTGTACTCCGGGACGCACAGACAGGTGAAGAAAGCCGCATGCAGACCGACTACGAGGGGAAGGCGCTGAAGATATACTCGGTGGGCGATGAGTACAAGGGCCGGGTGTGGGGCGGGACGCTGTTCCCATCCAACAGCTACTCGATCGATACCGCTACCGGAGAGCTCAAAGATTGGGGACAGGTCGTCCGCGGCGGCTGCCAGATCTACGACACCATCGCGACCGACTTCGGCCTGCTGATGGGCAGCTACACTGGAGCGTATATGGACCTCTGGGAGCCCGACGCGCCGCTCGAGAAAGGCGTGAACCCCTACGGCTTCCCCAACAACCCACGCCAGGAGCGACCGCCGCAGTGGTGCCTCGGGCCGGATGGGTGTGTCTACTCGGGCACCACGCCGGTGAAGGGGCGGCTGGGTGGCGCGCTGGCGAAGCTCGACCTGCGCGAGAAGACCATCGAGTGGTTCGAGAACATCGTGCACAATCAGAGCATCCAGTTCGCCGCGCCGGTGGCGGAGACGAATGAACTCGTGCTTTCGACAACGATCGCAGGCGGCTCCAGCGCCAGGCCGACGGAGAAGGAAGCACTCATCGTCATCTGGAGCATCGATGAGAAGAAGATCGTTCACTCGTGTCAGCCCATGCCCGGTACCGGAACCTACGGGCGCCTGGTGCGCGCGCGCAACGGGCTCATCTATGGGATCGCGCAGAGGAACGGCTACTTCGCGTTCGACCCGATCAAGCGCGAGACGGTATTCACCGGTGAGCTGCCTGTCACGGCGGCTTACTTCCCGCAACTCGCAGATCGGCCGGTCGGGCCCGACGGGCTGATCTACGGCATGGGCGAGGGCGCGGTGTTCGCAATCAACCCGGCGGACCACAGCGCGGAGATTGTGGTGCGGAATGAGGCTATCGAGGGTGTGCACGGCTTCAATGTGATGGAGGACGGGACGCTGTACTTCGGCGCCGAGGCGACGCTGTGGAGGGTGAGGTTGCTGGAGTAGGCGCCCATGCGACTCGCGACGGACGGCGAGAAACCGCGGATGGCGCGGAGAACGCGGATGACGCCAACGGGCAACGACGAACCGCCATACCACGAAGTACGCGAAAGAGAACAACGGCTGACGGCGGACGGCGAGAAACCGCGGATGACGCGGAGAGCGCGGATGGCGGCAACGGCAAACGAAGGGGGACTGCGTGGCGCCGCTGACGGCACAGTTCCCCCCATCGCCAGAGACGGAGGAGAGCATGAGAACGCTTGCCTGGATGGGCCCAGTTGTCGTCGGGGCGGTGCTGCTGGTGTCTGCAGTGTCCCATGCCGATGTGGTCTGGGACCTCGACAGTCCGGCCGAGGTCAGCAGAATCAGTAACCTCGACCCGAGCGAGGTAGCCAACGGGCGCCTCGCCGGCTTCTCGCAGTGGGACCCCCATGTCGCCTTCAAGGTGCCCGATGGCGGCATCAATGCCGACGAGCTGACCTGGCTGACGGTGCGGATGTACTCCTCGGCCGAAGCAGACCTGCTGGACATCTACTACCAGTCACCAGACGGCCGGTGGTGCCTCGGTGGCGTGCTCCCCATCCACAAGGGCTGGGCCACATACCGCGTGAACCTGACGCAGAACAACTGGCGGGAGACGCGCACGGGCGATTCCTCGAAGCAGTGGGGTGGCCCGAGCAGGCAGGTGGGAGCATTCAGGATCGACCCCGGCAACCAGGCCGACAGGTGGATCATGATTGACAGCGTTCGGCTGCACGCGGACGAGGCGGGGCTCGAGCAGGGCGTCGTCGAGGAGCCGATGGGGACGGCGACACTGCGGGAGTTCACGGCGCCCGAGGCCGCCACGGCCGGAGAGACGGTGAAGCTCTCCGCCGCGTTCGATGTCACAATGCCGGAGGGCGTCGAGGCCGTAACCGGCTACATCTACATCAAGCAGGGCCGGGCCGTCATGCGCGGGGGGCACCAGATACTCAAGCCGACTGACGGCCACATCGTTCTGGAGGCGGAATACGGCACCTCGGTCTACTGGAACCCCGGTCCGCTGACCGCGCAGATCGGCTTCCACGAGCTGCAGGTGGGTGACGGCGAAGGCATCGGGGCGACTATAGAGTTCACCAACCCGAAGGCGGCCGGAGCGCGTCCGCCTGAGGTGGCGCTGCAGCCCTACGGCGGTGATGTGGGGATCACGGTCGACGGGAAGCCGCTGTCGGGTGTGATGTACCTGTCCGGCGGCGGCGTGCGCCCCGAGTACCACAGCGAGGTTGCACAGGCCGGGGTCCACATCTATGCCGACTGGTTCGGGACCTCGATCGCCGCGGACCAGGGTCACGTGGCCCCGGGTGAGTACAGCTACGGCGAGTACGACCATTACTTCTCGACGGTGCTCGATCTCGACCCGAATGCCTACTTCCTCCCGCACCTGGGTGTCGTGGCGCCGCACTGGTGGCAGGGGCAGCACCCGGAGGAGCTGTGCATGTACGAGAACGGCGGGAAGGGGCCCTCATCCCTCGCCTCCGAGCTGTGGAAGCGCGACAGCGGAGAGGACCTCCGCAGGCTGCTTGCCTACCTGAGCAAGGCGCCCTACGCGGACCGCATCCTCGGCTACTGCGTCTACGGCGGCTATACGGCTGAGTGGCAGATGTGGGGGACCTGGCAGGACTCCAAGGACGACTACAGCGAGCCGGCGCGGAAGGCCTTCGTCGAGTTCCTGAAGGGCAAGTACGGCACGGTCGAGGCGCTGCGGGCCGCGTGGCGGCAGCCGGAGGTGACCTTCGAGACGGCCGAATTGGCGAAGTGGGCACAGCGCAGGCCGGAGAGTCCGGCCCTGCTACGCGACCCCACAACCGAGATGCCGACGATCGACTTCTACGAGTTCATCAACACGATGACCTCGACCGCGGCGCTGCACTTCGCCGATATCGCCCGGGAAGAGACGCAGGGCAGGCAGCTCATCGGCACCTACTACGCCTACCTGAGCGCGCACGGGTGGAATCAGCAGGACTCCGGGCATAGTGACGCCGCGAGGGTCTTTGATGCGCCCTCGATCGACTTCCTGATGAGCCCGCCGAACTACTGGTACCGCAGAATCGGGGAGGCCTCGACGTACATGTCGGCGACGGACTCGCTGCGGATGCGAGGGAAGCTATGGCTCAACGAGTCAGACTGCCGGACCTTCCTGACCGAGCCGACTGCCGGGTACGGCAGAACGGACAATCTCCACGATTCACTGCAGGTCATCTGGCGGGAGTTCTCCGAGATGCTCGCGAAGCGCGCCGCCACGAGCTGGTTCGACATGACGGGCGGCTGGTTCTCGCACCCGGAGTTGCTGTCGGCTTTGGGCAAGACCGAGCAACTGGCGGCGGAGTACCTGACCGAGCGGATGCCGTTCATCCCGGAGGTCGGGGTGTTCGTGCACCCGGAGAGCTTCTACTGGATGCGCCCCACGCAGGCGCAGAGCCACCAGGTACTCAGGCAGTTCACACTGATGCCGCAGGCCGGGGCGCCGTTTGACTTCTGCCTGCTCGATGACATCGAGAAGGATTGGATGCCCGACTACAAGCTGTATGTGTTCCTCAACGCGGTGCACCTGACCCGGCAGCAGCGCGCGGCCATCATCGCCAAGGTCAAGCGCAACGGCGCAACGGCGGTGTTCCTCGGTGGCGCCGGCTACTTCGACGAGGACGATGGTTCGGTGGGCAATATGGCCACGCTGACCGGCATAACGATTGCCGCCGATGAGACCGCGGGCCTGCCGCAGGCGAAGATAGACCCCGTTCACCCGCTGGCGGCAGGGCTGTCGGCGGAGACACCGTACGGGTGCAGCATCGAGGTCGCCCCCATCTTCCACGTCGCTGATGCGGACGCACAGACAATCGGCACGCACCCTGTCAGCGGCAAGCCGGTCATCGCCATCAAGCAGCTCGACGGCTACAGGAGCGTGTACTCCTCCGCATTCGAGCTGCCGGCGACGCTGATGCGCAACCTCGCGCGGCAGGCGGGTGTGCACATCTGGGTCGATAGCGACGATGCGGTCTACGCCGACGGGGGCTACGTGGGCGTACATGCTGCGACCGCCGGGGAGAAGACAATCTATCTGCCGGCCGATTGCACCGCAGTGGAGGCAATCACCGGGCGCGCGGTGCCGGTCGAAGGGCGCGAGGCACGGGTGCAGATGGAGTTCGGGGATACGGTGCTGTTGAGGCTCACGCCGCGAGGGCAATGACACGCGGCATACCACGATTCGGAGGTCGGCAGGATGAAAGTCATCGGCATCAACGGCAGTCCGCGCAAGGACGGAAACACGGCACTGATGATCGGGCGCGTGTTCGCCGAACTGGAGAAGGAAGGCATCCAGACGGAGTTGTACCAGCTCGGCGGGCAGCTTGTTGCAGGTTGCAGGGCGTGCCGTGCATGCTTCCAGCGGCAGGACGGCAAATGCGTCATCGGCAATGACTGCATCAATGAGTGCATTGCGAAGATGGCGGAGGCGGAGGGCATCCTGCTCGGCTCGCCGACATACTTCGCCAACTGCACGACGGAGATGAAAGCGCTCATCGACCGAGGGGGCTATGTGGGGAAGGCCAACGGTGACCTGTATGCGGGGAAGGTCGGCGCGGCGGTCTCGGCCGTGCGACGGGCCGGCTCGCTCCCGACTCTGGATGCCATGAACCGGCTGCTGCTGGGCGCGAACATGGTGGTGGTGGGCTCCAGTTACTGGAACCTGGCGATCGGACGAGAGATTGGTGAGGTCGAGGGCGACGAAGAGGGCATGCGCACGATGGAGAACCTGGGAAAGAACATGGCGCGGGTGATGAAGAAGCTGTTCGGGTGAGAGGGCTTGGCGGCCTCACCCCCCCGCCCCCCTCTCCCTGTTTCCCCGCTTCGCGGGGCGGGAGAGGGGGGTGAACGGCAAGCGGCGGCAGACTACGAAACACGCGAGAGACGCGAAAAGCAACGGCGGACGGCACCACGACAAGAGACCGCGGATGGCGCGGATGACGGCGATAGAGAAGCGGCGCGGATCGAGTGATCCGCGCCGCGAGGTTCGTCCTGGCAGATTGGGTCAGGTGCTCTCTACGGCAGTTGGCGCCCGGTGTTGTGCATGCCGGGATACGGGCTCCTGCAGGTCTGCTCCCACTGATACCACTTGGCGTGACCGTCAGCGAACCCGTAGTTGGACCCGCCGTTGTGTAACGCAGTGGCAATATGGCTCTGGAGTTCTGTGTACGCCGAGGGGTCATTCCAGGACGCCAGATCGTCGGGCCAGGGGTGGTACCCCGTCTCGCCGCAACTCTGGGCGCGGATGGCGATGCAGACCTGCTCGGCCGGCTGCTCGAACTGCGCCATCGAGGCCCCGTGGGCAAACAGGCCGTTGAGCAGGTAGTCCGTCTGCGGCTCGGAGGCGGCAGCCCTGTAGGCGGGCGTGCGGAACATCTGGGAGTTCTTGACGTATGGGTACAGCGGCTGCCACCAGTCGTAGCCGGTGGCGTGGTTGACGTGCGGGTACGTCTCGTCGTAGTCCTGCGCGTACATCATCAGCGCCAGGTCAATCTGCTTGACATTGCTCAGACACTGCGTCTGGCGCGCCTTGGCCCTCGCGCGGGCGAAAACGGGAAAGAGAATCGCCGCCAGAATCGCGATGATTGCTATCACAACAAGCAGCTCTATGAGGGTGAAACCTTTCCTGCTGGTACACAGCATGCGTACAACCTCCCTGTGGAGTGAGGCGTTCCACCGCGCGTTGGCGGCGTCTCAGTGTGGCACGGCTACGACGCTGAGATGTGGCCTCTACTCAGGAGGAGCGCGGGAGGAGAAGGGCAGGGGGACTTCGGCGCGGATGTATACCGGCCGGGGGGCGAGCAAGCGTCCGCACACCGAGAGCGCGAACAGCACGAGCGCAACGATGGCGACGAGAGCCGCCCCCGCTTCGACGATGAGCATCAACACGCATGCGGCATCATCGTGCGCATCCGGGTAGACGACGTGGGCGGTCGGGAAGAGGACACCCACTGCGAAGATGGCGGCCACTATCAAGCCGAGGACCTGTGGCACCCGGTTGTGAACGGCAGGTCTGCGCGGCATCTGTGTCCCCAGCGGTGTGGTATCTTCCATGCTATACAACGCCCGAGATGGTGGAGAGGTTCCCGGCAGGAGCGGGACGGTGAGCCCAGGAGGCCGGAGCAACCACGGAAGCGGCGCGGACGGCCGGCGATGCGGGAAGCGGTGCAGGACAGGCAGGCGACGAGGGCGGCGGCTGGCGTGCTGATGGGGTTGCACGGTAGAAGCTATCTGTGGTAGAAATAGGCCATGACGTTCATTATGGTGAGGGGGTGTGTGGACATGCGAAGGGGATTCACGCTCATTGAGTTGCTGGTGGTGATTGCGATCATNNCCAGAGCCCGCGAGAAGGCGCGGCAGAGCACATGCCTGAGCAATGTTAAGCAGTTGGGCCTGGGGTGCCACATGTACATGCAGGACTATGACGAGCGGTTCATGCAGCACCGTTGTCAGAGCCCCACCCACCAGACGCTGTGGCACCTGGACTGCTACTTCGAGGCGATCTACCCGTACACCAAGAACTACCAGGTGTACGACTGTCCGACGACCAACTACGCGATCTATGGGACGGGGTGCAACATCGCTACTGCGGGTGGGGCACTCGACTACGGCTGCAACATCCACTTCGCGGGTGACCCGATGAGTATCTCGAAGTACCCCGCTCAGCAGTACATGGTCGGCGAGAGCCGCTACGGCTACAACGGCCATGACAGCTACTACTTCCACTCCGATGAGGTCCCCGGCCACAACGAGGGCGTCAATGTCGGCTTCATCGACGGCCACGCGAAGTGGATGAAACTCAATGACGTCGACAGCGACAATCTCTTCGGGTCTCCGAATGCGGCCCCGGACTGGCGCTTGTAGTCCTCCCCCGCCGACCGCGCATGAGCCGGCCCCGCGAGGCCGGCTTTTGCTTGCCGTATCCATGGAGATGAGCGATGAAACCATCCGAGAACCTGGATGCCCTGCTGGACCTCTACACCAACGCCCTGCTCGATGATGTCATGCCGTGGTGGCTGGAGCACGGTGTTGACTACGAGTACGGTGGCGTGACCGAGCGAATCTACGAGGATGGGCGCGTGGCCGACTACGACAAGCCGATGTGGTCGCTGGGCCGCGCGCTGTTCGTGTTCTCCCGATTGTATCGGCTGATCGGCGCGCGCCATGAGTGGCTCGAGGTCGCCGAGGGCATTTTCCACTTCATCTACCCGATCGGGGAGCACAACAAGTGGGTCTGGCCGCAGACGGTCACGCGCGACGGGCGCATTCGTGAACCGGCCGAGTGCATCTACGCCGACGGCTTTGCCATCATGGGGCTGACAGAGTACGCGATGGCGACCGGTGACGACGATGCGATGGGCCTGGCCCTGGCGACCTTCGAGACGGTCGAAGAACGGTCCGCGAAGCTGGGGACACACCTGGCCGTGCCCGAGCACCTGGTCGGCAGGGCGATGACGCACGGCATCAGCATGATCTT
>DPJP01000277.1 GCA_003542955.1 Armatimonadota bacterium
GACGTCGCGCGTCGTTTGCGCGACGGCGGTGCATCCGGCCCGGCGCGCGACCAACCTCAATCCCAACTCTACCTACAAATCAGAGGCACACCCCTGACGTGCCGCGCGAGGCTACTCGCGGTACTGGAATGTCTGCATCACCCGGTTGAATGTCGACAGGTCGTCACTACCCTCACCACCGGGCGAGAGCATCACCACCACGTGCGCGCGCTGCTTGTAGACGGCCATCAGCACGTGGTTGAGCCCCTCCTCGTTCCTGAACTTCACCAGCCGTGCCGGTCGGGCGCCCAGATTCACCCGCTCATCCATGAGCATAGGCTGCGTGCTCAAGTCGGCGCAGTAGATCGCCGCAAACTCGTCGAGAGTCTGGCGCGGGGGCACCGCCGTCACGCTGATCGCCAGCCGCAGTCGCTCCTGCCCGAGGTCCGGCCCCAGCATGTATAGCACCGCATCGGGTCCACCGGCTGACTGACGGACACGTTCCCAGCCGGGCGGAATCACCACGGTGAAGGTCTCGAAGTCGGCCCGGTTAGGGTCGTCGGCGGCGACGCGGGTGTCGGCCGGCGACGTCTCCGCGCTGCTCGGCGCAGCTTCGGCTGCATCGCCTGCAGATGTGGGACCGGGAGCGGCTGCATCGGCGGGTCCCGACGCGGCCGGCGTGGCCACTGCCTCGCCGGTGGGCAGCCTCCGTGCTTCGGCGTCTCCGCGCCCCCGAATGAGCCCGACAATCAGCGCCAGCACGCACACCACGGCCGCGATGGCGAGTGCCCTGCTGACCTTCCGTTGCGTTGCGCCCGACGACTTGAGTCTCAACTGCACTGTCTGCTCAGCCTCGTCTCACCTGTCGGCCCCGGACACGGCTCATCAGGACGCGATCAGGTACAGGTAGATGTGAATTGGCCACCCCAGTATAAGGAACAGGAGCACCCACCGTGCGAACTCGATGCCCTGCATGGCCTCGACAATGCGGCGCACCGCAACCATCCCCGGCAACAACGACAGCCCCAACAGCACGACCGTGACCACAACCCCGGCGAAGGCCGCGGGCCCCAGCGGGTTCGCCTCGAAGGCCGCCGGCAGGTTGCCGCGTGATGCGTGGGCGAATGNNGCCGTCGTCATCCCGCACAGCGGGCATGGGATGCCGGTAACGGCCCGGAAGATGCACGGGAGCATCAACAACCGCGTGTGCGTCCCACACCCGCTCGGGTCCGGCACCAGCACGCGACTGAGTACGACCACGCTCACCAGCACCGCCAGCATGATGACGCGGTTGGAGCGCGAGGCTCGCGCGCGCGTGGCGTACGCGACCCCTTCGCCGCCGCATTCCACGATACCTTGCTGTTCGGGCGCGAGTTCATTGTCCATCCGCTTTGACAACCACCGCCATCTCGCCCTCACGCAACTCAAGGCGCACCAGCCGTCGACCACCTTCGATGCGCTCCACGGCCCTGCCCTCCACCGGCCCGCCCTCCGCCGAGTACGCGTGGACTGTCACCGGAGCGTCGTCGCCGAACGTGTAGGTGCCCGGCAGCATCGTCACAATCCGCTCCCGGCCCAGTATCCAGCCGGCGTGAAGCTCGACCGGAGTGAAGGGGAACATGTGCTGAGTAAGCGTAGGCTCAGGCTGCTCGACCCGCGAGTAGTAGTAGTAGAGGGTGCCGTACTCGAGCTTCTTTCGGATGTCGACGATCTGGGAAGCCCAATCCTTCACTGTGAGATGGTCACCCAGCGAGATCGGGCTGTAGAGATGCGTGCGCGCGGGGTACCAGCCGGAGGCGGTCTCGACGAAGCGCGGGAAGTGCAACTGCGTCATGGTCTTGCTCATCGGCGCCGAGTTGCCGATCAGCATCCCTCGATCGAGTATGTACTCCGCCAGTTCGCGCTTGGCCTGCAGGCTGATGAGCTGTATGTAGGCGAACGTGCGCCCGACCTCGCCACGGTCATCGATCTCCACGCTGTAGCCGTCCCAGCGGTCGTAGGTGTAGGGCACGGACACCATCGCCATCTCATCCCAGTAGCAGCCGTGGGCGTTGAGCTTGTCCTCATCGAGGCACATATCGACAACGCTCTGCATCGCCTCGAGGTAGCCGTTGTCCGCGGTCATGTAGAAGTAGTAGAAGGGCACCCCGATACGCTGTGTGTAGCTCGGGTTGATGTAGTGTGCCCCGTCCGAGGTGATTACCCGTGCATCGGGATATGCCTCAACCGCGGCGTCGTCGGTGTTGATCGAGCTGTGAATGTAGATCAGCCACTTCATGTCGGGGTGCCGCTCGCGGATGAGCGTCGATGATTGCCGCAGCGCCTCACGGGGGCCGGTCGCGTTGAGCATATCGGTCCCATGATAGCACTTCTTGGCGGCCCCCTGGGTGTGGTCGAACCAGACCGGACTGCTCAGTATCTCGACGCCGCGGATGCCCGCCCAATCATCGAGGCCCTCCTTGGTGCCCCGGAGAAGCGTCTCGGGGAGGAAGAACGAGAAGCCGCCCGGGACGGTGAAGTTCACGTCCATGTCCCGTCGGGCAAGGTTGATCATATCGAAGTAGCTCGGTCGACGCGTCGGGTAGACGTTGAACTCGAAGGTGTAGGATCCCCCGGGGGCCAGGCCGAAGTGATCGCTGCGAATCCCGCCGCCGTCATCGGAGTAGTAGATGTACGCGTGGTGGCGGTAGACATCGTCGAGAGCGACCATCCCGCACCCGGCCTGCTCCATCGCCAGGTACACGCTGGTGTTCTCCATACCGTGCATCTCGACGCGCCCGCAGTCGCGGTCTCCCCCGATGAAGGCGTCGACGACGGCGCCGGTGGCGGCCTGCAGGCGGTTGTCATACTTGATGCCGGTCACCTCGTCGCGGAGGTTGGTGAAGGTGTCGGATATCTCAACATGGTCCGCGAGCAGCTTCACCGACCTGACCAGCCGGTACGCTTTCCCGGTGCCGGTGATGCGCATCTCATCGCCGTCCTGCTCCACATTGACGGCGAAGCCGGGCTCGGTGCGCTCATCGGCGGGCGCCCCGATCACGTTCACGCCGCCGCCGGGGTACGACAGGCGGGTCGAGAGGGTCACGTCGCCACCCGCAAGCCGCATCGTGAGCAGGCCGTGCGGGCCGATAGAGCAGGTCGCAGGCACATCCGCCGGCTGTGGGGGATCAACCATCAGCGTATCCGGCGTCGTGGTGGGGAGTGCATCGCCCCCGGTCTGCGGCGCTGCATCGGAGCACTCGACATCCAGGCGGCGAATGGCGAAATGCAGGGATGGATCGCCTTCGAAGGCTCTGCGGAGGTTAATGGCTTCGCCCCGATGCTCGATTCGCAGCGTATTGGTCTCACCACGCGCAACGAAGTCGGTGATGTCGAGCACCAGCTCGTAGGGGTCGACCTCGGCGATCCGCATGCCGCCGGCGGCGGCCGACTGCACGGTCTCGAAGTCGGGAGAGTAGACGATGCGCCAGAGGCCGTCGCGGTGCCAGCCCAGCGTCATCCCGCTTGCCATGGTGAAGACGAGCGGCTTGTTGAGCAGGCGATTCCGGCGGCGGTTGATATTGGGGTCTATGGGGCGGTCGTTGACGAACAAGCCCAGCACGTAGGTGCTGCCGGTCGCGCGCGGGAAGTCCATGCGCGCGCTGATAGCCAACCGAACCGAATTGCACTNNCGCCGCCGGACTGAACTGCCACTCCCGCGTGGCCCCATAGTCGAGTGTTGTCTCCGCATCAATGAGCGGCGCGATCTGCGCATGCGCCGAGACGGCGAGCAGCGCCCACAGGAGCGCCCAGACCGTATGCTTCATGGCGCGTACCTCCTCCACTTGGGGCTAGAAGTAACTCAGCGGGTCGGCCAGCCCCCGCCATTCCTCTGTCATGAACAGCGACACAATCTGCCAGACGACACTGATCGAGAATATCTGCCCCACCACCAGGCCGATGAACAGCGGCACCAGGGCGTTGTACAGCCGCATCCCTCCGAGACGCAGCAGCACCCACTTGACCGCCCAGGAGGTCAGGAACGGCCCCCAGTACGCGTAGCCGTAGGGCGTCGTCATCACGTACCCGAGGGGGTGGAGCGGGAAGCGCAGCCATCGAGTGCGAACGAAGACCAGGATCAGCGTCAGGGCGAACGCTCCCAGTGTAAACCCATTGCGGTTCCAGTCCCTGGGCAGGTGGTTGCCGTCAATGACGCTGCTGACCTCCCGGAGTTCCGCGAGCGTAATACTGACGCCATACCCGCCGGAGACGCCGGTCGCGGTGCCGAGTGTGATTCCGCCCCACTGGTAGTGCGCGCCGACAATCGCCCACATCGTCACCACAATGCCCACAATCACAGCCAACGCCATCAGCGCAGTCATGTGGCGGTTGTTCATCTTCGCGTCACTGCTCAGCTTGAGGCCCTCGGCCTGGTAGGTCATCGTCTGCGGATAACTGCTGAAGTGCAGGAAGATGAGGCTCCCGAGCATCGCGACATTCGTGTAGTTGTTGCCGGGGGTGATGGCGCGCGTACCGAGGAAGCTCTTGATCTGGCGGCTCGCCTGCCAGAAGGGCGAAGACGCCGTCGAGGCCACACCCGACTCCGCGCGCCCACGCGTGAAGACCGTAGCGAACAAGATGATCAACGCGAAGAAGACGATCGGGATCCACCACGTCATCCCGGCCGCAACGTACCATGCGCACAGGAATACGAACCCCAGCAGCGCCCCGACTGCCGCAAACCGATACGAGAAGGGTGACTCGTGGTCTCTGGGCGCGGCGCCCGCAGCCTCCCAGCCGCCCAGCACGCTCCGCCACACCTTCGCGTAGTACTCTCGGCCCGCCCATGCATAGTAGATCGCAATCGCCACAAACGCCCCTGCCGCCTGCTCCCAGAAGAACGGAAAGCCGGAGGGGTTCTGCAGCCCCACGAACCGGTAGAAGAGCATCACGCCCTTGATCATGAAGAAGAAGAAGAACATCGAGAAACACAGGTCCTGCGGCGCGAAATAGGCCAACCCCACCAATGCCGGGTTGTGGACAAACAGGAAATACGGCTTCAGCCCGTCCCACGGCTTGTCGGTGAAGAACTTGCCCAGGTCGTAGCCCGGCCCGAGCGTCGGGATCGCCGGATTGGCGGCATGAACCATGATCGACACGAAGTGGATCGTCGTGATCGTGAAGCCGACCCACATCAGCGGCTCATGCCAGATCGTCTTCTTCGGCCGAATCCGCTCGGGCGTGAGCGAGGCGACGTAGAGCGGCACCGTGACCAGCGGGAAGGCCAGGCGTTCATCGTCCACCCAGTGCCGGCGCAGGATCGTGCAGATGCATAGCAGCGTGAACCACACCACGGCGAAGAAGACCGTCCACATCGCCAGCGGGAGCAGCCATGGCGTCATGTCGACTGGGCCGGTCGCCCCCTCGTAGAACTGCCGCATCAGCTCCTCATCGTGGGGGATGAACCAGGAGGGGTAGAGGTCGGCAATCTGCGAGTAGTTGTTGTCCGGGGCGTTGAAGTACTGTGCGGCGGTGTAGACGGGCAGGAATCGCGACACACCGTCGAAGACCCCCGTCGAGACCACACAGAAAACGTAGATGTAGAGGAAATCGCGCTTCCCGAGCTTCAACACCCGCTCGACAAGCGGCTCGAGCAGCACCAGCACCACGAGCACCGCGAAGCCCCAGTCGATCCCCGCGCCCAGGCGCACCAGGCTGCTGTAGACCAGCAGGCGGATGCCCACAACGCCGATCAGAACGGCCAGGACGAGCGTCCGCAGGCGCAGGGGATGTCGTGTTTCAGCGACCGCATCGGGTCTGTCGGTGTGGGTGACCTTGTGCATGCGTGGTCCTCTGCTCAGGGTGATACCAGGTCCGGGCGGTCGTTTCGCCGCCTGTTGCCGGCGGACCTTGTGGGGCGGCGGCGCCCATCGGGCTCAGCGTGGCTCGCCGGGCATTCGCCAGCGGTCATGCAGCCACAGCCACTGCTCGGGGTGCGCGAGGATGAAGTCCCCGAGCGCATCGTTGATCATCTGCGTGTTGGTCGCGACATCCGCCTCACGGTCACCGGTGTCGACAAGCTCGAGCGGCGGGCGCAGCTCAAGCCACCTGCTCCCATCGTCGCGGTAGCCCCCGAAGCCGGGGATGACGGCACAGCCAGTCCGCATGGCCAGCGTGGCGGGCCCGGTGACGGTCATGGCAGGATGTCCCATGAACTCCGCCACGATCCCTCCCTCGAGCACGCGCTGATCGGGCAGGATGGCCAGCACACCATTGTCGCGCAGCACTCGCAGCATCTCCCGGGTCGCATCCCGGCCGAGCACCTTCATGCCGTGGCTGGCGCGTGCGGAGTTGATGACCTGCGCCGTGGCGGTGTGAGCCGCGTCCCGCGCGACGGCGTGCATCGCATACCCCTCCGCGGCCACACGGCAACCGGCCAACTCCCAGGTGCCGATGTGCCCGGTGATCAGCAGAGCCCCTCGGCCACGTTCCAGCCCCGCCTTCAGATGTTCGAGGCCCTCCACCGGCAGCATCTGCCGCAGCTCGTCCCGGCTCGTCACCGGCAGCCTGAGCAGCTCGAGCAGCCCCAGCGCGATATTGCGTACGCATCGGTCTGCTATCTCACCCACGCGCGCGTCCCCGAGCGTATCGCCGAAGACGAGTCGGATGTTGCTCTCGGCGATGCGCCGACGGCGCGGCAGCAGCGACATGATGCTCCGTGAGAGCAGCGTGGCGAGGCGCGGCATCCACCTGCCCGGCAGGCGCCGCACCATCCAGGCCAGCCCGCGCACAAACCAACTCGTGAGCACGTGCTTGACCCCGCGAATGCTGAATCCGTACGGCTGCGCAGCCACTAACCGCCCTCCCCCGAAATCTCGCACACGCGTTGCAGAAGCGCCTCGACGGCACCCAGACCGCTGACGACGCTCAACGTCGGCGCCAGAACATACACGTCAATGTCACCCGGCGGCGGCGGCGTCCTGACCGCATCCTTGGGTGTGGTGAGAACCGCCGCGCCCGTCCGGCGAGCTGCGCCCGAGATGGTCTCCCAGTCCCGAGGGCTGTACGGATGGTGGTCGGGGAACTCGATCCGAGTCACATTCCGCGCCGTGAGGGCCTCGACCATGTCGAAGAATGACTCGGGGTTCCCGATGCCCGCGAAGGCCACGACCGGCCTGCCCGCGAGCACATTCGCCCCGACCGTCTGACCGGCCCACGTCGTCAGGCCCGCCGCCAGGTGCGCCGTCTCCGCGAGCCGCGCGTGTGCCGCGTAGCGCGCCGCAACAGCGTGCAGTCGCGCCACTCGCGCCGGGTCCGCGATATCGGCGTGCGTGATCCAGATGTCGGTGGCGCGACTGAGGTGGCCGTACGGCTCACGCAGGAAGCCGGCGGGAAACACGTGATCCGCCGCCTCCGGCGTGAAGGCGTCCAGCAGCACGAGATCGATCTGACGTGCCAGCCGATAGTACTGGTAGCCGTCATCGAGGATGGCCACACGAGCATTCGTCTGCGCGGCCAGCAGTTCGAGCGCCATCTCGCGACGCCTGCAGACCGCAACCGGGCAGCCGGGCAGTTGCCCCGCCAGCAGCCACGCCTCGTCCCCTGCCTGCTCGGGCCCGCACAGGAGCGCCTCCCCGTCCGATACCAGGAGCGCCCCGCCGCCGCGACGCTTGTACCCCCGCAACACAATGCCCGCGGTCACGCCGCGCGCAGACAACTCGCGCGCGAGGTACAGACACGTGGTGGTCTTGCCCGTCCCCCCGACACTGACGTTGCCGACGCTCACCACAGGCAGGGCTCCGCCGTGAGCCCGCCGCAGGCCCGAGCGGTACAACCAGTGGCTCAGACATACCACGATCAGCCACGGGATTGACAGCAGCCACAGGAGTGGCAGGAGCAACAGAGCCGGGCCGCGACGCCTGCTCACGGCACGCCGCCACAGAGCCGGAACCCCTCCCTCGGCCCTGCCATGCGGCATGCCCTATGCCCCACCTTCCGGCGCCGCGCCCTCGAGAAGCTTCGCCAGTTCATCCGCACACCGCTCCGAAGCCCCGGCGTAGGTGCGGATCCACTCCGGGCCTTCACGCGACAGCCGTTCACGCAGCGCTCCGTCGGTGAGCATCTCGTGCATCCTCAGGAGCAGCTCCTCGGCGTTGCGCACCTGGTAGGCCACGCCGTCACGCAGAGCCAGTTCGGTCGTATCGCGGGACTTGTGCGTGTAGGGGCCGAAGACGACTGCCTTGCCCTGTGCCAGGGGTTGGAGGATATCGTGGCCGCCGATCCTGGCCAGACTTCCCCCCACAAACACCACATCCGCGGCGCTATACAGCGAGGCCAGCTCGCCCAACGTGTCAAGCAGCCCGACCCGCGCAACGGCCGACTGCGCAACACCCGATTCACTCTCTGCCCCGCCGACAACACGCGTGCGGCGGGTCACGTCATAGCCGTACTGGCGGATGAGCGCCTCGATTTCATCGGCGCGCTCCGGGTGCCTGGGGGCGATGATGAGGTGCAGGTCCAGAAACTCCGTGCGCAGCTGCTGGTAGACCTGCAGTATCTGCTCCTCCTCATCGGCATGGGTGCTCCCCGCCAACAGGAGTGGGGCATCGAGGCCGAAGCCGAAGTCGGTGCGCCACTTGTGCGCCCGTGCCTCGCCTGCGTCGGGGTAGCTCTGGTCGAATTTCGAGTTGCCGGCGAGCCGGACGCGTGATGGGTCGGCTCCAAGCGCCACGAAGCGTTCGGCATCGACCTTCGACTGCGCGCAGATCACGTCAACCGCCGACAGCATCCATCTGTAGAGAGCCTTCAGATAGCGCCCGGTGCTCCACGAGCGCCCGGCCAGTCGGGCATTCACCATGGCGACCTTCACGCCTCGCCGATGCGCCTCGGCCAGCACGTTGGGCCACAGCTCCGTCTCCACCATCACGAACAGGGATGGATTGAGTTGCGAGAACACGCGCTGCACCACAAAGGGGACGTCAAAGGGGAAGAAGATGATGCCGACTTCATGCCGCGAGCGAAGCTGCTCCGCCCGTCGACGACCCGTCGGCGTAATCGTGCTGACCACGACGCGGGCGAGCGGCTCTCGCAAGGTGAAGGCCGCGATNNGCGATGATCGGTTCGGCGGCAGCGACTTCACCCACCGAGGCCGCGTGGAACCATACCACCGGATCGCCGGATTGACACATCGCCAGCACGTCGGCCGGGAGGGCACCGAGGCGCTCCCACAAGCCCTCCTGCGACTTCCCGCGCACCAGCAGACGGTAGGCCAGCCACAGCAGCAGGAAGGGCGACACCAGTGCAAGCAGCAGGTTGTAGATGAAGGTGTAGACTGGTTGATAGGGCTGTTTGGGGGTGCGCTGTTCCATTGCGGTGGCCACCGGTCCTCTATACCTGCTGCGAACTGGTTGCTGTAGATGGGTCCGGGACCAGTTCGCGCGTCTCGTAGAGCCGTCTGTAGAGGCCGTCCTGCGCCATCAGTTGCTCGTGCGTGCCCTGCTCCACGATCTGTCCCCGCTCCAGCACAACTATGCGGTCCGCGTTGCGAATCGTGCTCAGGCGGTGGGCAATGATGACGGCGGTGCGGCTCTCCAGCAGGCTCACCAGCGCGGCATGAATTGCCGCCTCGGTCTCACTATCCAGAGATGACGTTGCCTCGTCGAGAATCACGATCTTCGGCGCCCGCAGCAGCGCCCGCGCGATCGCGATGCGCTGCCGTTGCCCCCCCGAAAGCATAACCCCCCGCTCGCCGACCTGCGTCTGGTACTGCTCAGGCAGATTCACGATGAAGTCGTGCGCGCGCGCTGCAATCGCCGCCGCCTCGATTTCCTCCTGCGTCGCACCGGGCCTCCCGTAGGCGATGTTCTGCCCCACCGTAGTTGCGAACAGCGCCGTCTCCTGCGGCACAATGCCCATCATGCCCTTCAGGGTGCGGTTGCTGATCCTGCGCACATCGACCCCATCGATCTTCACCGCGCCGCTCTGCACGTCGTACAGCCGCGGCACCAGCCCGGCGACTGTCGACTTGCCCGCCCCAGAGGGCCCGACGAGCGCGACGGTCTCCCCGGGGGCTACGCGCAGGTGGAAATCCACCAGAACCGGCTCGCCGGTGTGGTAGGAGAAGCCGACGTGGTCGAACTCGATCTCCCCGCGCACATCATCCAGATCGACGGCGTCCTCCGCTTCGACGATGGCGGGCATTTCGTCGAGGACCTCATACACCCTCACTGCGGCCGCCTCCGCCTGCTGTACAACCAGGTGCAACCGCGAAACCCGACCGATCTCGACCCCGTTGAACTGCAGCAGGAAGATGTAGGCCATCAGCCCGCTTGCGCCTTCGCGGATACCTCCCGGCTCGGCCAGCAGGTGCCCCCCCATCACCAGCGCCGCGCACAGCGCCAGTCCGATGAACACCAGCACCATCGGGTTGCTCAGCGAACGCATCAGCCCCATCCGCATCTGGTTGTGGAACACGCCCCGGTTCTGCTCTGCGAAGTGCTCGCTGAGTTGCTTCTCCAGACCGAAGACCTTAACCACCCGAATCGCGTGGAAGTTCTGCTCGACCACGGAGGTAAGACCTGCGAGGCGCTCCTGCACCCGCCGGCCGAAACGCCTGATGTAGCCGCCCACGTAGACCATCAACCCGGTGATCACCGGTATGGCGACAACAATCGCCAGCGTGAGCTTCCAGGACTTGTAGAACATGTATCCCGTCACGGCTGCCACCGTCAACGGCGCCACAACGATGCGCGAGAGTTGCTCACCGATCGCCACCTGGATGATGGCGGTGTCGTTGTTGACCCGCGAGATGAGGTCACCGGCGCGATGGCGGTCAAAGTAGCTGAGTGACAGGCTCTGCAGATGGTCGAAGACGTGGCATCGGAGGTCAAACAGCACGCGCTGCCCGACCCAGACACCGCAGTAGAGGGCGCAGCCGTCGGAGATGGCTGCCGCGATGATGAGCAGCAACAGGTTCCGCGCGGCCAGGAAGAGGTCACCGAGTGCGACGGCGCGGGCCGCCTCCGCCATTCCCGGCGTGATGCTTGAAAAGAGCGGCTTGAATACCTGCTGGGTGTAGTCGATGGCCTGCGCGTTGAGCCAGGCGGCCAGCCCCATGTAGACGAGCCCGATGGCCAGTGCACCGCGCACCGGACGAGCGAACTGCGTCAGCTTCCAGAGGGCCGAGTTCCTGAGCATTCGAGCATTCCCATCCGCATCGTGTTGGGCGACGGGCTCATGAGACCGTCCGCCACCGGCCCAGCGTCTCGATGACGAGCTCGGCTGCCCGCTCCGTGGCCCCTGGCGGCCCCAGCAGCTCGCGAACCTCCGCGAGACGCTCTCGCATCCGCGCCCTGCTATCTGGATCGTCGAGCAGCTCTCGGGCCATCGCCGCGATCCCGGAGGCGTCCGTCTCCGCCGGCTCGACCGTCTCGGGAACGATGCGCCTGCCGGCCATGATGTTGGGCATCGCGTACATCGTCGTGTTCAGCTTCATCAGGCGGAACTGCAGCCACATGAGCGCCGTGCCGCGGTAGACGCCGATCATCGGACACAGAGCGGCCGTCGCCTCGAGCGAGGCGGTACCGAAGGCCGTCACGATCAGGTCGGCGGCCTGCATCAGCTTGACGCTGTCCTCGACGACAGTGACCCGCCCTTCGAGCATGCCCAGGTCGACGCCCCGGTCATTGCCGCCGGCGGCCGAGGGCGGCGGTGAGAAGAGCACATGCAGATCGGGCCTTGTCCTGCACAACATCGCCGCGGCGCGCACCATCTGGGGGCCGAGCAGTCGTCGCTCAACCAGCCGCGAGCCCGGCAGCAGCCCCAGACACGTCGCGTACTCCGGCACCCCCAGCTCGCGTCGCAACGCGCCGACATCCGCCGCGGGAGCGACGCGGTCGATCACGGGGTGGCCGACGAAGTGCGCGTTGACCCCCTGGTCGCGCAGCAGCTTCTCAGACCACGGAAAGGGTGTGGCCACGCAGTCGGTGTAGATCGAAAGGTCTGACCTGTCACGGAAGTTCTGATCCCATGACGCAGGCGGGAAGTAGTAGAGGCACTTCGGGCGGCGCTCACTGCCCAGTCGCTTCAAGAGCCGCAGGTTGAAGGCGCCGAGATTGACCGGGATGAGCAGGTCCGGCGGGTCCTCGACCAGGAAGGCCTCGAGCTTGCGCATCGCGTGCCAGTAGGTCGGGGAGCGTCTGAGCACATCGACAATGCCCATGGCGCCCCAGTCCGCGCTGTCGATGATGATCTCCGCACCGGCGGCGGCGAGCCGCTGCCCCCCCACCGCCTGCACGTGCAGGTTTGCACGCTTGAGGAGTTCCTCGACAAGCAGTGAAGCGTGCAGGTCGCCGGAGGGTTCACCGGTGATGAGAACGATTCGCGGGGCCGATGCCATCATCTTTCACCCACGGAGGGACGCAGCCTAGTGGGGGTTATTCTGCCGTCCGGCATAGCCCTCGTCGATCCGCTTCAGGAAGGCGGCCAGGTATTCTATCTGCGGAGTCGACCGCAGATCGCGCTTGATGATCTCGATTGCGTCCGAGATGTTGTGCTCGGAGCGGTAGAGTATCCGGAACGCCTTCTTCAGTTCGGCCCGGTCCTCATCCGGCACTCCGCGACGCATCAGCCCGCGCCAGTTGATCCCGCGTACCTCGGTCGGGTTGCCGACTACCGTGGTGAACGGCGGCACGTCGCGGGTCACTCGCGACATTCCCCCGACCATCGACATCGTCCCGACGGTCACAAACTGGTGCACTCCGGTCATCCCGCCGATGTTGGCATAGTCCTCGAGCACAACGTGGCCACCCAGCGCTACGCTGTTGGCGATCAACGTATGGTCGCCAATCTGGCAGTTGTGCCCCACATGCGAGTACGCCATCAGCATGTTGCCCTCGCCGATGACCGTCTGCCCCTCGTCACCGGTCGCCCTGTGCATCGTGACGAACTCGCGAATCGAGTTGCCCGAGCCGATGACCAGTTGTGTCGGCTCTCCCTTGTACTTGGCGTCCTGCGGCGGCTCGCCGAGGACCGCTCCGGTGTGGACCTGGGTATTGGGGCCGATGATGGTACCGGTGCGGATAACGGCCTGGGGGCCGATCGAGCAACCGTCACCGATGACGACCCCGGCTTCAACAATCGTGAAGGGCTTGATCTCGACGTCGGCGCCGAGGTCCGCTCCACTGTCGACAATCGCGGTTGGATGTATATTCATCGTAGCGCCCTCAGCCCTCACTGGGTATCGTCCGCGGCGGGCTCGTCGCGCGGAACCAGGGCGAACATCAGGTCGCCCTCCGCCACCAACTCGCCGTCAACGGTTGCCACCACATGCGCCTTGCCGATGTCCCGCTTGCGCTTCTCGATGCGCCCCTCGAAGCGCAGTTGATCCCCGGGCACCACCCGTCTGCGGAACTTCAAGTTGTCGATGCCCGCGAAAAGCGCATTCTTGCCCTTCGTGTCCGCCTCCGCAAGCAGCAGTACACCCGCGCTCTGCGCCATCGCCTCGACGATCAGCACGCCGGGCATGACGGGGTCGCCGGGCCAGTGGCCGGTGAACTGCGGCTCGTTGAAGGTGACGTTCTTGATCGCCACGACCCGTACGCCCGGCTCAAACTCGACGATACGGTCGATGAGCAGGAACGGGTATCGGTGAGGCAGTATCTTCTGGATCTGTTTGATGTCCATCATCGGTCCGTGCGCCTCCCCAGATTCGCCGCGGGGCCTCGCCGGCGGCCGGCTCCCAGAATACGTCAACGCCCGTCGTCCGGGGCGACTCGCCTCCGGGCGCCGGGCCGGCCGATTATAGCAAAGCGCTCTTGCGGGTGTCAAACGCCGGAGGCGGCTAGCCATCCCCCTCCGCGGCGTCTGTTGCGTTGCTCTTGCGGAATACCTCCGAGATGATGTACAGCGGCCGAGCCTTCACCTCATCATACACCCGCCCGATGTATTCGCCAAGTATGCCGATGCTGATCAGCTGCACCCCACCCAGGAACAGGATCGCGACCGTCGGCGTTGTGAAGCCTTTCACCACATCAACACCCAGAATCCGCTTCACCACCAGAATGGTCGCGTAGGCCAGGCACGGGATGCTGATCGCCAGCCCCACGGCCAGGCTGAGCCGTAACGGCTTGTAGCTGAAGCTGAAAACCGCATCGAGCGCGTACCTGGTCAGCCGGATCAGGCTCTGCTTCGGCCGCCCCGCCGCGCGTTCATCCCGGTCGTACGGCACCACGGCCTGCGAGAAGCCCACCCATGCCCGCAAGCCCGGCAGGAACCGGTTGTGCTCCGTCAGGTTCCGCAACTGGTCCGCCACGCGCCGGTCGATGAGCCCGAAGACCCCCGCATCCAGCGGAATCGGGTAGTCACTGACCGACCCCAGGAGAGCATAGAACATCCTGTACAACCATGCCCGAACAACGCCCTCGCGCCTGCTGCGCCGGTGCGCAAGCACCACCATGTTGCCTTCGCGCCACTTGGCCAGCAGCTCAGGGATGACCTCCGGCGGGTCCTGCAGGTCACCGTCCATGATTACGACGCAGCGGCCCGCGGCCTGTGCCAACCCGGCCGAGATGGCCGGCTGGTGGCCGAAATTGCGCGAGAGATTCACCAGACTCAGGCGTTCGTCGCGCGAGATCAGCTCCCGCAGCATCTCCTCGGAGCGGTCATGGCTGCCGTCGTTGGCGAAGACTATCTCATAGCCGCCCTCGACATCGGCCAGCGCCGCCGTCAGCCGCTCGTAGAGCATGTCGATGCATTGTTCCTCGTTGTAGATCGGTATGACGACCGATAGCGTCGGCTGCCCACTCGTGGCCAACGGCGCTCACCCCAGTAGTCCGCGATCGAGCCTGTGCTGGGGGCACGTTCGCCTCACGGGGGCATTCGACCTTTGCGACGAATGCGCTCTCCGCGGTCACGGTCCCCTGCCGGAGGACACATCGCCCATCACGGCGAAGAAACGTGACGGGACCGGCAATCCGCAGACCGGAGTACATCGCCCGATGAGACTGCTACTATCCAGCGTCAGCGCGCCAATGACTGAGTGCAGGGCCATCGCCGCGGCCGGCTTCGAGCTGACGGCGCTGGTGGCACGCTACTGCGACTGCGGAGACTTCGGGATAGCCAGCGCCCCGGTCGACTTCGATAGCCCCTTCCGCCTGCGATCCGCCCCCGTGTTCCCAACGCGTCCGTACCCCTACAGCCGTTTTCTGTCCGGGGTGGCCGAGGCAATCGCCCTGTCGGAGCCCGACGGCGTCCTCTACTGGGGCGAGCCCTCCGAGCTGGCCGCAGCTCAGGTGCTGGGAGCCGCAAAGCGACTGCAGCCGGAGGCCCGGCTGGGCGCGTTCGTGTTTGAGAATATCGACAGGCAGTGGCGCGGCAAGCTCTCGTGGCTGAGAGGGAGGGCCGAACGCCGGGTCCTCTCCGATCTGGATTTCGCCATCTGCGCCACCTGCACGGCACGGGATCGCCTCATGCGACTGGGCGTGCCCGGGGACCGCTGCCATGTCGTGTACCCGCAGGTCGACGCAGAGCTGTTCCGGCCTGTCGGTGCCAGAGAACTGCGTTCCGAGCTTGGACTGGCGGATCGCATCGTGGTCGGCTTCTGCGGGCGCCTCGTCCAGGAGAAGGGCATCGACCTGCTCATAGATGCCGTGGCCGAGCTGCCGGACCAGTACGCGCTGCTGCTCGTCGGCGGCGGCCGCGAGGAAGGCGCGCTGCTTGCTCGGGCCGCCGAGAGCGGGATGGCCGGGCGCGTCAGGCATGTCGACCATGTCACGCGCGATGAGGTGCCTGAATACGTGTGCGCAATGGACATGCTTGTGTTGCCGTCGAGACCTGTTCCGCAGTGGCAGGAGCAGTATGGCCGGGTGCTCCCGGAGGCGATGCTGTGCGGCGTGCCCGTCATCGGCTCCTCATCGGGGGCGATCCCAGAGGTCATTGGGGAAGCGGGGCTGGTATTCGAGCAGGAGAACGTGTCCGCCCTGCGTGAGGCGATACTGCGGCTGGGGAGCGACCGGAGCCTGAGGCGAGAGCTGGCGGAGGCCGGCCGCGAACGCGCCCGAACGACCTTCTCCACCACCTACTCGGAACAACTCCCCGCAGCGCTCCGCTCGTCGGTCGAGATGCCGCTGCGGCGCCGGGGAAACTGACCCCCGCGACGGACAGGCGACACATGGCTACCGATGTCTCCATCGTCATCGTCAACTGGAACACGAAGGAAGACCTTCGCGCTGCCGTTGCCTCCTGCCTGGCGCATCCGGGCGAGCTCAACGTCCGCGTCATCGTTGTGGACAATGCCTCGACAGATGGCAGTGCCGACATGGTGCGCGAGCAGTTCCCGGATGTCACGCTGATCGCCAACGATGACAACCTCGGCTATACGGTCGGCTGCAACCAGGGCATGCGCGCGGCGGAGGCCCGCTACTACCTCATGCTCAACAGCGATGCGGAGCTGACTGACGGCTGCCTGCCGGAACTGGTGCGCGTGATGGACACTCACCCCGAGCTTGGGTGTGTTTCGCCGCGGCTGGTCTACCCCGACGGCAGTCCGCAGGTTGCCTGCGGAAGCTTCCCGCGCCTGTGGGTCAGGCTGCTGCCTGTGAGCCTGATCGTCCGGATCGAGCTGGCCCGGACGGCGGCATTCGAGCGTCCTGGGGAGTTCTACCCCGTCGACTACGTCTTCGGGGCGTGCAATCTCGTCAGGGCGGATGCGGTAGTGAAGGCCGGGATGATGGACGAGCGCATCTTCATGTGGTGCGATGACGCGGAATGGCAGAAGCGCATGCGGGCCGCCGGCTACCAGAGCGCCGTCGTCAACGGCGCCACCTGCATCCACCGCGTCGGGACCTCGACCTCGCTGGTATCCGAGATCAGGCGCAGCCTGCGCAACTCGATGTCGGAGTTCACCTACTTCCGCCTCCGGCACGGCAGGCTTGCCACGGCCCTGCTCTGGCTGGTGCGGACGCTCTACAGCCTCGTGAAGGTCCTTATTCTGGCGCCCGCTCGCATCCTGACGGCCGGGCGTGTGCAGCGCATACGCACCGGATACGAGCTGGCCCGATGGCGGCTGTGGTTCCACATTGCCCACGCGCCTGACATCCTCTGGCGCGAGCCGAGGCCGTACCGGGCCGAGGACGTCACCCCGGAGGCACGCTGATGCGAGTAGGCATTGACGGACGCGTGCTGCTGGGGCGCAAGACGGGAGACCGCACCTACGCGCGGGGCCTGGTGCGTGGGCTGCTCCGCCTCCCCACGCCCCCCGAGGTTGTAGTGATGCTGGATCGGGACCCCGGCGAGGCGCTGCAGGGCGAGTTGGCCGGCGCGGAGTGCGCCATCCGCGAGCGGCCGGGCGGCTACCTCTGGACGCTCATGGCCCTGCCCCGGCTGGCCGCCGAGACGCGGGTCGACCTCCTCCACGTGCAGTACATGACCCCGTTCGCTGCTCCCTGCCCGCTCATCACCACGATCCACGACATCAGCTTCCGCCTGCACCCGGAGTGGTTTCCGCCGCGTCATCGGCTGGTGATGAACACCTTCATCCCGGGCTCGGTCAGGCGCGCGCACGCAGTGCTGACGCCGTCGGCGGCCACCGCGGCAGACATCCGGCGCGCCTACGGCTGTCCGCCGTCGAAGCTCCACGTCACCCCCTATGCAGCGCCGTCGGAGTTCTCCCGACCCCCTCACGATGATGCGGTGCGGGATTGCTTGAGGAGGCTTGCCATTACGCTGCCCTACATGCTCTACGTGGGCAATCTCCAGCCCCGCAAGAACGTTGCGCGCCTGCTGCGGGCGTTCGCACGGGCGCGCACCGAAACGGGGTTCGCGCACCGGCTTGTCGTTGTGGGGCAGGCAGGGTGGCGGTGTGAGGACGAAATGCGGGAGCTGCGGAGCGCAGAAGCGGCGGGCCACGCACTGCGCGTGGGGTATGTCGACGACTCCGACCTCCCGGCGCTCTACGCCGCAGCCGACGCGTTCCTCTTCCCCACGCTCATGGAGGGTTTCGGCCTGCCGGTGCTCGAGGCGATGGCGATGGGTACGCCCGTGTTGGCATCAAACACCTCGTCGCTGCCGGAGGTGGCCGGCGATGCGGCGTTGCTCGTCGACCCGACCGATGAAGGTGCCATCGCCACAGGCATAGCGGCGCTGGCCGCAGACGGTGGCCTGCGCGCACGGCTGCGAGATGCCGGCCTCGCCCGAGCAGCGCAGTTCTCCTGGCGGCGGACGGCTGAGCTCACACGCGCGGTCTACCAGTCAGTCCTGGCACGCACGTAGCAGGCGCGGCCAACGACAGCCGGGCGGCAGGACTCGACACATCGGGTCGGNNTCCTGATGTAGTAGCAGGGCGTCTTCCGGATGATGTGCCACGCCTGAAAGGGGTGGTTGTGTTGCGGTGGGCAGTGCCTCTATTGATGGTTGTCCTCATCTCGCTGGTATCCGCGGGTGTCGTGTGCGCCCAGGGCATCGAGCCGTGGATGCTCAGTGACGATATCCAGTTCCGCCCGTACGGGTGGTGGATCGGTGGCTATGACAGCAGCCTGCTCGTGCAGTGGGGCGGACAGGAGCGCTACCTGCGCGAACTGACGCAAGAGCAGAAGACGTACCTCTGGAACAAGATGACCCCCGAGCAGCGCCGCCAGATGCAGGATCAGTACAGCGCCTTCGTGGGCAATCTCAAGCAGCGCCCTGCCGAATGGGGCGCACAATTGAACAAGGAGATCGGCGAATACTGGCGCCATGTCAACGGCTGGGACAGATGGCAGGAGCAGATGATGGAGAAGAAGACGCCGCAGGAAGTCTATGACTTCCTCGAGGCCAAGACCAACTTCATCAACCAGAACGCCAACACGTTGACCCCGGCCCAGATCGACCAGATCAACATGCAGGCCAACGCCGTCGAGAGCCTTGGCCAGATCATCGCCACGCTCGAACTCAAGAAGATCGAGATCGCCGTCAAGGGCATCTCAGGCGGGCTGTTGGGCATCATTACCGACTACTGCACGGGCTTCATCACGCATGGCGCCTCCGCGGCGAGCGACGCCGTCGCCACGGCTGTCTCGAAGATCATCGACCTTGCCCGCAGCTCTTCCAGTGCCCAGCTCTCCCCCGCCGAGATGATCCAGCTGCTCAACCAGCAGATTGCCGTCGCCCAGCAGTCACTCACCGAGGAGGTCGCGAAGCAGCAGGCGGGATGGGCGCAACTGCCAGCCGCACCGACTACGCCCACCACGCCGACGACCCCGACGACCGTCACAATCCCGATCACACCGACTGTGCCGACGACCGGCGGCCCGGTCGAGTTGTCGATCCTCTTCCTCGTCGACTGCAGCGGCAGCATGAGCGGCAGTAAGATCGAGAACGCGAGACAGGCGGTCATCAACAGCGTCAGCCAGACCAATGACGGCAAGACCGAGTGGGCGCTGCTGGGCTTTGGTGGCAACTGCACCTGCTGGCAGGTCGTGCCGTTTACAACGAACGCGGCGGAGGTCCAGCAGGCCGCGCAGTCGCTGTCGGCCGATGGCGGCACCCCGTTGACCTACTCGATCTACAAGGCGACGGCGTACCTGGTGAAGAACGGGCGCGCCCCGCGCGGCAGGCTCGTGGTGCTCTGCGACGGTGAGAACAACTGCAGCGAGCGGCAGGGCGGGGGACGCTCGGAGGCCGCCGCGGGCCTGCGAACGATCATCACATCACACAACATTGGTGGGCAGCCGTGAGCCGTCCGCCAGGCATTCGACGCGTGTGGAGGATTGGGGGCCTGAGCATGAGCAGCATCTGGAGACCAGCAGTCGCGATAGCTGTTGCCCTGGCCGTGGCGCCATGCGCACTTGCCAGCCAGGCAATCGCTCACCAGTATGTGGCGCTGCAGGCGCTTGCGAGTGCGCCTGAGCCGGTTCGCACCATCTGCACCAACAACCTGGATGCCTACCTGGCCGGCGCGACCGGGCCGGACATCGCTCTCACAACCTACCTCGTTGCGGAGTTCTTCGAGATCAGCCACCCCGGCGCTGAGGCCCACTACGACCGCACCGGGCTGCTGATCATGAACATGCTCAACGAGGCGCAGAAGCTCCCGGACCCCGCGCAGCGCGATGCCGGGATCGCCTTCGCTCTCGGCTGGCTCACCCACTACTGCACAGACTGCAAGGTCCACGCGCTGGTCAACGAGTTCGGCGGCTACTACTCGGCCGGCCATGACTTCCAGGTGCGCCACAAGCATCTCGAGTCCGTCGAGTGCGAGCACGTCCTCCGGAAGGTGAGCAACCCGGACCGCTACGTGGTCAGCGCACTCGCGGTGCCGGTGTTCCTGATCACCTCGGCATTCCACGAGACCTTCCCCGAGAAGTCGATATACGACCCGAATTACACACTCATACACCAGTATTCCTTCCAGCAGGACCTGCTCAAGTCTGCCGGGCTCATGAGTTCGGCCACGCAGTTCCTCGTCAACGTTCACAGCGGCAACACCGCCTGGACCGGACCTGTCTTCAGCCTCGTCTTCAAAGGCTACCCGCCCACCGGTGACGAGTACGAGAAGCTGATAGACCCGCTCACGATTGACGACGTGGAGCTGGAGCCCCCGGACCGCGCCGCCGGGGAGACCCAGGCCCACCTCAAGATCACGTATACCATCGAGGACCTGCGCCTGTACAAGCTCTGGTGCCAGAAGTGGGACCGCGTCATCCCCACCGCCGTGTCGATGTCGCTGGACCATTTCAACGCATGGGTGAGCAACCCGACGGGTTTCAGGGTCTTCGACCGCAACCTCGACACCGGTGGCACCATCGGCAGCAGCTTCGACACCTCCTCCGCCTGGCCGGGCAATCCAGAGATCCGCTCAATGCTGGCCTACCTTGAGGTCAAGGACAAGGACGGCAAGGAGATAGCCAACTGGCCCGCCGGTGGGAAATGGGCGCCGATTGTGCTCACCACCCCCGGCATTGGCGGAGAGAGCACGGGCGTCATCAGCGAGTGGGAGAGCTGGAACAAGGGCAAAGCCGGTCAATGCTTCATCAAGATACCGTTCGATGCCACGACGCCAGGCCCATACGACGTGAAGTTGCGCTTCGCATTCGCGGACCGGCAGTCCGGGCGCCTCTACGGCTGGCCCGATGAGAGCATCACCGTGGAAGCCGAGTGGCAGGGCAAGCTTGGCGGAGGGCCGGAGCTGTCGGTCTNNCGTCGACTGCAGCGGCAGCATGGGCGGCAGCAAGATCGTCGACGCCCAGAACGCGGTTCGCCAGGCGGTGGCACAGGGCAGCGACGGCAAGACGGAATGGGCGCTGCTTGGGTTCAGCTCATGCACGATTCGCGAGCACTGCGGCTTCACCATGGACCCACAGGAACTCATCGCTGCCGTCGACACGTTGGGCGCAGGCGGCGACACGCCGCTCACCTACGCCCGCAACAAGGCGATTACTTACCTGACGACCCGTGGCCAGGGCAGGGTCGGGCGGCTCATCGTGCTCTGCGACGGCCAGGACAACTGCCCCGAGCGCGGTGGCATACGGCAGGAGGAGGCCGCGGCCAGCCTGCAGCAGGTATTCAGGCAGGTTCACGAGGCACAGATGCAGGGCAATCGGTAGTCGAGCATCAGGATGAGACCATGATTGTGCGAGCTGCGAGACCAACTGTCCGGAGGTGGACAGAAGGAATGAACGGATACATTGCGAGGCTACTTGTCGTGTCGGCGATTGCGCTCTCGGCGGCTGTGTGCCGCGCCGAGACCGTGGACCTGTCGACTCCAGGTGAGACAATCGAGGATGCGCTGAAGGAAGCTCAGCAGGCGGTGGCGAATAGCTCGATGAAGCTGAGCATCAGCGCCGTCGGCTTTGACCTGTCGCCGGGCTCCGAGGCGGAGAAGTACCTGCAGGACATGGCGTCCATCGGCGGTGGGTCGTATTTCGCCGCCGCCGACGGTGGGCAACTCACGCAGGCACTCAGCGGAGCGGCGACCGGGCAGTTTTCGGCATACGGCGATGTGCCGATCATCACGAGCCCGCAGAACGGGGCGCTGGTCGGCCCGGCCACGAGGGTCGAGGGGCGCGCGAACCCGCAGGCACTCGTCATCATTCAGACGGAGGTGTATGACCAGGCAACGGGGAAATTCCTGAAGATGGTGCCGGGCATCCGTCACCGGCCGGAGGCGGACGGCACCTTCTCGTTGCTGGTTTCGACACCCAAGGTCTCTTTTGGGACGAAGATCCCGTTGCGATACGAGATACACGTCTTCACCGCGCGCGCCGACGGCTTCGAGTCGCAGCACGCGATTGTGACGGTCGATCAGGCCCCGTAGCGGGCCGTACAACAGGGCGCAAGGCACGCCCGCGGGGGTACGCACCAATCGCGGGCGAAGGGGAATGCCGCACTCAGCAGCGTACCAACAACAGAGGGAGCGCAGAACAATGAGAACAAGGCATGTCATCCTCACCGCCTGCGTGGTCGCGGTCATCGCCGGCGGGGCGTGCTGGGCTCAGCCCTCCGCCGCGGCCGACCGCGTCCCCGCCCCGGGCGAAGCGCCCATCGTCACGCGCCCGATGGCCGGCGAACTGGTCGGCCCCAGCACACTGATCGTGGGGAAAGCCCCACACGGCTCCGTCGTGTGCATCGTAACCGACGTCTTCGACCAGAGGACCGGGCTGCCCTATTACAGGCTCATCCCCGGCCATCGCCACAGGGTCAACCCTGACGGCACCTTCTCGCTGCTCGTCTCAACCCCGAGGGTCTACTTTGGCACCATCGGCCCGCAGCGGTATGAGATCCATGTCTTCACGGTAGACGCCGCCGGCAACGAGTCCGGGCACACGATCATCCCTGTGACCCAGGACCCCAGCATCCAGTGGCCCAGGAGTCTCTACAACATCACCTCCACGGGCGTCTTCTACACCGACTGACCTCCAGCCGAAAACAGAGCGGTGGGGCCCACGCGGGCCCCACCGTTTCGGCATGTCTGCGTTACGCCCGGCCGACGCCTACAGCAGCTGCTCCGCGTTCTCCGCGACCTTCCGGTATGCTGCCGCATGCTGCCCGATGATCTCCGGCCGATAGTGCTTGAACCACGGGATCGAGTACACGCGTTCGATTTCTGCCTCGGTGACGGGCAGACTGCCGTGCGGCTGCCGCAGGTCACGGTCTGAGTTGGCAATGCGTGTTGGCTTCCCGTGGCCGTAGATGTCCGCGTTGTTGAAGATCGGGTGCTCGTGCAGGCCGGCCCGATTACGGACCGCGCAGACGCCGCCCTCGGCCCGCACCGCTTCGGCAAAGCGCGCTATCGGGAGCCCACCCAGCTCCTCGGCCCTGTAGATGCCCCGCGGAGNNCGGAGCATACCAGCCGCCCATCGTCGAGCCCGAGTCCTTTGCCGGCCGGTGTGCCTGGATGCCCGGCACGCCTTCGAGCAGGTCCCAGAACAGGTTCATCGCCCTGAGTATCTCCCCCATCCGCTCCCTGTAGTGCTTCAGTTGCACCCGCCCGACCGCCGAGGTCAACTGGTGCATGCGATACTTGTAGCCGCCCCAGGGCAGGCCGGCATAGGGCTTGAGGTCTGGGTCTGTGATGAACTGCTCCTCGAGCTCTCCCGTCCAGATGGTCGCCTGCGTCCGCTCGTAGTGGCCCCAGGCGATGGCCCTCTCCCAGATCGAGCGGTCATTGGTCATCAGCATCCCACCCTCGCCGGTGGCGAGCGCCTTCCCCGACATGACCGAGAAGCACGACACATCGCCGATGGCGCCGAGCACCCGCCCCTTGTAGAGCGCCCCATGCGCGTGTGACACATCCTCGATCACTTTCACCCCGTGGCGCCTGGCAATCTCCATGATCGGGTCCATGTCGCACGGGTAGCCACCCAGATGAACCGGCACGATGGCTTTCGTCCGCTCGGTGATGCGGTGCTCGATGTCACTCGGGTCGATTGTCAGCGTGTCCGGGTCCACATCGGCAAACACGACCGTGCCCTGCAGGCTGAAGACCGGCAGCGCGGAGGCCCAGTAGGTCAGGCTGGGGGCGATGATCTCATCCCCCACGCGGACGCCGCATGCCCACATCGCCGACTGCAGGGCCGCGGTGCCGCTCGAGAGGCCAAGCGCATACTTCATGCCATGCCAGTCGGAGAACTCACGCTCGAGCCGCATGGTGACATCGCGGCCCGACATCGCCCCGCGCCGCAGCA
>DPJP01000278.1:0-5998 GCA_003542955.1 Armatimonadota bacterium
GAGACGCGCAACTGCAGACCACGACGGCCCCCCGCTGGGCGGGAGGCCGTCGGTTCACACACACCCAGCGTGGCGGGCAGCTACTTGAACGCGGCAACCGCCGGCTGCGTGATCTTCTTGACGTGACCGTCGAGGAACACGACATTCATCGAGGCGATGCCGCTCTCGTGAATCATAATCCCCGTCGGCTGGCTGAAGAAGTCCGACATCAGCCAGTAGTCGGTCGGGTCCTGCTCGGTCAGGATGCGCGTGTAGTTGCCCCAAACCCGCTGGCGGATGAACTGCCAGTCGATCCAGGTTTGTTGGTTCGGCTGACCGGGAGTGACGCTGCCGGGCAACCCGTCGAAGGAGAAGATGTAGTAGCCAATGTTGCCCGCCGCCCAGTTGGCCTCCGTCGGCAGCAACGCGCTGAAGCCGTACTTGACGGCGGAGGGGCAGTAGAAGATGCCGCGGTTCTTCACGTATGGGTCGAGCTGCCTGACCAGGCGGATATGCGGGTTGGACGCGTGGTTGTCACACGGAAAGAACTCGTCGTAGTCGGATGCATACATGTGACAGGCCAGGCCGAGTTGCTTGAGGTTCGAGATACATGTTGTGGCCCGAGCGGATTCCCTGGCCCGGGCGAAGACGGGGAACAGAATTGCTGCCAGGATTGCGATGATGGCGATGACGACCAGCAGCTCAATGAGAGTGAAGCCCATTCGATGCGAGCGGTGCATGAGTACCCTCCATCACTATGCATTGAGGGGCCGGTTGCTCTGGTCCCCTTGCCTCCACATTGTACTCCCGGCCGAGACGACTGTCGACACACCAGATGCAACAATGCCGTGGCGGTGTCCTCACCGACTCCAGCGCAGGTGCAACGGCGGCATTTGCGGGAACGCCGCATGCGGCTCGATCTGGTACCAGTAGCCCACTGAACTGATGTCATCAGTCAGCGGCTCGTAGCAGCCGTTCGGCCACCAGCCGAGTTCCTGGATGGTCACCCGCAGGTTCTCGTCGAACCTGATCGGGTCCATGATATGCCAGCGGTACAGCCCGTGCTTGGGGACCTTCCCCTCCTCCTTCTGCCACAGCGGGTACCCCAGGAAGGGTGTTGAGAAGGTATCGCCAAAGCACCAGGCTCCCCCGAAGTAGTCCTCCGTGCCGGTGCCGCAGATGGTCGGGTACTGCCCATCGCCGTCGATGTAGAACTTGACCTCGCCCTCGCCCCACCAGCCGTCGGAGAACTGCACCCAGGCAAGATAGGTACCCACGTACTGGCCCTTCCCATGCACGTTATCAAGAATAACGTGCTCGGGCAGCTCGCGAGTTCCCATGGCTCGGCGCCATTGCGCGTGCAGGTAGGCCGCATCGGCGGCGACATCGGTCTCGGCGTATGTAATCTGGTAGTAGAAGCCGCCGATATCCTCCCATCTCTGGTTCTCGATGGTGATCCTGGCTCCCGCTCGGAACGGCATCGGCCAGTAGCAGTTGAACCCGCCGCTGGGGTTGACCGAGATCGGCAGCGAGTTGACCTTCGTGCGCAACGAATGCCCGCAGCAGAAGAAGTCGCCCAGCGGGACTTCGACCGACGGCGTCTCTTCTCCATCCCAGTACATGCGCAGGATGCAGTCGCGGTAGGCGGTCTCGCGGACGGTGCACCAGATATGCTGGATGACGCCCGAACCGCTGATATCGGCGAGCGTTGTGGTCTCGCCTGCCGGCAGGCCGATGTGTGCCTTGACCTTCCAGCCCTCCCCGAGCATCGCCGCGGCCCCGCCCTCCGGGATGGCCTTCGCTCCGCCGCCCTTTGCGCCGTCGGGGTTCTCCGCTGTTATCGAGCGGGTCCTCGCGTCGGCGAGGAATGGAACCCCGCCGAGACCAAACTGGAAGCCACCGTTGAACATGGAACCGCTCCTTCCGGCGCTATGCCACGCGGCAGCGGCACGGCCTGTTGCCGCATGGGGGTGTTACGGGGCAGTGTTCGCGGGCGGGGGCGAGGAGTCCTGCCGCAGGCGGATTGCCAGATGGGCAATGACGGCACGCCCATGTGTGCTCTACACGAATGAAGCAGGATGTATCGTAGTGCACCACGAATAGGGTTCTACGTGCAGTGCCGCGCTACGTATCGTAGAGAACTCAAGGACGGATGGGGGTCATCTATCATGCGGAGAGACAGAGGCTTCACCCTGATTGAGCTGCTCGTGGTCATCGCCATCATCGCGATCCTGGCAGCCATACTGTTCCCCGTCTTCGCCAGGGCGCGAGAGAAGGCCCGGCAGTCGAGTTGCCAGAGTAATCTGAAGCAGATAGGTCTGGCATGGCACATGTACGCTCAGGACTATGATGAGATGCATTTGCGGGCGCACGGCGGGGAGGATCAGCGCCCGCTGTGGACGGATGCCGTAGCACCGTATATCAAGAACACGCAGTTGTTCATCTGCCCCAGCGAGCGCAACCGGGTCATGTCCGGCGGGTACGACCCCGTACAGCAGGTGACCACGGGGTACGGCATCTACTGCGCCCACTTCGGGCAGTCCATGGGCCAGTACAACCACCCGGCCGAGACATGCATTGTTGTGGATGCGACGGGGTTCCGGACGCACATCCCCGTCTGCGGGCTCAACCTCTCGGGCGGCTCAACATGCGCGGACGGCAGTGTCGGTTTCGTGGCGACTCGCCACAACGGCATGGCGAACTTCCTGTTCATGGATGGTCATGTGAAGGCGTACAATCCCAGGCAGCTGTACGACAACCCGGTGCACTTCACGCGCAACTAGCCACAGCGGGCCGTCTGCGCCCGGCAGCTCGCCCCACTGGGTCCGCCGGGGCGGTCTCCCTGCCAAAGCGAGAGAGCGCCATTAGACAAACCACCCGCGATATGGCATAATTGGCGCAGTCGGACCCACGGCTCTGCGTTCCCAGCATGCTCGGGCCGGCGCCGCCGCAGCGCGCCGGTCCATATTTCTGCGTGCGCGCCCCGCACGCGCAAACACACATAAGAAGGTAACAGCCATGCCCAAAGACTTCGATGTCCTCCCCAGCTTTCAGCGAGGGACGATCGAGATCCCGCCCATTCCACAATTCGTCTTCGATAGAGACCTCGAGAGCGAACTCGCAGCCGGGCTGACCGCCGCCGACGCGATCACGCTCTATGACCACATGCTGCATGTGCGGCTGTTCGAGGAGACGATCGTTCAGCTCAAGAGCGGCCGCTACAAGCCGATTCCGGACTTCCGCTTCATCGGCGCGACGCACCTGTCAATCGGCCAGGAGGCCATCGCAGTCGGCGCGATGGCGGCCATCAATCCCGATGACTACATCACCTCGACCCACCGCGGCCACGGCCACTCGATTGCGAAGGTCGCCCTGGCGCTCGAGACGGCGTCGACGGAGCAACTGCTCGGCTTCCTGGGCGACAGCGCAAGCAAGTACGAGATTGATGAAGCGAGCCGCGAGAGCATCCACACCGCCGCGATGCAGGAGCACCTGTTCCGCACCTTCGCCGAGTTGTTCGGCAAGGAGGAGGGCTACTGCCGCGGCCGTGGCGGCGGAATGCATATCGCCGACTTCCACTTCGGCCACCTGGGCGCAAACGCAATTGTCGGAGGCTCTTATGCGATGGCTGCCGGCGCGGCGATGGCAGCCTCCAAGCTCAAGGATGGCAAGGTCTGCCTCTCGCTGGTCGGCGACGGCGCGACCAACAACGGCATCGCCCATGAGGCATACAACTTCGCCACGATGGCGCAATTCGAGGACGGCTGCCCCGTCATCTATCTGATCGAGAACAATCAGTACGGCATGACCGGGCAACAGGTCGGAGAGGTCACCGGCACGTTGCGCCTGGCCCGCCGCGGGGCAGGCTACAACGATGTCAACATGCATGCGGAGGTTGTCAACGGCATGGACCCGCTGGCGGTGCGCGACGCAGTCAGGCGCGCGGCGGAGAAGTGCCGCAATGGCGAGGGGCCGGTGCTGCTCGAGTGTCTCACCTATCGCTTCAAGGGCCATTCACTCTCGGACAACTGCGAGGCATATCGCAGTGATACCGAGGAGTGCGCGTGGATGGATGTGGACCCGCTGAAGACCTTCCCCGAGGCGCTCATCGCCGCGGGCGTATTGGATCAGGCCGGAGTTGAACAACGGCAGGCAGCCGCGCAGGCGCGCATAGAGCAAGCCGCCGTGGCAGCCGCGGCCGGCACCGACCCGGACCCATCCACCATCTATGAGGGTCTGCTGGCAGACAGCACCTCGGAGAACATCGGCGATGAGTGGAAGACGCCCGAGGGCGAGCTGCTCTCCGAACCGAGCAAGGCCCGCCGCGACGGTCAGGGCCGCATTCTCGTCCGCCACGCGGTGGCGGAGGCGCTGATGGAGGAGATGCTGCGCGACCGGCGCGTGGTGGTCTACGGGGAGGATGTGGCCGACTACGGCGGGGCCTTCGGCGCCACGCGTGGGCTGATTGATCTGTTCGGCCGCCAGCGCGTCTTCAACACCGCGATTTCGGAGGCAGCAATCTGCGGCACCGCCGCGGGGGCCTCGATGGCCGGGCTGCGCCCCGTCGCCGAGATCATGTATATCGACTTTGTGCTGATGGCGATGGACCAGATCGGCAACCAGGCCGCCAAGAACCGCTACATGTTCGGCGGCAAGGCGACACTGCCGATGGTCATCCGCACCAGCGTCGGTGGCGGCAAGGGCTACGCCGGGCAGCACTCGCAGAGCCTCGAGGCCGTTGTCACGATGTTCCCCGGCCTGAAGGTCGTCGCCCCCTCCTCGGGCTATGACCTCAAGGGCCTGCTCAAGAGCGCTATCCGTGACGATAACCCGGTGATCTTCATCGAGCACCAGCATGTGTATACCTCCAAGGACGCAGTGCCCGAGGAGGAGTACACGATCCCGCTGGGTGAGGGGAAGATCTGGCGCGAGGGCTCCGACATCACCGTGGTGGCCTACTCGCACATGCGGCTGGTTGCCGAGGAGGCCGCCGCGATGGCGGAGGAGCAGGGCATCAGCGTCGAGCTAATCGACCCGCGCACGCTCATCCCGCTGGATGAGAAGATGATCGCCGATTCCGTGCGCAAGACCGGCCATCTACTGATCGTTCAGCAGGCGCCGGCGACCGGCTGCTTCGGCGAGCATATCGCCTTCAAGGTGCAGGAGGCGTGTTTCGAGGCGCTCAAGCGACCCGTGCGGATCGTCGCTGCGTATGATGTCCCGCCGCCGATGGCCGCCCCGCTCGAGGAAGAGAACATCCCTTCTCCGGAGAAGGTGCTGCGCAACATCAAGGAAGTCCTCGGCAAGTAGAGTGTCCTGTGCACGAACCCGAATAACTACCCGCGCCCGCGACAGAGCATTGTCGCGGGCGTCCAGTTCTGGGATGTGGGGCGTGGGATGTNNCCCCGTCGTGAGGCCCCTCCCCTGCTACCGGTCCCGCGGCAGCGGGATGAGGCCCGTCCCCGAGAATGGCCCGCCGTCCGCCGTTGCCTCACCCCTCGTCCCTCATCCCCTACCCCTGTCTCCGGGATGGAATATCCATCTAAAGTTTTCCTGATCTTGCGCCGACGTATAGTTCGCGCAAGCAGGGAAAGCCGGCACTGAGCACGGGCCCCGCTGCGATCAGAGCGCCGTTGCATATCGGCCAGAAGTGGGAGCGAGGGGCGCATGAATACAAGCAAGTCCGAGCGCACGTGCCGGTTCGCGCTGGCAGTGCTGTACCTGACGATTATCGCGCTCGGTCTCAGCAGGTACGCCGTGGCGGGCCAGAGGGCCGATCTGTCCGCCGCATCGCAGGACCTCGGTGGCGGGGAGGAGCGCGACTACATTGTCGCGTGGGAGGGAACCTGCACCTGTCCGCACTCAGTCTGCGCTGACGGGCACCCGGCTTGCGGGGCAGAGGCGCAAGCGGAGCAGACTGACAGCCAATGCGGGCACATCACCGGCCGGCGAGAGGTCGCGGGCCGATAGCCATACAGTCGTCCCCTGAGAGCCTCAACACGACGCGCTGCTTGGAGAC
>DPJP01000278.1:6071-6293 GCA_003542955.1 Armatimonadota bacterium
GAATTTTCAAGACCTGACCCCAACTGTTCTACGGGCTGTTACGGGCTAGTATTGGTCTCAACACCGACATCGGGGGTCGTGGGCTTCGGGCGCCTGGCGCAGTTGACCGGCAATAGGCAGGCCGGGGTTCGCTGCGATAAGCCCCTGTGCGAGTGGGCTTCATTGGCAGAGCATCGCGCGAAGTGGATGTCAGCGGGATCTCTGGGGTCAGGTCTTGAAAAT
>DPJP01000278.1:6335-14335 GCA_003542955.1 Armatimonadota bacterium
CAAGACCTGACCCCAGTCGTTTGCGGGACTCAGCGTCAAGTTCCGCTCCGCAAGCAGGTCCACGCACGGAAGGGTCGAAAACCCTCCCATTCCCGTAGCCGGAGGTGACCCGATGCCGCGCGTACTGGCCGTTGTCGCACATCCGGATGATGAATGTATGCTCTCGGGCACGCTTGCGCTCCAGGCGCGCGCCGGTATCGAGGTGACCCTCGCCGTGGCCTGCAACGGCAATATGGGTGGGCTGGCGGGCGCCGATGCCACCACCCGTGCAGCCACCCGACACGCGGAGATGCAGGATGTCTGCGAGATGCTGGGGGTCTCGCTCGAGTGGCTTGACTACGGTGACGACAGCTTCATGGAGCATTACCACGAGCACTACCAGGCGATGGAGATGGATTTCCGTAACCTGGTGCGGCGCGTGGCCCCCGACCTGATGATGGTCGCGCCGCTCGATGACTACCACCAGCACCATCGGCATACCGCCGAGGTGGCGCTGAACGCCTCGATCAACGCGGGTAATCCGGCCATCCGGAGCGAGTACGATGCCATTGACGGCATTCCGCCGGCGCTCCATTTCGCACCGATGCCCGGTACGCCGTTTGTGCCCTCACTCTATGTTGACATCGGGGCGACATTTGCGCTGAAGATGGAGGCGCTGCAGTGCCATCGCAGCCAGCATCAGTACCTCAGAGAGCACCACGGCACCGACATCTTCGCCCAGGTCGAGGCGGCAGCGCGTTCATGGGGGGCCGCATGCGGCGTCGTGTATGCCGAGCCCTTCGCGCTGNNCGCTTTAACCGGACTGCTCCCATCCAGCAACTGGCTCAGTTCTTCCCTGTGGGTTGATCCCCCGCTGCCCCGGGGACGCATGAAGGAGAGCACGATATGCCGCTGGGCAGGGACCTGATAGACTTCTTTCCGTCTCTTGACAGGGACGCCTGTGACTATGCGCGGAGCATTCGCAAGCAGGAGATCATCCGGCGCGAGCCGCACCATCACCCGGACTTCGAGATCGCGGTGATCGAGCAGCCCGCCGACCTGTACGAGGCGATGGCGGCGGACATGTTCGCCCGCATTGCCACCGCCAGAGAGCAGTCGCGGCGCTTCGTCGCCATCTTCCCCGTCGGCCCGGTCGGGCAGTATGCTCCGCTGGCCGAACGGATCAATGCCGCCCGCATGGCGATGGATCACGTCCACCTGTTCTTCATGGATGAGTATGCCTACGAGGATGGGAGCACCATCGACAAGCAGTCGGCATGGTCGTTCGAGAACATCGCTCATGAACGCTTCTTCTCGCAGATCGAGGAAACGCTGCGGCCGCCGGCCGGGCAGGTGCACTTCCCCGGCCCGGACACCATCAGGCACTATGATGAGATGGTGATGGAGGTCTCCGACGGTGCGGGGCCGGAGGTCATCTACGGCGGCATCGGCTGGTCGGGGCATTTCGCCTTCTGGGACCCGCACCTGTGGGCGGAGTTCGGGGGCGAGGAGCCGAGGTGGCGGGCGGCCCACGCCGAGCACGTCCGCCTGCACCCGATGACGCTTCTGCACAACTCGCTACGCGCCGGCGGGGACTGGACGTCGATCCCCCCCTGTGCATACACGATCGGGCCGAACCTGTTTCTCTCCGCGGGCTACCGGAGCTTCTGGTGTGACGCCTATATGGGCGGGGGCATGAGCTGGCAGCGCTTCATCGGTCGACTGGCTACACACGGTCCGGTGACGCCGCAGGTCCCGGCCTCCTACATCCAGACACTGCCGGGGAGCGTCACCTTCCTGGGCGCGGTGGCCGAAGATATCGGGGGCCCGCGGGTGTCGTGGCAGTAGGCCGTGAGTGAGCGAAGTCGCGCACTACAGTAGGTCACACGAGCCACAACAAGAGGAGAATCATCATGAGACTCGCCGTGTGGGGGCATCCGGCCTCCGAATTCCCTGAAGGCAAAGACGGCGCCGAGGACATCCGCGCGTGGCTCGGCAAGCTGCGCGACGCGGGTGTCGAGATGTACATTCCGTTCGTGCTCAGCGGCGGGACACCCGTGTTCGACAGCAACCTGCTGGGGCCCGCGTCGCGAGAACTGCTCGGGCCGGTGATGGACATCGCCGACGATCTGGACATGGAGGTTCACCCGATTGTCGGACACGGCGGGGTGTGCCCATCCTTCGAGGCCGGCAAGGGCCTGTGTGTGCTGGCGGCCAAGCCCGGCGAGGAAATGCCCTCGTGGGCCGGCAAGTGGACCTCACCGGCCTTCGAGGAGAATAACGAGTTCATCACCGGCATCGCCGAGGAGATGCTGGTGGACTACGGGTGTGACGGCATCCACATGGATGCGGCACGCTTCCCCAACTCCGCGGCGCTCAACGAACACCCGCCGATCGAGGAGCCCTGCCGCGTCGCGCGCAAGGTCTGGCTGGGGAAGGAGACGCTCGAGCCCGAGGATATGGCGCTGCCGGGCGTCATCGCGCAGGAGATTCGCATGCGGGAGAGCTTTGTGCGCTCCCTGGCCGAGAGCCTGCGGGCGCTGTGTGACGAGCACGGCGTTCCGCTGTCTCTGGCCGGGCGGGCGAGGTACCTCAAGGATGCTGTCGTCGAAGGCCAGGATTGGGCGCAGTGGGCCCATGACGGGTTGCTCGATTTCGTCTGCCCGATGAGCTACAACCCGTGCATCGACAGGTTCAGGCGGTTTGTGCAGGAGCATGCGCGGCTCCTCGAGGGGGCGCGGACGGAGCTGTTCGCTGGAGTAGGCAGGCACAGCAGCCTGGGCACGCTGACGCCGCAGGGGATGATCGAGCAGTTCGAGTACCTGCTCGAGCAGGGCGTCGGGGCGGCATGCATCTTCCACGCCCGCGCGCTGACCGATGACGACCTGCGGCTGCTTGGGGAGTTCATGGCGCGGGTATAGTCTCAGCAGGACGATGCTCATGACGATCGTCAGTCGCATTGTCGGCGTCGTGTTGATGTGCGGCGGCGCATACATGCTCTTCTGCGGGGCATGCGCTCTCGCCGGCGCCGATTGGCGCTGCCCATGCGCCGACGCCTTCAGCATGTGCCTGTCCGGGCAGATGGTGATCCTTGCAGGGGCCGTGGCGTTTCTCTGCGGGCTGGGGCTGGTGGCATGGCGCCCGGCCCCGCCACACCAATAGCCGGGATATCAGGCCTATCATGTGAGAACTGCCCCCGCGCACGTTGCGGGGGCGGTTGGGTTCCACCGGTTCGTCCACCTGCTGCGGCAGGCAGTGCCCGGGCCGATGGCCCTGTGTGCTACAGACTCCACTCGACGGCGTCCACAAGCTGGCCTTCGCGCAACAGCTTAAGGCATGCGGGCGCGGCATCGGCCGGCAGCGCGCTTGTGTCGAGTGTAGTTGAGTTTCCCTCGGCAATCCGGGTGAGCAACTCCGTGCCGTCGGCGGCCGTCACGATGAGCGTCCCGCCCTCGCCGTCGAGCATCCGGACGCGGCCACCCGCGGCGAGCTCAAGCACCACCGGCAGCACGGCCACACATGCGACGTCATCGCGCTCGATATGGGCCGATATGGTGTTTTCGCTGATTGGCAGCTCCCGGCCGCTCAGCAGCTCCACAGCATGGACGCTCCCCGCGCGATCGGGACGGGTGAGCACCGGACCGTCGAAGGTGTGCCCGGCGGCGTTGTAGAGGTGGATGAGCGTCTTGCCGGCGCCACGGAAGCGGTTGGCATAGATGAACGGCTGCAGAGTGGGCAACAGCGGCGTATTGTCGAGCCCCTGGTACACTCGCTCGTTCTCGTTGAGGATGCGGTACATCGGCAGCGGAAAGTGGCGCTGGAAGTTCTCCTCACCATTCCAGAAGCGTTTGCGGACCAACGGGTCGGCGCCGCGGTGGTCAAGCTCGTAGGCCTTGCATTCGGGGAAGTAGAAGCGCTGGATGTTACACTCGAGCGGTCGCAGCGGTGATGACAGCACTGTCAGGTCGTAGGTGATGCAGCCCTCGAGGTACTGCATCAGGTAGTCGTAGCCGGGATGCTCGGTCGTCAGGACGAGGCTGGGGTCGACCCTGTCCATCTCCTCACGGATCATCCGCGTCGCCGCGGCGACGGCCTTCTGCCACTGCGTAATGCCCGGCTCCTGGAATGTGTGCGTGTGCGTTTCGTCGTAGCAGGCCCAGCCGCCGTGACCGTACTCATCCAGGCGAATGCCGTCCGCGCCGGTCTCCTTCATCACGCGGCCCATGGTCGTGGCGACCCATTCGCGCATCTCGGCAAGGTCGTGGCATGGATTCCAGACGTGATAATCCGTGGTCTTCTTCCCATCCACGCCGACGACGCCCCAGGCCTCGCCGTACTTGCCTCCGATCTCGTTGTTGCCATCAAGACGGAAGGGGTCGGTGTAGAGGGTGACGAGAGACCCCATATCCTTGCAGGTGCCGACTGCGTCGCGGAACGCGGGGAGGCCGCCGAAGCGCTCATTGTAGCCCTTGTAGTCGCCGGGCTGGTTGTTCCACATCATCTGCCCGGTCAGCGGGTCCTCGACGAAGTAGGAGCCCCAACGTTTGATCTCCGCGGGCGTCATGACCGTCTCGAGCTGGTCCAACGGCGTATTCCATGGGCCCAGCGGGGACCATTCCCACCAGCTCATCAACTCGATGCAGTCGGTCATCGGCTTGATGAAGTCGGTGCGATAGGCGCCGTCCTTGAACAGCAGATCATGCCCCCACCCCGCGCAATCCATACAGCGGACGCTCTGCAGCCGCGATGGGTAGGGGCGGAACTCCCATACGCGGTGCGCCCAGTCGGCATAGCGCTCCATTGCCAGATGCCAGTCGCCTGGGTGTGCGGCGATGACGGCGGCGGCGGGAGTGAAGTCGGCGGTATTCTGCAGGCTCGCGGCATCGCCCGGCACCCGTGCGGCTGCCTGCGCCAACGGCGCGCGAGTGCGTCGCTGGTACTCGTAGGAGACTGAGATGCCCTCGACCTCGGCGTCGAGGGAGTTCATCGGCCGGTACTGCTCGCGGACGCGGCTGTCTACCCGCGTCCGGGTCTCGGGGATGGGTGACTGACCCGGCAGGTGCTTGCGCATCGAGAGCATCTTGTGCCAGCCCTCAGTGTCATCGGCTCGCACGTACACGCCGCAACCCAGCGCGGGACTGAAGACATCCATCACCTGGTAGAGCGCCTCGTGGTCGCCGTAGCCGTGGCGGATGATCGCGGGCACGTCGGCNNGGCGATGATTCCGCCGCCGAACGGGTAGAAGTAGTAGTCATCCGCGGGCTGCTCGGACACGGCCAGCCCCGCCAGATGCGGAAACGCCACCTTGAAGTCGATCTGCTCAGCCCCGATGTTGGTGACAGTGAGTTCGAGACGCAGGCCCTCCTCGGTCGCCCGGGCGGTGACGACGGCACGTATCGCGGGATTCTCACGCTCGAGCGTTGCCGCGAAGCCGCGGGCATCGGACTTGAGGTCGGCGATTGTGAAGTCCCCGCTGCCGGAGTAGCGGCTCTCCGCGACCTCGAGCAGAAACAGCGCGACCGCCGTGCGATCGCGCAGCATCTCGGTGCGGCTGATGAGATTGCGCAGGGAGATCAAGCGCAATGTCTCGCCCCGCTCGAAGGTGGCCCGAGTATGGCCACCCTCGAGCACGAGCCTGTCACCGCGTACCTGGCAGGAGGGCGATGCCGGGGGTGGGAGTGTATCCGGCTCGCTCATAACGGGTGCGATGTTAATGGGGGCCGGCTGCGGGTGATAGGCCCGCGCGGCGGAGAGCGTGACCGACCGGACTAGCACACGGGCCTCCCCTGCGGTGATGAGCACGCCGGAGGGCCGGAAGTCTCGCGCGGCAGGCAGATCACCGGTCAGGCCCGCGAAAGCAGGCTGCCCCGCCGGTGCGCCCGCCTCGTCCAGCCAGGTAACCCCGGCCGGGCCGGTGGCCTCTACATTCACCGTTGCGGGTTCGAGGACATCCACGGCGCCGGGGTGCCACTCGACACGGGCAGTCTGTCCGGGCTCGAGCGCCAATCCCTCCTCAGTTGCGACCCCATACCTCGACCCGGCGAACGCGAACACGCCCTGTGGGTCGTCCTGCGCCGTGTCGCGGCCGGGTTGCCAGCGCGCCTCGAAACGGGTCTCGCCGGTCAGCAGATACATGCGAATCATGTACTCGCCGTTGCCGCCCGGTACGGTCAGCTTGTCCTGCGTCCAGGTCTCGCCATCGAAGGTGACACTGCTGTTGCCGCGCCTGGTTGTGTTGTCTATCCCAAGGTACAGGTAGTCGTCGTTGGCAGCCTCCGGGTCTCCCGGTTTGCCCGCGACCTTGCGGACGATGATCTCGTTGGGGCCGCGGGTGAACTCATCCTTCGCGAGCGGGAAATCGTGCCAGTCCATGGCGGGCGGCTTGCCCTGCAGATAGACCGGGGCCCCGCCGTTGGTGGGGTACTCATGGGCATGTCCGTTGATCACAATCTCGTAGGCTTCGTCCAGCCCATTGGCCTCGGGCAGCTCGTGCCACGAGTAATCATGGACCATGAAATAGAGCGACAGCCGGACGCGGCTGGTCTGCTCCCACACGTGCGCGGGCATGTCGGAGAGGTCGAGAATCTTCCGCGCCTGGTAAGGGCTCTGGTGCTGGTGCGTGATGCCGTTGGTCATCCCACCCCAGGCGCCCGTTTCGTCATAGACCATGTAGGCATTGTCGGCGACTTGCCGGACCAGTGATGGTACGGCATGGGCGGCACTGACACCCATGACACAGACCAGACACACTATGCAGATACGCATGGCAGCAGCCTCCGGCAGATGATGGTCGCTCAGGCACTCAATTTCGGGCCGACAGAGCGGGTGACCTGCCGCCGGCTGTTTCGCGTGCCGGGGCGCGCGGTTGCCATCGGAGTGCTCCGCTGCTTGCCCCTCGCGCGGGGGCTGGTTCGCGACTGCGGTGGTAGTACGGGTGGGATTACGGCGCTTGCATCGGTGGTTGCGCGGGTATATGATAGGGTTGGGTTTTGTGTTGCGTGCACGCGAGCCCCGGAGCGGGACATTCTCGCGTAGCGGTAGGCCGGTGGCGGGGTCGATTGTGACATGTCCATATCGTTCCATCAATCTGATTGGAGGCGTTACGGATGAACCGACGTGGTTTCACACTGATTGAGTTGTTGGTTGTCATTGCAATTATCGCGATTCTTGCCGCGATCCTCTTCCCGGTGTTCGCGCGGGCACGGGAGAAGGCGAGGCAGTCGAGCTGCCTGAGCAACGTCAAGCAGCTTACCCTCGGGGCGCTTATGTACACGCAGGATTACGATGAGAAGACCATGGAGCGCACCCGCTGGAGCGCTACGCCAGCGAACCACCCCTGGGCGGCGTACATCAAGAACGATCAGATCTGGCGCTGCCCCAGCGACTCGGATACGATCAGCTACAGCTACCCCTGCGACCAGCACAACAGGAGCCTGGGGGACTTCACCTTCCCGGCGGAGTACATCATCCTCTACGACTCCACGTCCAACAGCTACCATCACAGCCGCTCGAACTGCACATGCACCGACGGCCCGTGGGCGGGACAGCGGTATATGGCCCCCCGCCATAACGATGGCTCGAACTGCGGCTACATCGACGGGCATGCAAAGTGGAACAGGCCCGATGCGCTGATGTCGCACCGCAACTGGTGCTATAACGCCAGCTAGGGCCGATCTGTTGGCCTACACACTGCGTCGTCAGGTGTCTTGGCGGACGCGCGGGGCGGTTCGCTTCGGCCGGGGCGATTGCCGCGGCGAGTATGCTTGTGCGTTGTCTGGGTGGATGCGTCACTGAGTACCTGAAACCATCAGGTGCTCAGGGGAAATGGTTGTTTGCTGCCGCTGTATGGCTGGTGCACAGCCCTCGCAGACATTCAGTACCCGTCAGAGACCATCATCATCGGTGACAACTCGGACACCCAGACCTACTGCCGATACCTGTACCGGCGCAGCACCAGTTCGCCCTCCCGCCACAACGGTGGCGGCAACATGGGGCTGTGCGACGGCCACGCCAAGTGGTAC
>DPJP01000278.1:14364-14747 GCA_003542955.1 Armatimonadota bacterium
CGGCGCCGTGGCGCTGGGCCCCCTGAGTGCAGTATGATTGGCGGACCCCCGACGCGGGTATGGTCCTCGTACGCATGGTCACACACGGGGGCTGGTCCGGGCTTGCGGACGTGGGGATGGGTGTGTTGACGGCTCGCTTCTGAGCAGGCGGCTTGCGTCCAGGCAGGCGGCGCGGCATCCGTGTGATGCTCGCCGCTTGCTGTGGTTTCCGCGCTGGCGCGCGGAGCAAGCCTGCGACCCGAATGCCTGTGCGGATCCCGCCAGGCTGTCTGTTATGGCATTGCCGGCGGCCCGTGGGGCGGCCGGTTGTTGATGTGGAGTGCACATACTGGAAAGTGGAGGTAGAGTTCATGAAGAAGTATGGTTTCACCCTGATTGAGCTG
>DPJP01000279.1:0-258 GCA_003542955.1 Armatimonadota bacterium
GACAGACTCTCCTCAGTTCACAAGCACCAGCAGTACGCGACGGTCCCCGCCGACAGCATCTGCTCGCACCCGCTGCCTGAGGATATCACCGACGAGCAGGCGGCATGGGGTCCGTTGGCGTTCATCACTCAGACGGGCGTCCGGCATGCCGAGCACGTGCTCGGCGATACCGCGGTCGTCATCGGCCTTGGGCCGCTCGGGCAGCTCACCGTCCAGTACCTGCGCCTGATGGGGCTGTGGGAGATATTGGCCATCGAT
>DPJP01000279.1:263-2618 GCA_003542955.1 Armatimonadota bacterium
TATCCAACACGGCGCCACGCAGGGCTTCCTCGGTGATGTGGGCGATGCGAAGCAATTCGTCGCCAAGCACACGGAGGGGCGCCTGGCCGATGTCGTCTATGATGTCACCGGGCATTACTCGGTGCTGCCGAAAGCCCTGCCTCTGGCGCGTGATTTCGGAAAGGTCATTCTGCTCGGCGACTCCCCGCACCCATCGAGGCAGCAGTTGACCGATGACATCCTCAACCGGCAGGTGAAGCTGCTGGGCACGCGCAGTTCGTGGCTGCCGCCGCAGTACGCCTGCTGGACGCGCGTGCAGCAGACGGAGTTGTTTTTGACCTATCTCAGGCGCGGGCAGATGCAGGTGGATGACCTCGTCACGCACAAGATTGCGCCGGACGATGCGCTGGAGCTGTATCCGCGGCTGCTCGCGGATCGCTCCGGCACAATGGGGATTCTCTACGACTGGAGATGATGGGTGAGATGGCGGACAGTGCCACAAGCTTCCCGATGACGAGGATCGGCAACCTGCCGGTATCACGGATGCTCTGCGGGACCAACTGCTTTTTCGGCCATTCCCATATTTCGCAGGCGCGCAGCACCTGGCTCAGGCGCTACTTCACCACCGACCGCATTGTCGAGGTCATGCACGCAATGGCCGAGGAGGGCATCAACGCGGCCGTCTCGGCAAGCATCCCCGAAATGCGTACCGCGCTCGATGGGCTCAAGCAGCAGACCGGCTACGAGATGCACTGGATTGCCACGCCATGCGGCAATACACTCGATGAGCTGCTGGATAACATCCGCGCGACGGCGGACCTCGGCGCACAGGTCTGCATGCCGCATACGAGCTACACCGATTCGGCTCTGTGCATCAAGGAGGGGCGGATCAACGGGGCCGAGCAGATCAGCGAACTCACGCGAGAACTGGGGATGCTGACGGGCTGGTCGACGCACCGGCCGGAGGTCATCACCGTCAGCGACGCCGCCGGCTATGACATGGATGCGTACATCCAGCCCTTCAACTCGATCGGCTTTCTGTGCGCGGTCGAGACCGACTGGATGGCGCGGGTAATCAACAACACGCCGAAGACGGTCATCTCGATCAAGCCGCTGGGGGCGGGGCGGATCATGCCGCCGACGGGGCTTGGCTTCGTCTACCAGAACCTCGACCCGCGCCACACCGTCTGCATCGGCTGCCTGAGCCCGGAAGAGGCAAAGGAGGACATCGCGCTGGCACGGGCCTATATCGCCGGCGTCGAGCCGGAGGTCGAACTGCAGAAGACGCGCTCGAAGGCGACGCTGGAGACGGGGTAGCCCGCACTCCGTTCACGCTGGGGGAGGGGCCGCACGAGGGACGCGCGTTGACGTGTACGCGCGAACCGAGGTCGGCCCACGTGCCTGTCCCATGTTTTCGGGCACCGAATCATGAGTCTTCGTCACTCGTTGCGGACGCCAGACGATGTGCTGAAGATTCATGATTCAGTGCCTGACACCAGCCGTTCGCTACACCCTACTTGCGGCCCTCCGACTCGTCCTGTAGCGCCACGATGACCGCATCCAGCGCCGTCGAGCGGCCATCGACATTGGCCAGCAGGTCGGCAAGCTGGTGCGGCAACCGACCGGTGTCGGCGTTCCCGTGGACGTACTCGGCCAGCCACATCAGCCCGTGCGGGTCACCATCGGGCTCGCGCTGCTCAGCCATCAGCCAGCCACAGAAGTCGTGCATCCGCCGACTGCGCTCCATGGCGATCTCGCGGCCGAGGTCGGTGTTGAGCAGCTCGACGAGTTCATCCTTCCGCGGCAGCCATTCCTCCATCGCGACGATCGTCCCATCCAGCGGCTCACCGCGCCCGCTGCGGATGGTGATGAAGCGCCATGCGGCAACGATGCCGAAGTTCGCGTCGATGAGGTCGGCATCCCCGAGGCAGAGGTTCTCCAGGGGGTGCTGCTCCGTGTTGTCACCGGCGTGGCACTCGATGGCGTAGGCGACGCGCTCCGCCAACTCGCCGTTGATCCCGTGCTCGGGCAGCAGCCTGCGCACCTCCTCGGCGCCGACTGCGGCATGCTCGCGACCTGCCTCCTTGCAGATGTCATGCAATAGCGCGGCAAAGCGAATCACGTCCACATCCGCGCCGAGGCGTTCCCCCATACATACGGACAGGTTCACCACGCGGAGGGTGTGGTCGTATGTGTATCCGGCCCAGTGGTAGCCCTCGCGCTGCGCGGGCCAGTTCTCGAGCCGCGCGCGGATGATCTCGTGAAGGGCATCGTATGTGGCAGCGAGTTCATTCGTCATTTGGGGATTCGTCTGTGTCATCTCCCTTGGTGTCACCTGGATACGTCGCCTGTCTTGCCTCACCCCCCGACCCCTCT
>DPJP01000069.1:0-26321 GCA_003542955.1 Armatimonadota bacterium
TCCGGCAAGACAATCCGCATGGTGATTGCATGCATCCGTCAGACACCCGTGCGGCCGCTCCGCCGCCTGCGAAAGGCCTCCGCGCCGCTCTGTGCATGGCGCAAGGGGGAGGGACCTATGCCACCGGCGGCCAACTCTATCCATACGGTTGGACGCCCGGCGCCACGCCAGGAGGGGGAGCTGCCCGATGNNATGGGCAACACACAGGGGTGTATAGCGGCCATGGCTCTGTTTGCGTTCGTCATGACCGCGGCGTATGGCCAGGATGCCGCGGAGACAGGTCTGCAATGCGTTCAGAAGCCGATGTTCTGGTTTCCGGGCCAGCAGACGCGCATCATGATCGCGACACCGGCCGACTGCGGAGAACTGAAAGTCACGTACCCCGAGCAGATCGAGTTGTTCGCACGGTGGCCCCACAGAGCCGGTGACACCACGCAGCGGTTCTACTTCCGCGCGCTGGCGCCTGTCGACGGGGCGGCGTTGTCTTTCTCCTCGGGCGACTACACACTCTCGGTGCCGATCGCGGTCCACCCGTGGTCGGCGGCGCTGACGGCGGGTTCGCTCGAGATCAATGGGCTGAGAGTGCCCCGCATCTTCCCGATCGATGGTGAGGACGAAGCCAAGGCCGGTCCGAGCTTCGTCACCAGTGCGGAGCTTGACGCGTTGCGCGCGGAGGGGATTGGAGGGGAGGCGCGGGCGAACGAACTCGCGGCAATCCTGCCCGCTGACCACGACATCTTCCTCCGACTGCCGGAGACGACTCTCCCGCGTGCGGTGTTCGTGCAGTCCAAATCGCCCAAAGGCTGTCCAATCTGCGGACGAAAGATCTTCGAGGGCCGCTCGCCGTTCTACCCCTGGGTACTCGACTACGAGAATCACCCGTACCAGGTTCAGTGCCCCGAGTGTGAGCGGTGGTTCCCGGACAACGATTTCGCCGCCGGGGATATGTCCAGTGGGGAGTATCCCGATGACGGATGGGCATACATCGACCCAACCGGCGACCCCTACGGCTTCGTCTCCTACTACACCATGCGCTACTACATGAGCCAGTACTACCCGAATGCGTTCAAGTACGCCGGGTGGTATGCCCGCAGCGGAGACCGCCGCTTCGGGCACACGGCCGCATTGATGATGTTCCGCATCGCCGAGCAGTACCTGAATCTGGCGCTGAACATCAACCAGCGGAAGGCGTACATGCGGAACGCAGTCTGGAACGGCCAGATCATTCCGCAGGACGAGATCGGCATGTACAACACCTGGTTCTACATCGAGCACAACTGGGAGTGCCCGATCATCCCGAAGTTCGCGGAGGCCTTCGACCAGGTATGGGACTACTTCGGGGAGGATGATCCCGCGCTCATAGCGTTCCTGCAGCAGAACCATCATCCTGAGATACAGTCGATGGCAGATGTTCGCAGCTTCATCGAGACCGGCTACTTCCGTGTGGTTGCGCAGGGCTGCATCGACAGGACGCTCATCGGGAATCACCCGCAGGCGCAGCGCGCCGCGATGGANNGCGATGGAGACGGCCCTGCTGCTCAATACGCCTCGTGCGTATGACATCGTCGACTGGACCTTCAACGGGGACGGCGGGATGCGCTACTTCCTGACCAACGAGTTCTTCATCGATGGCTCCGCGTTCGAGTCGCCGAGTTACAACCGTGGCCACTATGTGAACACGCAGTCGGTGGCGGACGTGCTCAACAAGATAGTCGCGCTGAACCCCGAGCGGTACGCCAATGCAGGCTTTCCCCTGCTGACGGATGACCCCAAGTACAAGCTCATGTATGACTTCAACATCGGCTACAGTCTGCTCGGACGCACCTGCGCCGATGTGGGGGATTCGGGTGACGTTGCGGGCACGGACCCAATACCGCCCGGACGACTGGGGTCACTGTCGAAGGCGGACTTCATCCCGGCCTTCACGCGCTTCCCCGAGGATGTCAACTTCGCCCGCGCGCTCTGGGACGCCACGACAGAGCAGCCCGTCAAGGAACTCGTAGATCAGCAACTCCGCGACCAGGTCACAGCCATCATCCAGCGGGATGGCGCCGAGTTGAACCTGGATAGCAGCTTTCTTGACGGGTATGGCCACGCAATCCTCCGTAGCGGACGCGGGGATGATGCCCGCACGCTGTGGGTGCGTTGGGGAGAGCTGTACGGTCACCGCCACGATGATATGCTAACGATGGGCTTCGAGGCAAAGCAGCGCATCCTCTTGCCCGAGTTGGGCTATCCACACAGCTGGACATTCCGCAACACGTGGGAGAACAACCGGCTGACGCATTACAGCCCCCGCATTGCCGGACTCGATGAGGGTGTGAGGGAGCTTGGGGGCGGATCATTGAGGCTGTTCGCTGACGGGGCATGGGCCAAGATGGCCTGCGCGGGTGCATCCACAGCGAGGGATGTCGCGGCGCCGCGGCTGCACGAGATAGTGGACCAGAGAGCAATGGAACGGACCATCGCCCTGGTCGACATTGACGCAGCCGCATCATACGGGGTCACCATTGTGCGCCTCAGCGGCGGCACAGACCACTACCTGGGCTTCCACGGTCCCAGGGGCGAGGGGACACCCGAGGCCATCACGCTTCAGCAGCAGAGCGGCGGCACGCTCGCCGGGTCCGAGATCGCCTATGATGACAGGAAGTGGGCCGCGGAGAACCCGCTGCAAGCCCCGTTCACCTACATCTACGACGTTGCGCGCGCACGGCCGACGACGCCGTGGAGCATCGACTGGGCGCTGGAGAAGTACCCTGACATCCACCTGCGGATGCACGACATCGCGCCGGACACGGCCGATGTGGGCATCGGCAAGGGCAAACCGCCCGGCGGTGGCAACCCCTACGAGTTGGTCTTCACCATCCACCATCGGCGCGCCGATGAGGCGCCCGCGCAGAGCCGTTTCGCGAGCGTGCTCGAATGCTACGAGGGCGAGCCCGCAATCACGCAGGTGCGCCCCATCCAGGTGAGCAGCAACGGCGGCGCAATGCAGGCGCCAATTGCCTTCGAGGTGGTGATCGGCGACCGGGTCGACACCATAGTCCAGTGCCACGATCCCTCAGTGAGCGTGATGACCGAGACCGGGATTGCGATGACGGGAGCATTCGGGGTGTGGTCGGAGGTGGGGGGCAGGATGCGCCGGGCGCTTCTTGTGGACGGCCTCTCACTCACAAAGGGTGACGTGGCCCTTGCGGCGGAGCAGCCGTCGTACGTGGGCACGATCGCCTCCGCGGACTTCGCTAACCGGAAGGTCACCGTCCAACCAGCTCCCGCGAACCCGGTGCGGTTGCTCGGCCGCCATGCGCGAATCACGAGCGAGTTCGGCAACGACTGCTCGCACCTGATCGTTGGAGTCGAGCAGAGCGACGCCGGATGCGTGCTTGAACTCGAACTGGACCCGCGGACCGGTGAGGGGCCGGTCGAGCGGATTGAGAACAGCCATATCGTCTCCGGCTTCGACCTGGTCTTCGGCCCGTGGCGGTACTACCACGGGAAGACGGTCGCGAATGAGGACGCGTCCGTCGCGTTTAAGGTGAGCGGGGTGAGCGGCAACGCGAACGTCTTCATCCATCCCGACGCCCACCCGGACGTCAGCAGGGAGCAGTTGGAGCAGGCCTTCTCAGATGTGGACGGCGACGGCCATGTACGGTTCGTCATCTACGACTACGGCGTTGGCGACACCATCACTGTGCCGAATGTGGTGTCGGTGGAGAGAGATGGTGGGGAGTGACCGCCTGGTCCCGTCCCATGAAGGGAACCGGGGGACCAACGGCGAACAGGTGGGCGATGTGACAATCTGTCGACAGGGAGTAGACTACGATGGCTGAGGGTATCAAGCTCATTGAACCATCCATCCAGCCGCCGCTTGATCCTGAGTTCAAGCCGGCTGTTCTGGCGAACCACAACTTTCTGAGGGAGGTCGAAGCGTCCGGGCAGGGAGTGCCGCTGAAGATCTGCCTCGAGCGCAATGACGGCATCACGAGCGTGTATGAGACGCAGGTATTCGGCCCCGGAGCCGGTCGCGACGAAGCGAATTGCTTCTACGTGGAGAGGACCGTCAAGTTCCTGCTGTGGCAGCGTGGCGCGTGGAAGATCACCATCGCCGGCAGCCGGGAACTGGCCGCCCACATCGCGGGCCTCTACAGGCCGGGCGGCGAGCGCGAGTTCGACGCAGACCTGATGGGTAACGACGTCTACGAGGAGCCGTTCACCGTCGTCGGCTGTGCCTACGAAGACGCACCCGCGGAAAGAGAGCAGCAGATGGCGATTGGCGGCCACCTCGAAGGGTGCCGCGTCGGCTTCGACCTCGGCGCAAGTGACCGCAAAGCGAGTGCCGTGGTCGATGGCGAGGTGCTCTACAGCGAAGAGGTCGAGTGGGACCCGAAGGTACAGACGGACCCGCAGTACCACTGGGACGGTGTGATGGACTCGATCCGCAACGCCGCTGCGAAAATGGAGCGCGTCGACGCCATTGGTGGAAGCTCGGCGGGCATCTATGTCAACAACCGGGCGAAGGTCGCATCACTGTACCGGGGCGTGCCGAAGGACCAGTTCGACGCCAGGATCAAGGACATGTTCATCCGCATCGGTGAGGAGTTCGGTTGCCCGCTGGTTGTTGTCAATGACGGCGACGTGACTGCGCTCGCCGGTGGCATGGAACTCGAGGACACCGGCATTCTCGGCATCGCGATGGGATCAAGCGAGGCCGGAGGCTACCTGGACCTGGGCGGGCACATCAACGGCTGGCTCAATGAACTGGCATTCTGCCCGGTGGACTACAATCCTGAGGCTTCAGTGGATGAATGGTCGGGCGACTACGGCTGCGGAGTGCGCTACTTCAACCAGCAGGGCGTGTTCAGGCTGGTGCCGGTGGCCGGGATTGGCGCGGAGGACGGCATCGAGGAGGGCATGGGTGAGCCGGAGGTGCTGAAGGTCGTCCAGAAGCTGCACCTTTCCGGTGACGAGCGTGCCGCGAAGATTCTGGAGACCATCGGCGTGTGGCTCGGCTATGCGGTTGCCCACTACGCGGACTTCTACGACATCAAGCATCTGCTCATCCTTGGACGCGTGACATCCGGAGAGGGCGGCCCGACGATGCTCCGTGAGGCCCAGAGAGTCCTGGACACGGAGTTCCCCGAGTTGGCGACGCGAGTGAGAATGCACCTGCCGGATGAGAAGAACCGCCGCGTCGGGCAGTCGATCGCCGCCGCGAGCCTGCCTGAGATCAAGTGACCGCGTCGCCCCCCGAGGGGTGCGACTTCCGAAAGGTGGTAGCATGATGGACTTCCACAAGGATACGGCCGAGGTCTTCATCCCCGATGGAGCTCCGGAGGCCGAGGCGTTTGCCCGCTGCACCCACATGGCGATTGGGTGCCACCAGGATGACATCGAGATCATGGCGTACGACGGCATCCTGCAGACATTCGGCAGGGACGACCAGTGGCTGTGCGCAGTCACGGTCACCAACGGCGCCGGCAGCGCGCGGACCGGACCATACGCCGACTACACGGACGATGAAATGATGGCTATCCGGCGCGAGGAGCAGAAGAAGGCCGCCTACATGGGGGAGTACGGTGTCCAGGTGCTCCTCGATTGCCCGAGTTCGGATGTCAAGTCCGAGGCCACGGCCGAGGTCATTGCCGACCTGAAGCAGATACTGCTGGCCGCCAACGCGAAGGTCATTTATTGCCACAACCTCGCCGACAAGCATGACACCCATGTGGCTACAACGCTCCGGACGATCCAGGCGATCAGGGAGCTGCCGGTCGAGAAGCGGCCCGAGAAGCTCTATGGCTGCGAGGTGTGGCGCGATCTCGACTGGATGGTCGATGAGGACAAGGTGGCCTTTGATGTGGCCGCACACCCCAACCTCGCCGCCGCGCTCCTGGGCATCTTCGACTCCCAGGACTGTGGCGGCAAGCGGTATGACCTCGCGAGCCTCGGTCGACGCGTCGCCCACGCGACATATCATGCAAGCCATGATGTCGATGAGACCACCGCGCTGATCTTCGCGATGGACCTCACACCGCTAATCCAGGATGACAGCCTCGACATCGGGCAGTATGTCGCCGACCACATCAATCGTTTCGCGGCCGACGTCAACGACCGGGTTGCCAGGTTCACCTGAGCATCCGATCCGCGAAANNCGAAACGAGAGACACGCATGACGAAGCGGGGGCCGGATGTATCGGCCTCCGCTTTCCGCGACAGCGGATAGAGGAGACGATCGCTATCGCCCACCACACCACACTGGCATTCGTCGGGACAGGAAGCTGCGTGCCCGGACTCGGTGATGACACGGCCTGCTTTCTCATCAACGGGCATTGCCTCGTCGATTGCGGATGGAATGCGGCCTTGAGCATGGCGCGCGTGGGGCGGACGCCGCTCGACATCGACCATATCCTGCTCACTCACTGCCATCACGACCACTACATGGGGCTGGCGGGGCTGCTGTTCTACCGACGACTGCGTGGTTTGAGCGTCGAAGACCTGCCGGAGCTGCGTATCATCGGCCCGGGCGCGGACATCGAGCGCGTTGTGGGACTGGCGCGTGGCTTCCTGCAGCCGGAGAGGTTCGAGACGCTCGACAGGCTGACGGAGAGCGTGATGCCCGCTGATCCCGGAGACGCACTGGACCTGGGCGAACTGCGTGTCACCACGGCCCCGGTACAGCACCACGTCCAGGGGTTGGCGTACATGATCCACGACACCGGCACCGGGGCGCAGATCGGCTTCTCGGGCGACACCGCCTACCTGCCGGGGCTGAGTGAGCACTTCCGCGGCGTCGATGTGCTGGTCCACGAGGCGTCACACGGCCTGCATGAGCCGCAGCCNNGAGCAGGGCCACTCCAGCGCCCGACAGGCCGCCTCGATTGCATCCGGGGCCGGCGCAGGACGTCTCTACATCGTGCATGCGCCTGCGACGGATGCCGAGGCAACCCTGGCCGCTGCCAGGGAGGTGTTCCCCTCGACCTACCGGCCCGAGGCGGGGGAGACGGTCGAGGTGGGGGAGGGCTGCCCCTGAACTGGGCCCGAATGCCGGCACTCAGTCTGCCATGTCGTCGTGGAAGTCGGCACTCCGCGCCATGTGCTCCGGGAGCACGCGGTCCTGCTTGATGTAGCGGAGTTTGTCGATGATAGAGGCGACCCACTCCTCCAGCATCGCGCGCCCCTTCTCAGCGGTGCCCTTCTCCGGCGCTCCGCATACCGCGTCGGGCCAGGTGGCAATCCAGTTGATCGCTGTGTCTATGCCATGCTTCTGCGGCTGCGAGCCGTCAGGGTCCGGGTGCCAGTACCTGCCCTGAACCCGGTCCATCCGCACGAGCTCGGGGAAGATGGCCAGCGCGTAGCTGGTCTCCATCTCGCAGGCGTGGCCGTAGTGCTCACTCTCCATGCGGCTCGCGACATCGACTCCGGCCAACGGCGCAATTGAGTATACGCTGTATGGCTTCCGTGTCTCGAGGCTGTAGGAGGTCACTCCGCTGGTCATCGGCACGTTGCCGCCGTGCCCGTGCACGAGGACGATCCTGTCAAAGCCATTGCGGTACAGCTCATCACAGATGCAGATGGTATGCTGCAGGAGTATGTCGGAGCGAATGTGCACAGCCCCGGCCCGCATGGCCGACTGGCTGACGGACGTGTACGGAAGCACCGGCAGCACGACAACCGGCTCCAACTCCGCCACGCGGTCGGTGACGTACTCGATGGTGAGCGTGTCACAGCCCAGCGGCAGGTGCGGACCATGGCGCTCGAGGCTGCCGACGGGGATCAAGGCGACGCCTTCGGCCTTGCGGCGGGCCTCGGCGAGATCGTCTCCGGTGAGTTCGAGCCATTTCATCCGAGTGTCTCCTGTGGGTGGGCACTGCGGCAGGCCGCCCCGCCTGTCGGCCTTCCGTGAGCAACTCCGTGGCGCACTCGAAGCCGAACGGCGCGCAGGCGGGGCTCTCGCCGTCGCTTACCCCTTCAGCCCGAGTATCCTGATGGCGTTCTGGTGCGTGATCTTGTCGTAGACCTGCTGGGATATGCTCCCGTCGGCGAGAGCGGCGTTGAGGAAGTCACGCAGGTAGACCAGCACGTCGGACTTGTTGGTCGGGAAGCAAACATCGGTGCCGAAACAGAGCTGATCCTGGAACTCGTTCATGAACCAGTAGCCGAATTCCGGATCGCGGCTGACGGCGTTGAAGCCGCTGCCTGCGGACATGTCGCCGATGGCGTTGGGGTTCTTGCGCATCAACTCGACGACCTTGCCGCCCTCCGTGACGGGACCCTTCGGGTAGCCGCCCCAGGTCTCCTCGGTCACATCTCCGCTGATGTGCGCCCACCATGATTGCGAGTGGCACAGCCACACGAGGTCCGGGTGCCTGTCCATCTGCTCGCTCAAGCGGGGGAGACCGACGGTATCGATCATCCCGTAGGTGCCGTGGTCCCTGGTGGCGACGTGGAAGGTCAGCGGAATCCCGGCCTTCTCGACGTGGTCGAAGAGGTTCACCACGCGCGGGTCATCGAACCACAGGTTGCAGCAGACCTCTCCGATGCCGCGGCAGCCCTGGTCCTTGTAGTAGTCGAGGATGTAGCCCAGATTGGCGTCGGGTGTGTTGAAGCAGTGGCGCGGGTCGATATTGCAGAATGGGATGAAGCGATCCGGGTAGCGCTGCCAGATGCCGATGATCTCCTCATTCGACTGCACCGTCGGCACGTTCTCGGGGTTGGTGCACGGCAGCAGCACACCGCGGTCAATACCGGCGAAGTCGTGGAGGTCAATCAACTCCCAGGGCGTGCAGAAGCACTGGTCAGCGCTGGTGTGATAGTGCACTATCTTGTAGGGCGTGGCATGCCCGTGGATGTCGATGAACATTGGCGGCACTCCTGTCTGGAATCAGCGGATGTCTGGCTACAGCCCGAGCAGACGAACTGCATTGCCTCGCGCTATCTTGTCAAACGCCTGCTGGCTGAGCTTGCCCTGCTCGAGCCCGGCCTCCATGAACTGCTTCAGCCACACGAGCACGTCGTTGCGGTTCTTCGGCGCGCAGACGTCGGTGCCGAAGAGCAGCTTGTCCTGGTACTGCTCCATGAAGGCGTAGCCGAACTCCGGGTCGCGGCTGACGGCATTGTGGCCGCTGCCCGCGGAGAGGTCGCCATAGACGTTCGGGTGCTCAAGCACCTCCGGCACCGCACCGCCTGGCGTGACGGGGCCCTTCGGGTAGCCGCCGCGCACCTCATCGGTGACATCGCCGCTGATCTCGGACCAGAATGCCTGTGAGTGGCAGAAGAAGGTCAGGTCGGGGAACTGCTCGAGGACCCTCCGGAACCGCGGTAGGTGCAGGTCGTCGATCAGGCCGTAGGTTCCGTACTGCTTCGTGGCCACGTGGAATGTGACGGGCATCTGGCACCGTTGCGCATGGTCGAACAGATTGAGCACAAGTGGATCGTCGAAGTAGAGGTTGGCGCAGACCTCACCGATGCCCTTGCAGCCGAGGTCCTTGTAGTAGTTGATGAGGTAGCTCAGGTCGGCATCGGCCGAGTTGCCGATGTTGCGCGGGTCGACATTGCAGAACGGGATGAAGCGGTCCGGGTACTCCCTGACGATATCGAGGATGTCGATAGTCGAGTTCATCCGGTGCGAGCACTCAGGGTTGGCGCCGGGAAGGATGACGGCCTTCTCAATGCCGACCTCGTCGTACATTTCGATGAGCTGTGCCGGCGTCGCGTAGGTCTCGTCAGTGCCGTAGCGATTTGGCCCGGGCCGATCTGATGTGTGGACATGTATGTCGATGTACATGACTGGCCTCCTGAGAGCCTAGAGCTTGAGTATCCGCTGTGCGTTCTGATGGGTGAGCTTGTCGAAGACCTGTTGGCTAATCCTGCCTTTGGCCAGCGCGTCTTCGAGGAAGTTCTTCAGGTTGATGAGGACATCGTCCTTGTTCTGCGGCCGGCAGACATCGGTGCCGAACACGAGCTGGTCCTGAAACTCGTTGAAGAATGCGTAGCCGAACTCCGGGTCGCGGCTGACGGCGTTGTAGCCGCTGCCGGCGGACATCTCACCGATCATGTTCGGATACTTGCGCATGAGTTCGGGGATGCGACCTCCGTCGGCGACCGACCCCTTAGGATAGCCGCCCCAGGTCTCGGGCGTCACATCGCCGCTGATGTGTGACCAGAAGGCGGCGGAATGGCCTAACAGCAGCAGATCGGGATGGGCCTGGAGTTGTTGCTCCAGCTTCGGCAGGCCGAACTCATCAATCAGCCCGTACATGCCGCCCTCCTGGTGCGCGATATGGAAGATCAGCGGCATTTCGCACTTCTCGGCATGGTCGAGCAGGTTCGTCACCCGCGGATCGTCCCACCAGAGGTTGGCGGTCATCTCGCCGATGCCGCGGCAGCCCTTGTCCTTGTAGTGGTTGATGACGAAGGAGAGATCGACATCGGGCGAATTGCGCAGCAGGCGTGGGTCGATGTTACAGAACGGGATGAAGCGGTCCGGGTACTTCCGGGCGATCATCAGGATGTCTTCATTGCTCTGTGTGAGGTAGTTGCACTCGGGGATCGCCAGCGGGAGCATGACGCCTTTGGCGATGCCGACTTCATCGTACATCTCGATGAACTGCTCGGGCGACGCCGGGCCCGTGGTACCCGGAGCCCAGGCAATGTCTGAGATCGCCGCGATGTGGATGTGCATGTCGATGAACATCTGTTGCCTCCAGTAGTTGCCTGAGACTGCGCGGGGTCAGAGCCCCAGGACTCGCTGTGCGTTCTGATGTGTGATTTTGTCGAATGCCTGCTGGCTGAGCTTGCCGGCGGCCAGGCCGTCCTCGAGGAAGGTCTTGAGCTGGATCAAGAGACCGTCGGCCTGCTCGGACTTGTAGCAGTCGGTGCCCCAGCAGAGCTTGTCCTGGAACTGCTCGAGGAAGGCGTAGCCGAAATCCGGGTCGCGGCTCACGGCGTTGTAGCCGCTGCCCGCGGAGAGATCGCCGATGAGACCGGGATACCGGCTGAGCAGCTCGGGCACACGCCCTCCCTCGGTGACCGGCCCGGTCGGGTAGCCGGCCCACTCGTCTTCGGACACATCTCCGCTGATATGCGCCCAGAATGGCTGTGAGTGGGCCAGGAAGGTGACGTCGGGGATCGCCTGCAGCGTCTTCTCCAGCAGCGGCAGGCCGAACTCGTCAATGAAGCCGTAGCAGCCGCCGGCACGGGTGGCCAGGTGGAAGGTCAGCGGCATCTGGCAGGCCGCGGCGTGCCGGAACAGGTTCCAGCAGCGGGGGTCATCAATCGGCAGGTTAGCGGTGATCTCCCCGACACCCTTGCAGCCCTTCTCCTTGTAGTGGTTGATCGGGTAGCTGAGATCGACATCGGGGGAGTTATTCTGCAGCCGCGGGTCGATGCCGCAGAACGGTATCAGGCGGTCAGGGAACATGGCAGCCGCCGCCAGGATGTCCTCATTCGACTGGATGCAGGCGCGGGGCTCGGGCTGGGTCGCCGGCAGGATGCAGCCCATGTCGATGCCGGCGCCGTCATACATGGCGACCAGCTCATCCGGGTTGCCAATGCCCTTCTCCGCGACCGGGCGCAACTCGCGCGGGTAGATGGTCGTGTGCGCGTGGATGTCGATAAACACTCGGGGACCTCCGGGTACGGGCTCAACGGCGTGTCTTCTGCTACAGACAGCAGAGACCAATTCGTAACCGGGCTGGGAATACCTCCCGCGGGGCGCCGATAGGCAATGAAGCGACAGGAAGCCGCACGGACAGCCACAGAGTGGGGGAGGGCAGCGGCCGGACACGACACGGCCTCGGTCTTCTCTTCACGAGCAGCAAACGGGCCCACCTCACATGAGGTGGGCCCGGTGTGGTTCATCTGACGCTCCGTCGGTTCAGACGAGGCTTGTGACCATCAATAGCGATGGTCGGCCTTGCCGAACATCGTCGGGAGGTTCCAGTACTCGCCGTCCTGGGCGACCCACTTGGCGGCGGCCTCGATCATCTCGTCGACGCCGTCGCGGTACGGGCCGAATTCCCTGACGCAGAACGCGTCATTGGCGATGAGGGCCGTATCGGCCTTCTGGCCCACGAACTTCGGCTCTGCGCTCAGGTAGCTGCCGAGCTTGGCACAGATCTCCTCGACGGGGGTGACAGGACCGGCGACGTTGAGAATAGTCGACGGGTTGCCGGCGACCTCGAAGCCGCGCAGCGAGCGGTCGATGGCGTCGCGCTGAGAGATCAGGTTCACGTAGGGCATCTCGAGCGAGATCGGCTCGCCTGTCTTGATCATGCGGGCGAGGTCGACAAGCACGCCGTAGCCCAGGTGCTGCGCGTACATGAGCCTGTAGTGGGTGATGCGCTGGGCCGAATGGCCGCTGGCGGAAGTGTTGAAGGCAGTCTCACGCGCGATAATCGAGTAGCCGTAGATGCCCACGGGATTAAGTACGGTGTCCTCCGTGGCACCCCCGAGGGCCGGGTCCGTGTGCGGGTAGGGATTGCCGGAGGAGAAGTTGACGATGCGGGAGTCGCCGAACTTGATGGCGACCTTGGCCGGGACGATGGCATTGAGCAGGATTGCCTTGCCGGGGTCGCCGGATGAGCCGAACTTGAACCCGAGCATGTAGACCATGTTCTTGGTGACCGGCAGCGCGGCAAGCTCATCATCATTGCTCAGGTCGCCGGCGTGGCACTCGCAGCCCCACCGCTCGAAATGCTCGCGGGCGTGCTTGGCGTAGTCGGTGATAAACAGCCCCGACACCATGATCTTGCGCCCGGTTGTGCCGGCCTTCTGGTCGGCCTTGACGAGTGTCTGTACGAGTTCCGGACCGACCTTGCCGTCGCCGCCGATGACCATGATATCTCCATCGAGCTTCGCCATCATCTCGACGAGGCCATCTGTCGGCTCTGACATGAACTCGCGGAGTTCGGTCGGAGTCTTGACGTCAAGAATGCTGTTCATTGCCTGGTCCTTTCCTGCTGGGGCCTTCTCAGAAGACGCAGCGTATATCGAGGCACATCGGGAGTGCCGGAAACCCCAATCGCCTGCCAATTGGACGTAGAGTATAGCCTGTGGGGTCAGCGAACGCAAGGCCAAGCCTGCTTCATCTGTCGGAAGTCGTCGACATTTCCCCCGATGCCGGACCCCACATGCCCCTGCCTGCCTCGCGGGCGCGCAGCTCGAGGTAGTCAAATAGCTCCGCGTAGCGCCGATTGTCACCGTATTTCCTGGCTTCCGCGTAGCCACCGGCCACCAACTCCGCATTGATGAAGCGGCCGTCCACGTGGACGTAGGCAAGGCTGCGGCCGTACTGGTCGGTGCGCTCCCTGTCATACTCGAGGCGTATGCGCTTCCCCGCCACGAGTTGCCGGTTGCGCTCCGACGCCTGCGGTCCGAAGTGCTCTACGGGCTTGTCGGGGTGCTTGGTCTCCGGAGCGTCGATCCCGATATAGCGGACNNACGCGAACGCCACCAGTGAGAACGATGGTGTCTCCGTCGACGATTCGCTCGCAGCGGCCGGAGGCCACGATGGGGCGGTAGTCCGTCACCTCGCGGACTCTCGGGTCATCCCAGAAGCGCAGGCAATCGAGTGCTTCGAGACGGGTCGGGGCGCCGAGAACATCCAGCTCCAGGCAGGCGCCGGGGCCGACGCAGGTTACGTCAGTGCCTGCGGCCGTCGCGAGCGCGACACAGTCAAGCCGCTCGATGGAGATGGCTGGAAACCCCTCGAGCGCCCGCGCAGCCGCGTGTGGCGGGATGACGGCGACCGGGACCAGTGCGTACCCGGCCACACACAGGCATGGGAGATCGCGCGCAACGGACGCAAACCGCGCGATGCCGACCGCAAGACAGACGACAACAACCACGATGAGCACAGTGCGATGCACGATGGTCCTGTCCAATGGGCGGGATTGCCTGGGCGCCTGCGACGACGCCTCACACACTGACACGTCGAGTATAATCGAACATGTATTCGATGTCAACCTACACCGAGGGCCGGTGCGACGCCGACGGCGTCGTGTGTGCCCACCGCCGCTGGAGACACCAGGCGGCCGCAGGCCCGCGGCAGAAGACCGGCGGCGACCGCGAGAGCCCGGCACACGCAGACGCGTTGTGGACCAGAAGTGCACGGGGCGGCCGTGGGGCCTTTGCGCCTGCCTGGGGCCGCACGGGTCGTACCCGCGCCATGCGCGGCGGCGATTGCCATCAATCCACAGACGCGGCGCGCGCCGCGCTCCGGATAGGCCGCTCGGGGCGCAGAAGGCCGGTGCTGCTGGAATGCCGTGCGGGCGGGTTGCCGGAGTGCGTGGGCCGGATGGTGCGCCTTTGATGGGCTCGGGTGGCGCCGGGGGCTGTGACTGCCATGCCGTGGCGCCTGTGGGCGCCAGCCGGCACAACAGATTATAACGCAAATTATGTTAACCTCGCGTGTGTACCGGGCTAACGCCCCCAGCGGCCCTCTCTCCGCCCCTGCGAGGCTCCTCCGCGCGCATACTGCATCTCAGCTCCTCCCTGATCCGGCCTGCAGACCTACACGCGGGCCACGAGTATCTGGTAGGCGCCAAACGGGCCGGGAGCGTCGAGGCGTCGCAGAGCCGGCACCAGAAAGCCCGGCGTCCGGTTCTGGGTTATCATCCCGCTGGCGACGTGGTAACACACATGCAGCCCGCTGCCTTCGACGAGACGCGCCAGGTAGGCTCGGCTGAAGCGCGTCGCCCGTCGCTCGGCGGGTATCAACGCGGTGTACAAGAACATCGCGATGTTCGCGCGGTTGGGTTCGATGAGGACGACGTAGGCTCGCGATGTGCGCTTCATTTCGCCGATGATGGCTGCAGGGTCGTCGGTGTGGTGCAGCAGGTTGGCGCACCAGACCACATCGAAGGAGTTGTCCGCGAACGGGAGCTGTGCGGCGTCGCCACAGACCCACGTCCCTTCTCCCCCGCGCCTCATCATGGCATCGGACAGATCAACTCCGACTGTGTAGCAGATGCGACGGAGCCAGTATGTGAATACCCCGTTGCCGCAGCCGACGTCCAGTATTGACATGTCAGGGCCGAGAGGCACGATGGAGCGGATTAGTTCAAGCTTTGGGGAGACATAAGCCTGCACGATCGGGTCCGTGGGTGTGCGGTAGTCGGCGTACTTGTCGAAGTACTCCTTGTCGCGGGTATCTCGCACAGTGGCGCCTCCGAACCGGAAAGTGACGAGGCCCGCCGGCGCGAAGCGCTCCGGGCCAGGGTGCTCGCATCCCACGACGGGGTGCGCCGGCTGTCACTCTGTCTACGGGATAGTACCTTCAGAACGCATCGCAGCGGGCTTGCTTGTCGCTGGCGCGGGGCGCGAAGCGGCAACGTCATACACCATTATTGTAGCGTTTTGCATACCTGGATACGACACTTCACCAAGCAATCGTGCGCCACCGATCTTCCCAAGCTGTCTCCAATAGTATCTAGTCGCATCGTCTTGAGCCAGGACCAGTACTGAGGCCAGGCCTGCCGCCTGCGCCTCGCGGACCACGTCGGGAGGGTATGTCGCCCTGGCGCGATTCCCCCATTCCAGCCCGAGGGAGTAGGCAACATACGGCGCTTCCCTGAAGTTGACCGCCCCGAGCGGCCCGCGCACCCCTAAGGCGCCGATGGACTTGGTCAGCGGCCGCAACCAATCTGTCTGGGCTGGGACGAAATTGTTGGCCAGGCGCTCGAATGTACCGCCCAGTGATGACCGAAAGACCGTCGCGACGGTCACGAGCGGAATGCTCGAAAGCAGCAGCACGCCCATGACGACCCAGTACGCTCTGCGCTGGGACTTGATCATCCCAGTCAGCCAGTCGGGGCAGGATCGTGCCAGGGCATCCGGGTACTGGAAGAGCAGAACCAGGGCGAGCGGCATCAGCGGCCAGTAGTAGCGCGGAGCCGTGCAGAAGATGAGCGCATAGCCGCTTGCGTACACGGCGAGGGTGACGATTGCCCAGGCTTGGCGGAAGCGCCATTGCCCCCAGCCGCTCAGGGTCAGCAGCCCGAGGAGTGACACCATGATAGCTGCAGAGAAGAGACCATCCTGATGCAAGAGCGCCAGGTAGTTGCGAATGACAGACAAGTTGACGGTAATGATCTTGAGCTGATGAACCAGGGCGTCGATGCTGTCAAATGGAGACCAGTAGAAGTACTTGTTGCCCTGGATCGTCGGATCGACCTGGATATGTGTTGGGATGATCCGGAATCCGGGGTCCGCGTGGAGGCCATACGTGTGGTCCGGCGCAACGATGGCGTGGGCGATGTATGCGGTTGTGCTCACAGTGAATCGCCCGTACTTCCAACTCAGAGCACTTATCCACGGCGCAGCGAACACCAGTAGCCCTGCCAGCCAACAGGCGATTACCAATGCTCGTGGTCCTCGCTCCAGCTTGCCGGTCAGGCGGTGGAGCACGGCAGACACTGCATAGTGGGCGAGCACGAATGGCAGAGCATAGCTCTTTGCGAGGAAGGCTACCCCTGCCACAAGACCGCACGCAAACGCGCTTCGGGCGCGAGAGAGGACCCTAACATCAAATGCCGTGGCCATATAGAGGGTAACGAAGACCGCCAGCAGGAGATCAGGGCTAATATGTGTCGTGGCGTACTGCAACGCCATGGCCGCGGCAGCGGCAGATGCGACAAGCGCGGTTGTCGTCAGCAGCCCAAGGCGCCGTGCGAGCCAATAGGTCGCCAGGGCAAGCGCCAGACCAGCGGTCCCGGTGACCACCTTGCAGGCCCACAGCAGATCAACCTGGAGCCACACGAAAGGGACCAGGCACCACGAGAGCAGCGGTGACCAGTATCCGTTCACAGCGTGTGCGAAGTCTCCGACTGCCCAATACTGAGCAAGCTGTATATAGTAGAGGCCGTCGAGGTTGATCTGGTACCGACAGTGGGGCAGAATTGCTATGAAGGCGCACGTATAGACCACGCAGATGAGCGCCAACCATGGAAGTGGATGTGGCTGAAAGACGGCCGCTTCCGCGTCAGTGCACTGCGCGCTCGGACTCGCTTGCTGTTCGGGCATCAGGATTCCTTCCTGCCGACCGCAAGCAGAGACAGGCCCACGGGCGGAGGAACCCACCTTTCCACGGCGGCGATGATCGGGACCAACCTGTCGAAAAGTCGGCACTGGCTGTCGTCAAAGCCGACGCACCGGCGGCGCCGGTTGAGCCACCAGCCGAATATGCCCGGCAAATTGACCCACCGGAGCCGCTCGACATCGAGGCCGGCGCTGAGCATCGCACTCCGCAGGGCCCGCTTCGTGTAGCGCCTGAAGTGCCCATCGGCCGCGTCATGCGCCCCGTACAGCCAGGGATGTGCCGGGACGAACAGGAGCACCCGCCCGCCGGCTATCAGCATGTCTCGGAACCGCTCAAGGAGCGCGACGTCGTCCTCGATGTGCTCGAGAACGTTGACGCACACCACCGTGTCGATCCGCTCGGCGGCGAATGCCGTCACCTCAAGCGTGGCGAGGTCTCCCTGAACCACTCGCAGGTGTGCGTGCGTGCCCAACTCGCGGGTGACGATATCGCAGAAGTCCTGCCTGCGCTCATAGGCAATGACGACTTCCGCGTCGGGCAGGAGCAGTCTCGTGAGATTGCCGATTCCGCAGCCTGCGTCGAACACGCGGCACCCGACGTAGGGGGCCAGCAGGGCGTGTATCCATGCGTTGTAGGCCACGGCGGAACGCAGCGTATCCTGAATCGCGAGGGTCGCATCCGCGGCGCGGCCATCGCCATCATCTGCCTGGTTCGTCATGGCGTATGCCCCCCCGTTCTCCGCAGGCGGCCCATCTGCTCAGGGAACAGCGATACCAGAAAGTCCAGGGCAGCGAAGCTCAGCAGGCTGAAAGCGAGCACCACCGCGAAGAGCCCGAAGAGCACCACACTCCAGTGCACGTACACATGGCCGGTGGAGAGGTATTGTAGAAGCGTATGACGGTTCGCGTAGACTCCCGCGACGAGGAGCACGACGGCCGAGGTCAGTGCCACCGAGGGGCGCGCGACCCGCTGCAGCAGGCGCGTCGGGCCCCCGTGATGTCGCTCGCGACCATTCAGAAGTGCCACCATCCGCTCGGCGAGCACCCCGGTCAACAGGAGCGACACTCCCGCCGCGGCGAACGCTGTGATACCTGCCAGGCGGTAGATCAGCCAGTCGTTGACATATCCCACGTGTATGTAGTTCACGATGAACCCGATGGTGTAGACAATCGCCAGCAGGCATAGCAGGACGCCTGGCACGCCGAGAAAACGTATCGGCCGGTATGTGAGGCCGATCTCGCCGATGACTCTGAGAAACCGCAGGCCATCGCGAATGACACTGAGCTTGCTGCGCCCAACTCTCTCGCTGTAGGGCATCGGGACTTCAACGATCTTCAGCGCCGGGTCCAGCGCCGCCCGGCAACTCATGGCGGGAGTGAAGTGCAGGCCGTCAGGCATCGGGTATAACGCATCCAGACATGACCTTCGCAGCACCCGCATGCCCGATGCGACATCGGTGAGCCGGTGATCGGAGAGACGGTTCACTATGGCTCGGAACAGGTGATTGCCTATCCTGCGGATGCGCGGCATCTCGCTGTCAGGCCCCATACGAGAGCCACAGCAGATGTCCGCGCCTTCGCCAAGGAGGTGACGGACCTGGGCCGCGAACTGGCGTGGGTCACAGGTGCCGTCGGCGTCCATGAATCCCAGCAGGTCGCCGGTGGCCACGTCGAATCCGTGCTTGATGGCGGCGCCGTAGCCGCGGTTCTGCTTGAGCACTTCGACGCGAACCTGCGGCTCGAAGCCCCTTGCAATCTCAACAGTCCTATCCGTTGAGCCGTCGGATACCAGGATGATCTCAACATCGTCGACGCCTGACGCGATGATGTGATCGCGTGCGGCGATGGCCTGCGCCAACGTGCCCGCGATTGCCTGCTCCTCGTTCAGCGCAGGGATCACGATGCTGAACTTCATACGGCCCTCCACAGAGTCCATGTCTGCGACGATCTGGGCCATCGGCCTTCGCCGCATGGCAAGCCGGCACCGCAGCCCTGTACGCCTATCGGGGCGGGAGTGTTGATGCCTGCGTTGGCCGAACCCGGGCCCACAGCCCGCTCCGCCGGCCGTGCCCATGGCCTAAGGCGCTCAGAGCCGGGTAGCGGGTCCCACCGGGGCCGTCTCAGGCCTCGAAGGCCGCAAAACCGAGGTCCTCGCGCAGATAGCGGAGGTTATGGCGGCTGCTCTCCCGCGGGTCCAGGGAGGTGTAGTCGAGGTCGGTGACAACCCAGCCGTCGAAGCCGCCGTCCTGCAGCATCCCGGCGAGCGGCGGGAAGTCCACAATCCCACGCCCCAGTTCGATGAAGCGGCGCTCCGCGTCCAGGTCCTTGAAGTGCACGTAGTGCATCCGGTCGAGGTACTTCTCGAAGGTTGCCGGGATGTCGAAATCGCCGAGGGCCAACTGCGCGGTATCGGGGGTGCACTTGATGATGCCGGGGTCCGTGGCGGCCATGAGCGCGTCGAACTGAGCGGCATACTCGAAGATGGTGCCCCAGTGCTGGTGCCAGGTGCAGATGAGCCCGGCATCGACGATCCTCTGCCCCATCCGGTTGGCCTCCGCCGCGATGCTCTGTATGGTGTCGGCGTCGCGTTGGAGGGTAGTGCTGCCGCCGTCGAACACGATGTAGCCGCAGCCGATGGCGCCGCAGAAGTCGATGGTGGCGTCGACGGTGGAGCGCCAGTCGGCGATGGCGGCGTCATCGGCGAAGCTGCACGAGCAGTAGATGCCGCTGATGCCAAGCCCGATCTCACCGAGGTACCGGGCATAGGCGTCGGGATCTTCGTACGCATGCCTCAGCGTACCGGGGGACCACTCGAAGCCGCTCCAACCGCATGCTGCTATGTCACGGATGGCAGTGTCGGGGTCGATCTCCTGGCGCACGTAGGTCGCGGGATGGTATCCGAGGCGGATCATATCAGATGCTGACTTCCTCTCCGGGCTTGAGTACCACGGCTGTGCAGTCGGCCTTGACCTGCTTGACCCGCTTGGCGAACTTGTGGGCATCCTGCGAGATGACATCGAATGCGCTGTAGTGCATCGGGACGACCAACTCCGGCTCGAGCAAACCCACGGCGTAGAGCGCGTCGTCGGGCCCCATGGTGAAGTTGTCCCCGATGGGCAGTATGGCGACGTCGATCCTGTTCAGGTCGCCGAGCAGCTCCATGTCGCCGAAGAGCCCAGTATCACCCGCATAGTAGACGGTGGTCTCCTGCATTGTGACGATGAAGCCGCACGGGGGCCCGGTGTACTCGATGAGATCATCGCCGATGACGGCGGACCCGTGTAGAGCATTGGTGAGCTTGACATAGCCGAAGTCGTAGGTGGCGCCTCCACCGATGTGCATTGCATGCACATCGGCGCCCTGACGGGCGCAGTACATGGCCAGCTCGTAGGGTGCGACAATCGGGATGCCGAGCCGCAATGCAATCGGGATCGCATCGCCAAGATGGTCTGAGTGGCCGTGGCTGACCAGCAGGGCGTCGGCCTGCACGTCACCCGGACCGATGACCGCTTCGGGGTTCTCCGACAGCCACGGGTCGAAGATGACGGTGTGGGTGTCGGATGACAGTGCAAAGCAGGCGTGTCCCAGGGCCTTGAGTGTCGGCATCACTCGCTCATTCCTTCGTAGACAGTGTGTGGTGACGGCGGATCGTGTCGCGTGGAAGGCATGCCACGGCGGCACTCATTCGCTCTCGGGGTTGAACAGGGCTCCATACTCGCGGTGGAGTTCGTTCTGCTTCCCGAGGTAATCCTGCCACCCGTCAGGGGCGGCAAAGAGATTGAGTTCGGACAGTGCGACGCGGCCCTCGGGGGCTGCGACATCAGGCCGCATCGAGTATGAGCCGAGCAGCCTTGTGATGGCTTCCTGTCCCTCCTGCGAGAGCACATACTCGACGAAGAGCTTGGCGGCATTCGGGTGCGGGCAGGAGCGGAGGATCGCGATAGGGCCGAGACAGACGGGAACGCCGTCCGCAGGCCAGATCGCCTCGACCGGTTGCCCGTCGATCTTGGCATACTGGTAGACCTTGTAGCCCAGAGCGCCCGCGGCGATCTTCACATCCCCATGCACGAGCGCTTCGAGGCCACGGTCCTCCGACTTGTAGATCAGCGGCCTCTGTTCGGCGAACTGCTCCCAGTAGGAAACGCCGTACTTCTCGCGGAGGAAGTAGTACTGGGCGTACGCCGACCCTCCGGTCTGCGCGTCCTTGATTGCCATCTCGCCCCGCCACCTGGGGTCGAGCAGGTCGCGCCAGGNNGGGAGCTCGCTCTCCGGTATCGCACCGGTCTTGACGGCGATGCAGACGGTGACCAGTCGGGCGGTCGTCCAGTAGCCGGCATCCTTGTATCCCGGGGGTATGGCTTTGCTCTCGCGGGGTTCGTAGTTGTAGAGCTGGCCGCTCTTGCGCAGCGATATGAATATCCCAGGATCGAGCACGTGGACGACATCGGCGCCCCTCTGGCCGGATGCGGCCTCTTCCTGGACGCGGCGGACAATCTCGAAGGTGCCCTGCCGCACAATGCGCACCCGCACGAACGGGTAGGCCTTCTGGAACATCCCGGCGAGTTCGTCGGCCTGCTCCTGTGGCATGGATGTGTACCAGGTGAGTTCGCCCTCGCTGCGGGCGGCCTGGAGTATCTCGTCGGGAGTCGTGGCGCGCGTGCCCTGCCCGGCGCTCTCGTCGGTGATGGTGATGACGATCTCGCCGTTGTTGGTGTCCCGTGGGCAGCCGGCCAGCAGCAGGCAGGCGGCGACGGCCGCTGCAGTCGCCGTGGCCGCCGTGTAGAAACCGCATCTCGTATGCGAAGCATTCACTCTCATTCGTCTGGTGACCGCGCGATCTGCTGCATTGCCTGCTCGTCAGCCAGGCCGTAGACAAGTCTGTGGCGTCCGGCGCCGACAGGTTTCGCGTCGATGTAGTCGGCCACCTGCATGGACGCCGACTCTCCGATATACAGCAATGGGCCGGCCGACTCCGGCACCACCGGCGCGAGTTGCTCCAGATCGGCGCCGACGTCTGTCTGGGGCATGAACTCGACTAACAGCGTGGCATTGAGTCCGCCCGCTCCAGCCCGCGCCCCCGAAGCGGCGACGACGTCAAGACCGGCGAGCACTGCACGGAGTACATCGTCGCGCTCCGCCTCGCCCGCACCCCAGCCGGCGAGTATGCGCCCGCCCCCGTACCCGATGATCTCGCCGTCGTGGTCGCTGATGGCGGTGATGAAGCTATGGATGATGGCAGTTGCCTGTGCGGCGTGCTCATCGCTGATGACATCTGGTTCGCGGGTCGTGCTCTCACTGATTCTGATGGCGAGCTGCACGGGCGGGTGCGCATCTCCGGCGCCGTTGTCGGTGGCGACGCGGAGTATGCCTCTGCGCAGCACGGCCGCGGTCTGCAGGTCCCCGACGATATCGGACATCGCGGCGCTGAGATTGTTGACCTCGTCCGCGCCACGGGTGAACAGCGGGACGTTCAACTCGCCTGCGGCGATACGGCCGGCGGCAACAGACAACTGCTCCAGTGGCCGGGTCAAGTACCCGACGAGGTAGCCTGCGACAAGCACACCGGCGATGATGAGCAGCACGGCCAGGGTCGAGTAGCGCACGGTGATCTCGGCTGCGGCGCGGCGGGCGATACTCATGCGCGAACCCATTTTCAGGACCTGCGGATGCCCCTCGAGTTCGGCCGTGAGCGGCTGAACATCGGCGCGCTTCCAGAAGGCCGGGTCGGTGACAAGTGCAAGCAGCTCGAGCCCGAGAGTATCGGCGTCAGGTCGCGCGCGCGCGCCCTCAGGCGTCATGCGCCTGACTTCCTCGTCGGCCGCGTATGCGATCACGACGCCGTGCTCGTCCAGAAGCACCGCGTAGAGGATATCGACGGAGTAGACGCCCCGCTCAAACTTGTGGGCAACAGTCTTGCGCAGGAGTTCGCGATAACCATCGCGATCCATGCCGCGGCCGAGTGTCTGGTACTGCAGAAGCATGAATGCCTGGTCGCTCATGGCGAAGCGGACCTGTTCGGCAATGACGCTGTTCGTGTGTCGGACGGCCAGCGCAGTGCCGAGCAGCATGGTCACGGCGATGGCCCCGGCCACAAGTGCGGCGATCTTGTTGCGGAAGCTCGCGGCCCACGGTCGCGGTCGTGGCGGCGCCGCCGGCGGCGCGCTATCGGCCGGCTGATCGGCCTCCTGGCGGGCTGTGCGCATTACGATGAGGTACGCCCCGAACACGAGCACGGCGATACCGGAGATGTGGAAGGCGTTGAGGGCCTCGCTCAGGACGATCCAGCTCAGTATGGCCGTGACAATCGCCCCCAGGAGCTTGAGCGTCACTGCCACGTGCGCGGGTATCGAACTCAGCCCGCGGTAGTACAGCGCCATCGAGAGGCTGGTGCTGATGCCGGCAAGCAGAAGCATGTACACCCAGCCGGGCGTGCTGAGCGTGGTCAACGCGCTGTAGCGGGCGGTGGCCACCGAGATGATACCGGTGATGAGGAAGCCGACGCCGAAACGCCACATGGCGACCGTAGCCGGGCGGAAGCGGCGCAGTGAGCCCTTGCCGAGGATCTCGGCCAGCGCGCGCAGGACCCCTGCAGCCAGCGCGAGAGCGTCACCAAACAGATGCTGCTTGGCGGTGGCCAGCCCGAAGGACAGCTCGCCCAAACCGATCAGGCCCGCGGCCATGACCATCATCAGGACAAGTGAGAACCGGGCCCAGGTGATGCGCTCATGGAGTGTGAAGTAGGCCAGAAAGGCGACCAGAATCGGGGCCGTCTTCGAGATGGCGTTGGCGATGCCTGCATGCGAGTACTCGATGGCCGCGGTGAACAAGAGCGCGCCAAAGCCCGAGCCCAGTGCACCGACAAGGATCAATGCCACCCAGTCGCGACGTCGGGGCCGCGGCGCATCGGGGGCGTGTACGGTGTGGCTATAGCCAAACGGCATCAGGAAGCCGAATGCCAGCAGGTAGCGCGCGGCCACCACGGTGGCATTTGACAACTCCGTCAGGAGCAGTTTGGTGAGCACAGGCGAGAGGCCCTGGAGCAGAACGCCCGCCACCAGGAAGTAGTACGGGGTGAAATGGCTGCGCTTGCCCACCGCGGGCCCCGCCTTCACGAAGGCACCAACGCGTACACGAATGCTGAGTCTACCCTATCGGCCGGCATAAGGCGAGATCAGAGCGAAATCATCGGCCTCGACCCAGCCGCGGCCACCGCCTTGCGTCCTGATCTCATGGTAGCGCCCCTGCGTCTGCAGCAGCCGTACCTCCGCGCCCTGCCCGATCTCGGCCAGCGCCTCGAAGTTCCCCCCGGGGCCGCTCAGCAGACGCGTGTCGTTGGTGATCACCGCCGCGCCGGAGGCGTACTCGGCATGCCACTGGCCCCACGCGAGGCCCGCAGCAGCGAGAAGACACAGGCCGAGAACCACCAGCACCGCGCACGCACGGCGCCTGCGGGTATGCAGCCACACCGCCCCGGCGACGGCCGTCAACCAGTACAGGCACAGGGCGGCCGCCAGCAGTTCCCCCACCGACACCCGTGCCCAGAGCCACTCGAGAAGCACCCGGCCCCAGCCGCGGACGACCAGAGGCGGTTGATAGGCCAGATGAGCAGTCACGTGCGCAAGATTGAAGCGGGTATCGGCATGGCGTGGCGCTATCAGCAGCGCGCGACGGTAGTACAATACAGCAAGGCCGGCATCACCGAGCTGCGCGCAGGCATTGCCGAGGTTATAGTAGACGGGCAGGGTGTGGTAGCCCTGCTCGACTAACTCGAGATAGAGAGCCCTGGCCCCCGCGTAGTCGCCCTCGACGTACAGCCTGTTTGCCTCGGCAAACCGTTGCGCCGTGGCGTCGGGCGCGCCGGTGGCGTCGGCACCCTCGAGGGCCTCCTGCGCGCTGCAGGCGGCGCAGACGAGCAGTAGGCCACAGAGCGTGAGCATCCCGAGCATCCGCGGGCGCATTGTCATGCCTTCCTCAGGTCCAGCATGCGGATCTGGTCGATGACGGCATGCGCCTCTGCGAGCATCCTGTCGAAGCGCTCCCGGCCTCCGCCCGCGAACCGCCCGTAGTCGCAGTCGTGGAGAATGCCGGACACTTGCCGCAGCAGGGCTTCGTCAGCGCCCGCGGAGCGCAGCGCCGCCAGCGCTTCCGAGCTGGAGATGTCCCTGGCGGGAAGACCGGCTCGTTGCGCGATGTAGTCGGTGACGGCATGGTACACGCAGCCACAGAACGCGTCACCATCGCCGCCGGAGAGCGCCTGCCGCGCAGCCTGCAACTGGGCCCTGGCGACTCGCGGGGCGTTGAGCGAGCGGGCCAGGTCGGGGTCGGAGCGCAACCTGTCGGCCCGGCGCAGGCGGTACCCGATGAGGCCGAGGGCGATCAGGGGGATCAACTGCGCCGTCCAGAGCAGGCGATTGGCGAATGGTGGACGCGTGTGCCGGCGTCCCGGACCGTTCGGGATGATGTGCCTGATGCGCTGCTCGGCGGCATCGTCGGGCGCCGCCATCACGTCACCGGGCTTGACGTCGACGCTGAGGCCCGGGGCTCGGGCAGTCTCATAGCGCTTGGTCTGTGGGTCGAAGAATAGGTACTCGAGCGCCGGAATGGTGAGCGTGCCCTCCTGCTTGGGCAGAATCAGGAAGTCAAAGCGCGCCTCACCGCCCACGAGGTCGGGGTCGCCACCGTAGCCGGGCGCGGACTGGCGATCGTCACGGGACCGGTAGAGCTTTGCCGACGGCGGCAGCTTCGGCTCCGGGACACCGAGGGCGTGGATGTTGCCGGCGCCGCGCACGACGATGCTGAGAGTGAAGCTCTCGCCGGTCTTGACGCTATCACGGTCGGTGGTCATCGAAACGGCAAAGCGGCCCACGGCGCCCTCGAACGGCTTCCCCTGCGGCGCCGGCGGCAGCGGGCGCACGTCTATCTGCAGAGGGTTGGTCTGAACGCGCGTCGGCGAATCATACGGCGTCATCTGCAGCGTCACCGTGACCGGCTGCACCGTCCTGTTCCCGGACCCGGTTGCGAACGCGGCCCACCTGCGCTGGTGCACGGCAAACAGGGTTGTCCCATACATCCGCTCGACGGGGTCGGGGGGTTGGAGTTCCTTGAGCACGAAATCCTGCGCCGACGGCGCCTCGTAGCTCACCTCGGCCAACGTTCTGGAGCGGTAGAACGTGAACGTCAGCGTGACCTGCTGCCCGACATAGGGCCGCTTGATGTCTGATGTCAGCACAAGGTCGACGGGCCCCTCGGGCAGGTACTCACCCGGCTGTGCGGGCTGGGCAGCGCCG
>DPJP01000069.1:26353-30408 GCA_003542955.1 Armatimonadota bacterium
GGGGGGAACGCCCGGAGGATGCTGGCTCCCGGGCTGCGAGGGTGGCGTGAGAGTCGGCGCCGGGGTGACGTTGACCATCACGTTGTTGCTGCGGTAGGTCCTGTCGCCGATGGAGACACTGGCGGGGCCGAGCGTATGGCTTCCCGGCTTCTGCGCGCGCAGCCTGTAGACAAATCCCCATGTCACCTGGAGCCCGCTGTTGCCCTCCATGATGACATTGCGGCGCGTTCCGGTACTCAGTATCTCAAAGCCCTTGAGATCGGGCAGCTGCGGTTGGGGATTGGCGCTGATGGCCGGTGTCCCGCCGACGCTGACGGATATCTCGTAGGTGACCATCTCCCCTACCGCCGCGCTCGGTGGATCGGCCACGGCCGTGACGGAGACGTCATCGGCCACCGCGGCCGAGCACAATGTCACCAGGATTGCCGTTATGAACGCGCCGGAGCGATACACCGTCTACCAGTCCTTGCCGTGCGGCGTCGAGCGGGTTGGTTCCTTCGGCTTGCGCAGAGCCTTCTGCAGCTGCTTGTCTTCCTCCGAAAGCCCGCTCAGCAGGCGCTCGGCGTCCTTTTTCGACATTTCGCCTGCGGTTGGCTGCGGGCGCTGCTGCTCGTCGCGCCCCTGGTCCTTGCCCTGCTGCTGATCCTGCTCATCCTGCTGAGGCTTCTGCTCCTGCTCGCCCTGCTGGTCGTCCTTCTGCTGGTTCTTCTCCTGCTGCTGGTCCTTCTTATCCTGCTGCTTCTTGTCGTCCTTGTCCTGCTGCTGTTGCTGCTGTTGTCGTTGCTGCCGGCGCTGTGCCAGTTCGAGGTTCCATTTGGCGTCGATGTCGTCTGGTTGCAGGTACAGGGCGCGCTTGTAGTGCTCGAGGGCCTCGTCCGCCTTGCCCTGCTGCAGGTATCCGTTGCCGGTGTTGTACTCGGATTTCTGCTGCAGCTGCCCCGTCGTCTCTCTGGCGAGCTTCTGGAAGCGCCTGATGGCCTCGTCGAGCTGTCCGGCCGCGTACTGGGCGCATGCGGCGTTGAACTCGAGTTCGCGGCGTTCGGGGTGCTGTTTGGCGGCCGAGGCATAGCCATCCGCCGCTTCGGCGTACTTCTTCGCCCTGAAGAGCTTGTCTGCCTCCGTCCACTCGTTGCGGAGCCCGCACCCCGTGAGCAGGGCGATGAAAACGCAGAAGGCCACTACGGGCAGGCTTCTACTCCGCATACTCACCACGCTCCCGTGGGACGACGCGCTGCTCGGCGATGAGCGCCTCGGCGGCCAGCAGCAGTATCGCTATCAGGAGCGGCCACTGGAAGCGCTGACCGTAGTCCGTATACACGTATGTCCCAACCTGTATCCCCTCGAGGCTCTCGAGCCTCGTCGAGATATGTGCGATGGAGCTGGGCTCGTCGATGCGCTTGTAGAGGCCGTTGCCGGCCCTGGCAAGCTCCTGGAGCGCAAGCTCGTTGAGCTGCGAGATGACCACCTCTCCACGCTCGTCGCGCTTGAAGTCGGCCACGGCTCCAGTATCCTCGACCATTGGCAGCGGCTCGCCTTCAGGGGTACCGACGCCCAGCACCATGATGGCTGCCCCGGTCTCGCGATTGAGCTTGTTGGCGGCTTCAAGCGCCCCGGGGGCGTGGTCCTCGCCGTCACTGAGCAGCAGCATCGCACGATGCTTGCCCTCCGCCTGGCCGAGTATCTCGCCCGCGATGCGCATCGCCTCTCCGACGGCGGTGCCCGGCTGGGGCGTCGATGAGAGCGTAACGGAATCAAGGAACATCAGGGCTGCATCGTGATCCACCGTCAGGGGGCAGTACTTGTATGCAGCGCCGGCAAACACGACAATCGATACCCTGTCATTGGCCAGTCTGTTGATGATCTCGTATGCGGCCTTCTTGGCGGCCTCCAGGCGGCTCGGTTCGACATCGCGGGCGGCCATGCTCAGACTGGTATCGATGGCGATGACAATCTCGGCGCCCTTGCGGCGTGCTTTCTCCATCCTCTGCCCGACCATCGGCTGGGCGAGGGCCAGCACCAGCATCGCGACTGCTCCTGCAAAGAGGGCGAACTTGAGGTGTCTGCGGCGGGTAATCGAGCGCAGGCCGAGACGAGACTCGGTCAGGTCGGGGCAGAACAGCTCGAGCGCGATGCGGCGCCGCCGCATGGCGTACAGATGCAGGAGCACGAGCCCCGGCAGCAGCCACAGCCACGCGAGTGCAGACGGATTGCCCCACCGGAAGAACTCAACCATCGCGCTACGGCGCCTTTCTGAGAGCTGTGGATGCCAGCAGGAACTGCACGGCGAGCAGGGCCAGCGCCGGCCACACGAAGCGACCGTACAGCTGCCGGTATTCGGTCTGCCTGGCTCCAAGGTACTCGGACTTCTCCATCGCATCGATCTGTCTGTATATCTCGCGCAACGCCTTCTCGTCGGTTGCGCGGAAGTACTCGCCGGTATCCCCCGCAACCTGGCGCAGCATCTCTTCATCGAGCTCGGGCCCAACCCCGGCGATGCCCCTGCCCGCCAGTTGCGCGGCCTGTGAACTGCCCACTCCGACGGCGTAGATTTTGATGCCAAGAGCAGAAGCGGCGCGGGCGGCGGTCACCGGGTCTATCTCGCCGGCGTTATTCGCTCCGTCGGTCAGGAGGATGATGACCTTGCTGCGAGCCTCCGAACTCCGCAACCGGTTGGCGGCGGTCGCGATGGCCATGCCGATCGCCGTTCCGTCATCCAGCATGCCGATATTGATGTCGCCCAGCAGGTTGGTCACCATCCGGTGGTCCGCGGTCAGAGGGGCCTGTGTGAACGCCTGCCGCGCGAACACGACCAGGCCAAGGCGGTTGGCGCCCGCGCCGGCAATGAAGTCGGCCAGCACCTGCCTGGCCGCCTCAACGCGCGACTTGCCGCCCATGTCGGGAGTCCCCATGCTGCCGGAGATGTCCAGTGTCAGCACGATGTCGATGCCCGCACCGGCGATGCGCTTGACGCCGACGGCTACCTGTGGGCGTGCCAGGCCCACGACGAGGAGCGCCAGTGCCAACACCTGCAACAGCGGCAGCATTCTGACGGCGCCAATGCGCCGACTCGACCGCGCCGGCCTGAGCAGCGCCAGGTTCGGGTACCGCACCCTGGCACTGCCTGCGCGAACGGCCCGTACCTGCCGGTAGGCGATGTAGGCGACACCGACGAGCCCGATCAGCATCCAGGGATGCTCGAAGCTCATGCGACCGCCTCCTGCTCCTGCGCCGGGTCGGGGACCTTGCCGCGCTCAAGCAGGTCGAATGCGGCATCCAGGTCGGCATAGGCGGCACTATCCTCCGGGATCCACCTGGCGAACTTCACCAGGTCTCCGCGGGCGAGCAACGCAATCAGATCGCGCTGCCAGTCGTCGGGCAGGTCACTGCGCCGCAGGTCGTGTCGGATGAGCGCCGTGGTCGCCTCCATGGCTTCGATGTGCGCGCGATGCTCGAGCCATCGTCGCAGCGTGTCCCCCACCTCAGAGTAGAACTCCTTGAAGCGGCCGGCGGCGATGAGCTTGCCATCTCGCAGGGCCGTCAGCGCCGCCAGCGCGCGCTCATGCGGTGTAAGCTCGCGTTCCGCGGTCTCGGTCCGAGAACGCCGTCGCCGCAGCCAGAGCCACACCAGCGCCGCAAGCGCGGCAAGCACCAGCAGGGCAATCAGCGCCGCGAAAACCCACGAGTGCCACCACGGGCGGATCATCAGGGGGCCGAAGATGGGCTTCATCTGCGCGTCCGGTCCGGGCAACACACTGCTGACACTGACCTTCACCGGCGGCGCGAGGTACTTGTCCGCTTGCGGCTTGCCGTCGACGGTGCGCTGCGCCTCAATCGTCAGACCGGCGATCTCAAACTCGCCCACCTGGAAGCCGACCAGTTGGTAGCGTAGCGTGAACTGCTTCATAGCGCCGGTAGATGGGCTCTCCTCCGACGCGTAGTCCCGGATCTCGAACGGCGGCAACTCAGTCTCGTTGCCCGGAAGGCGGGGAACGCTGTCCTCAGGGACGGTCAGCGTCACCACGTACCAGAAGGGATCGCCGACGGTCAGTGTCGGT
>DPJP01000069.1:30450-36659 GCA_003542955.1 Armatimonadota bacterium
CCATCCGGCGCCTGCGCGCAGACGGTGACGCCGGCGCAAAGCAGGGCCATGGCGACAGCCAGGGCCAATGTGTGGCGAGCCGGGCGTCTCATCGGCGCCTCCGAGCGCGGCGGTCGAAGAGCTCCATGAGCGGCATAATGGGCGAGGACCCCGCGCTGACGGCAACGTAGTCGGCGCCGGAGGCGTTGACCGCGCGGCGGCGCTCTTCGGTCTGCGCTTCAGCCAAGGCACCAAATCGCCGCGAGACGCCACCTCCAAGATCGACCACCGCGGCCCGCCCAGTCTCGGCGTCTTCGACCTCGAGCAGCCCTACAGCGGGCAGATGGCGTTCGCGCGGATCGTAGACCTCGATGGCGATCACGTCGTGATTGCGGGCCGCGGTGCTGATAGACCGCAGGTAGTCATCATCGTGGAAGTCCGAGATCACGAAGAAGATGGCCTTGCGGCTGAGTATCCTGGCGGCGTAATCGACTGCGTCGGATATGTTCGTGCCCCTGGAGCGGGGCTGGAAGTAGAGGATATCGCGGATCAGCCTCAGCACCTGGCGACGGCCCTTTTTCGGCGCCAGGTACAACTCCGTATTGTCGGTGAAGACGACGGCCCCGACCTTGTCGTTGTTGCGGATGGCGCTGAAGGCCAGCGTCGCCGCGGTCTCGGCCATCGTCTCGGCCTTGGTGTGGATGCCGGTGCCGAAGTCAACGCTGGCGGAGGCGTCAACAACGACCATGACGGTGAGTTCGCGCTCCTCGACGAACTTCTTCACGTGAAGTGAGCCGGCCCGGGCCGTCACGCGCCAGTCGATGTTGCGGATGTCGTCTCCGGGGTAGTACTCGCGGACCTCGGCGAACTCGACGCCCTGTCCCCTGAAGGCGCTCTCATACTGGCCCGCGAACATGTCGTTGGCCAGATGGTCGGTGTAGATCTCAATCTGCCGGATTCTCTTCAGAAGCTGCTCGGTATTGAGCACGCGATCCGCCCCACTGCTTCTCTACGGTATCTCGACACCCCGGAATATCTTGATGACGATGTCGTCGCTGCTGATCTCCTGCGCCTCGGCCTCATAGGAGCAGATGACGCGATGACGCAGAACGTCAAGGCCGATGGCAAGGACATCGTCGGGAGTCACGTATCCGCGGTTCTGGGTGAATGCATGCGCCTTGGCCGCGAGGGTAAGGTAGATGCTTGCGCGCGGCGAGGCGCCGTACTCGATCAGGGGCGCCAGGGCCCCGAGACCGTACTCCTGCGGTTCGCGCGTGGCGAACACGAGGTCGACGATATAGCGTTGAACCTTCTCATCGACGTATATCTGGCTGACGAGGGCGCGGGCGCTGACGATACGCTGGATATCGCAGACGGGGTGCGCCTGTATCTCTTCACCCGTCGTCCAGCGGCGGAGGATGCTGAGTTCCTCCTCGCGGCTCGGGTAGGAGACCTTGACCTTGAGCATGAAGCGGTCTACCTGCGCCTCCGGGAGCGGATAGGTGCCCTCCTGCTCGATTGGGTTCTGTGTCGCCAGCACGATGAATGGGGAGGGGAGCGCGAAGGTGCGCTCACCGATGGTCACCTGGCGCTCCTGCATTGCCTCCAGCAGCGCGCTCTGGACCTTCGCCGGGGCGCGGTTGATCTCGTCGGCGAGCACGAAGTTGGCGAAGACCGGCCCTGTCTTGGGGAAGAAGTCGTGCTCCTTCTCATTGTAGATCATCGTGCCGACGATGTCCGCGGGCAGCAGGTCCGGCGTGAACTGTATGCGCTGGAAGTGCCCGTTGATGACCTGTGTGAGTGTGCGCGCGGTCATCGTCTTGGCCAGCCCCGGAACGCCCTCGAGCAGCACATGGCCGTCGGCAAGCAGGGCGATGAGCAGCCTGTTGACCAGGTCGTGCTGTCCCACGATGAGCTTGCCTATCTCGGCGCGAACGTCGGCCAGAAAGAGCGACGCCGCCTGTATCTGTTCGGTCAGTTCGGCGATTTTCTGCTCCATACCAGATCACCCATCACTCCGCGTACTGTCACCGGCGCACTGGTGCGGCTCTTCGCCGCCATGCGCGGGTCTGGTTGCTAGGTGAACACCAATCACGGTCACAACGCCTCCGAGGGCGAATGATACTCCCAACGGCTCGCCGAGCATGACCCAGCCAAGGAGCACACTGACGAGGGGGGCGACGTACTGCGATGGGCCCAGCACGGCGCTCTCGACGTACTCGAGGGCCTTGTACCACAGGCCCATCGAGATTGCCGTCGGCGCCAGGGCCATGTAGGTTATAGCGAGCAACTCTGGGGCTGTCAAGGGACGCACCCCGCCGCGGAGCAGCGCAACCCCCGCTAGTGCTGCACCGCCCGCGACCATCGTCCAGGCGGAGACCGCCGGACCCCCGTAGCGCCTCACGGTTGATTTGCCGAAGACGGTGTAGGCCGCCCAACAGACGGCAGCGCCGATGGCGGTGACCCCGCCAAGCATGTTGTTGCTCGGTGGCAGCGGCTGCGGTGGAGCCGACCCCAGCATCACGATGCTGCAGCCGATGAGCCCGATGAGCAGACCGACGAAGTGAACCGGCTTCACGCGCTCTCCGATGAGCACCGCAAACATCGCGATGAAGATGGCGTTGGAGTTGACAATCAGAGAGCTGTTGATCGACGTGGTGTAGCCCGCGGATATGAAGACGAGCGCCCCCATCGCCGTAGTCCCCACCAGGCCGAGAAGGATGATCCGCCCCGTGACCTGTGCTGAACGCACCAGGTCCCGGCCGCCGCCGGTCATGGCCACCCAGCACAGAAGCAGGAGGCCACCGCCGCAGAAGCGCATCGCGGCGGTGAAGAACGGATCGAGCCCGCACACCTCGACAAGATACCTTGCCGCGGCAAACACCGTGCCCCAGAGCACGCTGGCAGCGAACCCGTAGACCAGTCCACGCGAATGTGGGGTCATGCTTGGCGTCCCGTCGGGTGAGGGCTATGCCGGGAGCAGACCGGCGACCGTGTCTGCATCGAGCCTCTTCACGAGTTCCACGGTCAGCCTGACGGTCTGGGCGTAGTCATTGAGGTCAATGATTCCGTGGTGAGCATGGATGTGCCGCGCCGGCAGTGACAGCACGAGGCTGGGTACTCCGCCGGCATGAACATGGATCTTGCCTGCGTCGGTGCCGCCGCGATCGAGCACCGAAAACTGCAGCGGCATGTCCAACTCGCGGGCCGTCTGAATGGCCAGGTCGCGCAGCCGCAGGTTCGGGATGGCGCTTNNCGGAGAGATGCTCTGGACCGCGGTCTGTGCCCCGCGGAGGCCGACTTCCTCCTGCGCGGTTCCCGCTCCGTAGACGGTGTTGGGCGACTGCGCCGCGCTGAGGTCGCGAATGGCCTCCATCATCACGGCTACGCCCGCGCGGTCATCCCAGGCCTTCCCGAGCAGCCTGTCGGGGTTGGCCATGCGGGTACACGCGGTGGCGGGCACGACTGGATCGCCCGGGCTGATGCCGAACTCATCACGGGCCTGTTTGCCGTCGGTAGCGCCGACGTCAACGAACATCTTCTTGAGTTCGACCACCTTGGTCCGCTCTTCGGCTTCGAGCAGGTGCGGCGGCTTCGCCCCCAGGACGCCCGGCACCGGCCCCTTCGATGTCAGCACTCGCAGCGGCTGGGCAAGTAGCACCTGGTCCCACCAGCCGCCCAGCGGGGAGAGCTTGAGGTAGCCCTGGTCGGTGATGCGTTGGACCATGAAGCCAACCTCATCGGTGTGGGCGGCGAGCATGACCCGGGGCCCTCCCGCGGGGCCGTCGACCCGGCAGATAACGCTGCCGAGGTTGTCATACTCGACCGAGGCAACGCCATCAAGGTGCCGGGCGACAAAGCTGCCGACGGCCCATTCGTAGCCCGAGGGGCCGTCGATGTTGCTCAACTGCTCGAGCAGGTCGTATGAGCTGAGTGTCACTTCTGCTCATCCTCCAGTTCGGATGCCGCAAGCTCCTCGACGGTCTGCCTGCGGCTCTTGAGAAACTCGCGCACTTCGTTCAGCAGGTCTATGTGGTAATGGGCGTAGACGACACCCACCGTGTAGAGAAGCACGAAAAAGGTCATGTGCAGCAGCGCCCACAGAATGTCGCCTTCGGCGGGCGTCAGGAGATTGGCCGCCAGATTGTCGCCCATACGCAGAGACGCGATAGCCCACAGGGTGGGCAGGTAGCAGGCCGCCAGTTCGCCGACCAACTCGCGGCCCTTGTAGTAGTGCGGCAATACCAGAAGCAGGCTGATTGCCGATGACAGCGCGTATGCGCCCGCGGCCGCGTAGGCGATGGTCGTGATATGCGCCTGATGCAGTACCAGCCACCAGGTGACGGCTCCGAGCAGGAGCCCGCTCCCAGCGCGTACGCAGATCGCCGTGATCTCCCGGTTACTGGCCACCAGCAGGCTGTTCGCGGCAAGAGGCAGGGCGAGGAAGATCCCCGCCCAGGTGAGTATCTGAGCTGCGTCGATGGAGCCGATGAACTCCGGGATGACCACGTAGATGGCGGCCGGCAGGAGCGTATGAACCACTCCGGCGAGCAATGGCATGCCGAACGCTGCCGTGACCGTCGGCAGTTCGATGTGGCGGCGCATTTTCGCCGGGTCTCCGGTTGCTCCCCAGGCCTCCATGACCTTCGGCCAGATGACGAACCCGGCGGCCTCCGGCAGGGCGAACATGTAGCTCGCCACCTGCATGCCGACGCTGTAGAGGCCTACGTGAAAGGCGTCGTAGTAGGCGGCCATGATGCTGGCGTCGACGGTTCGCAGCAGCGTATCGGAGAAGGTGAGCAGCATGATGAGGAAGCCCACCTTGCCCAGTTCGTAGCCGACGCTGAGTTTGAGCGACGGCCGGATGCGAATGCCTGAATAGAAGTGCAACACCAGCAGGTCGATCAGGTAGGCGGCGAGCATTCCCAACATCGCCCCGACGAAGCCCCAGAGGGCGGCCCCGCCGATACCGAGACCGAACACAAGCACGGCGTCGATGACCGTAAGGCAGGCGAGAAGACGGAAGTTGCCCCATGACCTGAGCACGACGCGGTAGAGGTTGTAGACTTGCGTGGTCAGAAGCCACCCGCCACCGATGGCAATGGCGATGCCCGTGGCGCGCTGCTCGGTCGGCTCGAGAATGCCGACGACGCACATGCCGAGGGCAACGACGGCCGTCAGCACGATGACCCACGACATGCCGCACGCCTCGATTTCCTCGGCCTCCTCGGCGCTGTGGGCTCCGAGGCGCAGCGGCAGCAGTTTGGAGATGCCGTGCATGACGCCAAGATGGGCGTTGGAGGTGTAGCGGTTCACCATGAAGACGATCTGCATGATGCCCCTGCCGGTGACCCCGACATNNGCTCCGAATCAGGCCCAGGAAGAGAGCAATGTAGCTCCCCGCGGCGATAATGAATACGGCGGCAGAGGCTCGCATCGTGCCTTGCCGCCGTTGATTGACGTTGCTCCCCAATGCCCCCACTCCGGGTTCACACCGCCTGAAGGTCGTTCACGCGGAGGTGAGTTGCGCGTACTGGGCGCTCTTTGCCCACCATCTTAGCATAAGTATCCGGTACGCGCCATACGGTGCGCTACGGATGGGGTCCTCCTTGGGTGGAATGGTGCCCAGCGACTGCGGGTCCTGGCCGCGGTACTCGTTGATGAAGTCGGCCAGCTTCATGCCGGAGGCCTTGTCTGAGTCGCGCGCGGTGCCCTGGGCGATCGCAAGGCATGATGCATCCAGATCACCCGAGATCAGGAGCCCGCCGCGGTCAGCCGACAGGACTGCGCGCTGCTCCCAGGCGTGAGCGAACTTGCCTGTCTTGATGAGTGCCTCGCGGTCAATCCCGACATCCCACCCGGCCGCCACGCGCACGAGCAGATCGCCGAGCGCCTCCTCGACATCAGTGATGCTCGTCGGGCTGCGCTGGAGGATGACCCGGCAGATGTGGTCGCAGCGAAGATCGTTGAGGTAGATCCGCGCCAGTGTGCGACCGAGCACGAAGCGGAGCCCGGCCTCGCTGAGCGCGGCAATCATCCCGGTGGTGACGGCGACCATAGTCGGGTCACTGCCGATGATGGTAGGTATCAGGCGTCGCTCAGGTGCCATCAGTATCTGCAGCTCGGGCAGGTTGAACCGCTCTCGAACCTCCGTGACAAGGTCATACACATGTTCGTGGCGGCTCTTGTCCAGGTGGGCACAGCCAACCATGGCGCTATCCCACGCGCCG
>DPJP01000441.1:0-7796 GCA_003542955.1 Armatimonadota bacterium
CCGGCTACGAGTGGCAGTCCCCTTGCTCCCCTCACTTCGCCTCCACAACAACCCGGCGCACCGTCGCGAAGTGGTACGCGATGGCCAGCTTGCTCGGACAGAGGGTCAGCTTGCTTCTCCCCTCCGGCAGCTTGACCTCGCCCATCTCGACGCGCTCGAAGACGCCGTCAGCGGTTGAGGGCACCGCGGCTGAGACCTTCTGTTTGCCGATTACCACCTGCGCCTCGCCCCCGGCGTACATCTCTGGGCATGCCAGCTCCAGGCTGATCGTGCAGCGCGTCGGATTCTCGCAGTCGATAGTCCACTCGGCCTTCTGCTCGCGTTGCCAGGCGGGGGAGAAGGTCTCCACCGTCTCTTCACCACCATCGGGCGTCGGCACGGCGGTTGAGCCCCGGCCCAGCACCGAGCCCTTCAGCCCAAAGCCCTTCACGCTCGCCTGAGATGGCAGCAGCTCGAGGCTATCCTTGCCATCCCACTGCAGGGTGGGTGCGGGCTCCGGCTTTGGCACCGGCCGGAAGATATCCTCAGTCTGGAAGCTCAGCTCGATCACGTTCGCCCATGGATCGGGCGGCGCGGCCGGCAGGCCGGAGACGATAGTCAGGCCCGCCGCGCTGTCGACGCCCAGCTTCTGCCCGGTTGACAGCAGCTTCGCGCGCACCGGGGGCTGCTTGAGTTGTATCAACTCGATGCTGTCGCTCTGCGGCCAGGCGAGCAGATGCACGTATGCCTTCTTCCCGCGCTGCGTGTAGAGGATCGTGTCGCTCTCCTCGCGTAGCGGCAGGCCACGGGTCTTGTACACCGCATCGCCATGCACATCCAGCCATGAGCCGATCTGCAGCAGGCGCTCTATCCAGTCCTCCGGCAGCGAGCCGTCCGGCTTCGGGCCGACGTTGAGCAGGTAGTTGCCATCGGCGCAGATCATCCGCAGCATGCAGGCCAGCAGGTACGGCGTCGAGTAGAGATCAGGCCTGCGGTGGTATCCCCACGATGCGCCGGAGATCGACTGGCACGCCTCAACCATGTAGCCTGCCGCTGCAGGGATCGCCGACAGCGTGCGCTCCGGGGTGAAGAAGTCGCCATACCCGGCGCGATCATTGACTACCGCATTCGGCTGGAGCTTCTTGATCATGTCATAGACGTACTTCCCGCGCCATTCTTCCTCCGTCCGCTGCACGCCGTCGAACCAGATACCGTCGATGCGGCCGTAGTTCGAGCACAGTTCGCGCACCTGGCCGATGTAGTAGTCGAGGTAGGCATCCCAGTCGGGCGTGTCCTGCGGCCGCTCGTACTGGAGGTCCTTGAACGCGCCGGGGCGGTGTACGAAGTTGGGGTGATGCCAGTCGGGCTGGGAGTAGTAGAAGCATATCGGCATATCGGCCCGGTGGCAGGCCTGGACCAGCTCGCCGATGAGGTCGCGCTTGAAGGGCGTGTTGGTGATGGTGTAGTCGGTGAGTTCTGATGCGAACAGGCAGAATCCGTCATGGTGCTTGGCCGTGATGGTGATGTAGCGGCAGCCGGAGCGCCGGGCGACATCCACCCACTCGTCGGCGTCGAACTTCGGCAACCGGAAGCGCTTCATCAGCGGCTCGTAGTCATCCCGCATGATGTCCTCGCGCAGCATGACCCACTCGCCGCGTGCGGGGATGGCGTAAAGGCCGAAGTGGATGAACATCCCGAAGCGCGCCTCGGGGAACCATCGGAGGTTCTCGGCAAGTCTGGGTTTGGCGAGCATTGGTAAGCTTCCTTCACAAGGAGTTTGTGTCAGGCCGGAGAATTGCCCGTAGGTGCGACACCAGACGTGGGAGGACCTTCACCCACAGGAGGCTGAGATGTACCCGATCAAGCCCAGGCACGTGTACATCCACGAGCGCGTACTGGCCGATCCACGCGCGGAGCGGCGCATGCAGCGGATGATGAAAGGCATTGCGTCCGACGAGGAGCCCGAAACCGTTGACGATGCCGGCCTCAACGAGATCAGCAAGATCAACAAGTGGGATCGCGTCACCAAATGGCGCACCGGTCAGTACAAGCGCACGCGCGATCCCGACATCATCTTCAACACCTTTACATGGGCGCCCCCCGAGCAGGTGCAGGCCACCATCGCGCGCTACCCCCACTTGCGCTTCTCACTCCTGAGCGGCGCCGGCATGCACACCTACCGCGACGGGCGGGCCCTGCTGGAGCGCAAACACGGCGTCTGCCAGAACGCTCATTGCCTGCACTCGGCCTGGGGCTGCCTGCATGTGTGCGATTACTGCAACATCGGCACATTCCTCAATATCATGGTCAATCTCGAAGAGCTGGTCGAGCGCCTCGATCCACTGCTCGACGCCAACACCTGGCAGCAGCTCTACAAGTACGACAACCAGACCGACACCATCACCTTCGAGCCCGAGTACGGCGCCTCGGAGCTGATGGTCGGCTACTTCGCGCAGCGCGAGCGCGAGTACCTGATGCTCTACACCAAGTCAGACAACGTCGACCACCTGCTCGACCTGCCCCACAACGGCCACACAATCATCTCCTGGACGATCTCCTCGGAGACTGTCGCCCGCGAGATCGAGAAGAACTCCCCGAGCACGACAGAGCGCATTGAGGCCGTCCGCAAGTGCCAGGAGGCGGGCTACTCAGTTCGCGTCCGCTTCTCGCCGATTATCCCGATCAAGGGCTGGCGTGAGGAGGCCGAGGCGATGATCCAGCGACTGCTGACCAATACCAGGCCCGACGTCATCACCATCGATGCTCTGGCGCATCTGGGCTACGATCGGCTTGTCGCATGCTTTGATATCTCGCTCCTCGATGACGTGTATGTGGGGATCATGCGCGAACTCTACAGCGGGGAGCCGCCCGAGAAGCCCTTCTGGCCGGCCGGCAAGCAGGTGATCCCACACGAGCCGCGGGCGGATATCTACCGCTTCTTCATCGAGCGGATGAAGAAGGTCGACCCGGATGTGCGCATATCGTTCTGTGACGAGACGCCGGAGATGTGGGATGAGTTCGCCGAGCATCTGGCCGGCACGCCGGAGCGCTACGCCTGCACCTGCGGGCCGGACTCCGTGCCGGGGAATGCGCTGTTGAGGGCGTGAGCCAGGCCTGCCTCACCCCCAGCCCCTCTCCGTGGCCGGAGAGGGGAGCAAGGGCGCGCTGCCGCAGAGAGATCGGGTAATCCCGAGTCCCCGTCGGCAGTGGCGTTGCCCCAGCCGCATGGATGCCCAGAGCATGCACTCCCACGCCGATGCGTTTGCCACACCGTGACTCCCCTCTCCGGCCACGGAGAGGGGCTGGGGGTGAGGCGCAGGGACGGCGCGTCGTCTCCGCGTTTCCTACCCTCCAAACACCCCCGCCATCAGCTTGCCCCCCACCGCAGCGAAGATGCTCGGCCGTGCGCCGCGGCCCGCCGCCACCTTCTCCACCGCCGGGCCGATCTGCCAACGCCCGACCTCGGCGCCGGTGAGGTCATATACCGCCACTGACCCGTCAGATGAACTCCGGGCGAAGAACGCCGCTTCACCGGGCACCAAGCCTGCATCGGTCAGCGCGTTGTCGGCATAGCGGACCCACCGGGGCGTCCCGTCGGCACCCAGCCGCGCCAGGAAGCCGCTCCGCGATGCCACGATGATATCGAGCGCCCCGTCGCCGTCATAGTCATCGGCAAGCAGCCTGACGATCATGTCGTCGCCGATGATCCTCTGCCACCTGATAGCCGCTTTGGCGTCGCCGGCCGCGCTCTTGGTAGCCGCCGTGAGCTGGCCGTCGGAATCGCCGAAGATGCCCTCCGGCTTGCCGTCGCCATCCACATCGCCCGCGGCAATGGCGAAGCAGCCCCCGATCGAGCCCGAGAAGCTGCACGCGCGGCTCTTGCCTGTATCGGCGAAATCGACAATCCAGCGTGCCGGGTACGTGTAGCCGGTGAGCAACTCGAGTCGCCCGTCTCCGTTGACATCCGCACTGCCCAACGCGGCGGCCGAGTGCAGATAGCTGTAGGTGAGGTCGCGGTCATTGAGCCGCTTGATGTCGCCCTGCGCGTTCATCACGTAGGTGAAGGTGTTGGCACAGCCTGCCACCACCTCGGGGCTGCCGTCGCCGTCGAAGTCCGCCACGTGCACCACACGGACCCAGCCCTCCCTGCCGCCACCGGAGCGGTGCGCCTCGAAGTAGCGCTTCCAGAGCAGGGCGCCGTCGGGCTTGTAGACGTAGATGTGCTCGTCCTCGACCCCGCAGATCGTCTCCGCCTTGCCGTCGCCGTCGAGGTCGGCCATCGCGATGTCGTTGACCTTGCCCCCATGCTTGACCCGCCACAGCTCCGTGCCCGAAGCGTCGGCGACCACGAGCGTCCCGTCGGCGCATCCCGCCGCGCACTCATCGACCCCGTCTCCGTTGGCATCGCCGGTCGCGAGGCAGGTGATGGCGCCCGGCAGCGTGAGTTCCGCGGCCGCGGTCACGTTCGTCGTCGGTCTCGGCTTCGCCCCCCCGCCGTTAACGCTCGATGCCGCCCATGCCGCCTGGTACGCGCCATTGAGCGCCGTGCCCAGAGTCCCCAGGTCGGCCCTGAATGTGTATGTGCCCGCCGGGATGTCCTGCGTGTCGGGCTGCCCCGTCTGCCCCTCGAAGGTCACCGTGCCGATGCCGATGACCGAGAGCGTCGTCGGTTTCTCGACCTTCAGCACGCCCTCGCCCGTGCGCGCATCCAGGGCCAGGTCGATCTGCGTTGTGGAGGTGATCGCCACCAAACCCGCCTGCAGCCGCGTCGCCTGCACCAGCACCAGGTCCTCGGGTCCGAAGACGAACTGGCGGGCATCGGTATCAATCCCGAACGGTTCGAGACCTCCAACACCGGCAATCACCTGCAGAGAGCCGTTGGTCGCGATGGCCTGCTCACCCAGCCCGCGAACCTCCAGCCGTGGCCGGGCGGCGCTATCGGCGTAGAAGCACGCGGTCAGCGTGGCCTTCTCTCCCGTGGCCAGCTCCTTCACCCGCTGGTGAGAGAGCAGCTTCGGTGTCGGGTCTTCCGAGAACTGGTAGCTCGTCCAGTTCTTGGCATCCTCCGGCGCGGAACTCTCCATGAGCCTGCCACCGCCCGGCAGGTGCATGTAGAAGTGCTCGCCGCCGCTCTGCTCGACACGCCAGGTGCGGCCGTCGAGGGAGGTCTGCCCGAGGCTGCGGAAGCGCGCCTTGAGGTCATACGTGCCTGCCTCCAGTGCCGTCGCATCATCAATGACGAAGAACGTATCGGATGCACGATGCCAGATGATGTGCCGGTCCCAGTCGAGCCCCGCATAGCCCGGGGTGCGCGTGATCGTGCTGGCCCACTTCGGCGACTCGAGCGAGCCCTCGAGGCTGGAGGCCATCGTCGGCCTGGCGCTCTCACCGTTGCGGATCGGCGTCACGGTGATGTGATCCTTCGGGTCGCCCTTGAGGTAGTCGGATTCACACAGCCACATGCGGCCATTATCGGTAAAGCGGAGGATCGAGTTGCCGTCCCAGTGGCCGTGGTATCCGCGCGAGAGGCCATCCAGCAGCAGGTAGGCACGGGCGGGGTCGTAGGCATCCCGGAACGATATCTTGTCGAAGGTCCGCTCCAGCGGCACCGATATGTCGGCCTCGTAGGTCTCATACCACATCGGCTCGAGCGGGTGGATGTAGACGCCGAGCATCGCCGCCGGGTCGACGCGACTCTCGACAATGCGTCCGGCGCCGGCGGCGCTGTAGTTGCGCACTGTTGCCGCCATGGCGCCCTCGGGTGCCGGCACACTGTACGCGCCGTAGTCACCGTAGCCCGCGATCGAGCCCATGTTGTCGTGGCTCATGAAGCGCAGCCTCAGGTACTTGTAGATCGCCTCATTCTCGAAGTAATCCCACTGCCCGGTGGTCACCGCATGGCGCGCGGCATGGGTCATCGTGATGTCCTGGTAGCCTGCGCAGTCGCACATCGGCTTGGAGGTCAGTAGCGGCCCGCGCATGAACAGCTCGGCCCACTCGAGCCANNAGTAGAAGTCGAAGTAACGCCCCGCTACCACCAGCGAGCGTGAGGGGAACGTCTGGTGGTTGTGCGCGACCCTCGCTCCGCGCTGAGTGAGTATCGCCGTACGCGCCTCGGGAAGATTGTGCTGCTTGTCCCTGCCCGGTATCTGCACGCAGTTCCAGTCGAAGACCCCCTCACACATCCGGGCCATCGTCAGGATGATGTTGGTCATCTCGATGCGGTCGGCGCGTGAGAAGCCGCCATAGTGCTCCTGGTGGTCATAGCAGCCGACGATCTTCATCGTCTCGGCATCGGTGAAGCCATCGTTGGAGACCTGGCGGATTGTGTCCGGCGAGTCCTTGTACTCGATGTAGCGGTAGCCCAGCAGGATGAAGCCCTCCGGCGGATAGCGCTTCCAGTTCGTCTGCAGGTTGCGGATCGCGCCCTGCCTGATCCATTGCCCCGAGTCCACCGCCAACTGCTTGTACTCCTCGCGCTCCATGGTCACGACGCGCGTGGGGAGCAGGCTGTATGGGTATACGAGGGTCTTCTCGCCCTGCAGTCGCGTAATGAACTCGCCGACGCTCTTGCCGACCTGCTCGGCGTTGACGCCGCCTATCGCGATGCAGTTGGTATGCGTCGCGCGCGGCTCGACCTCGACCCACACCTGCGGACCGCCGTCCTCGGGTGGCGCGGGGATCGAGTGCCAGGCATCAGGGACAACGGTGAGCAGCGCCAGGTTGCTGTAGCGGTCGCCGAGGCCGATGATGCTGAGGGTGCGGATGTCCTCCTCGGTGACCTCCGTCCCGCGCTTGATCGCCGGTCGCACGCCGCTCTTGGCCTCGATGGCCGCGGCAACGGCCTCCGCCTGCGCCTGGTACTCGCCTCTGTCACCGATGGCAATCAGGCAGTGGGCCCTGCCGTCGGCGACGAGTGTTGTATCCTGCTCGAACTGATAGGGCTCCGTGACCGTGTACCCCAGGCCCAGCCGATGAATACGCACCTGGTCGATCCAGGCCCCGGCGCCCTCGCCGAGGCTGATGCTCACGATCGCCGGGCCGTCGGCGGGCTGCTGGAAATGCGAACGCTGCCAGGTGAAGACGCTGTTCGTGACCGCCTGCGGGCGCATCTGTTGCTCGCCGAGGTGGGGGAGCAGCTCGCTGAAGGTGTCGGGCTTGACTGCCTGCGAACGAATGCGGACGGTGTACTCCCCTGCAGGCAGCGGCACCGTGATATCGAGCTTCTCGCCCGTGGCATCAAGCAGCACCGCGGTGCCGGAAGCGCCCTGTGCCGCCGAACCCTCGCCGAATGCCTCCGCCTCGACGGTCACGTCCTGCACCGGCAGCATGCGGGGTTCGCCCGCCGCCGCGAAGACTTCGATCTCGTCGGTGAACAGGTAGCTCCAGGTGGGCTCCTGGTAGTCGAGCCGCACTGCTGTCGCGCGGATGCTCAGGCCGGGCAGCGAGTAGTGGTAGAGGTCGTTTCTGCCCTGGTCATGCGACTTGTCCGGCTGCATGCGGCCGATCTCGACGAACGTGTCGACCGGGAAGTCGGGGCTCTTCACCCACACATTGATCTCCGGCGGCGGCACGGCGCTGTTTGGCGCGCCGAAGCACGTCGTGCGCACCTCGCCGATGGTGACGGGGTCGTCAAGGTCGATGGTGACGGTGATTGGGTTCGAGTAGTCGGTATCGCGCCAGCCGACGAACTCCGCGGCGCTGAAGCTGGTACTTGGCCCGCGCACGCCGTCGGTCAACTCGCCCCTGAACCACGCACCGGGTGAGTGAGGCTCGGGGCCCTGGTTGTCGGCATACTTGTCCGCCGGGGCGGGGGT
>DPJP01000441.1:7827-9276 GCA_003542955.1 Armatimonadota bacterium
TGCCCAGAGCGACGTTCTGGGCCTCCTGGGCTGTGGACACGACACAGACGAGTGCAAGCGCGGTGATCGTCAAAGCAATCAGCAGAGAGCGCATGAGCGGACCGTCCCTTCGGGGTGATGTGGGGGAGGGTTCGCCGATGGAGGAGGGTGGACCTGCGGACTGGCGGCGAACGGGGAGGGGGCGCACGAAGGAGCAGCGTGGCCGTATCCGCTGCGAGTGAGGTCGGCCCACGTATGGCGTTCCCCTACCTGTGGGTGGAGAGCACACCTGGGCCGACCTCGCTCGTGTCGCAAACAGCAGCGCCACTCGCTCGTGCGGCCCCTCCCCGCGCCCGCGGGATGCGGCCCCTCCCCGCTCGGCCGCTCGTTCACACCCCAGTGATCAGCTGCACCTTGCGGTCGGCCAGGGTGATGCTCGCAATCGCGCCGCTGTTGAAGGCCAGGTAGTCCGCCTCGACGCCGTCACTGAAGATGACACCGTTCTGGGGCATGTGCGAGGTCAACTCCAGCCGCGCACCCGCATCGATCGTGCCGAACACCAACTCGGCCGACGAGACGTTGCTCACGAACGGCTCACGCACGCTGAAGTAGAGGTAATCCGCATCCCACGGGAAGCGGTACTCCGTTCTCGCCGCCGAGAGGTCGCCACCATCGTAGATGCCCTCGATGACCCTCGAGGCGCCCGTCACGATCGACCGGAACCAGCCCGTCGACCCCGCGCCCGTCGAGACGATGATCCCCGAGGAGCTGTGGTCTTCCCCGACATCCCCCAGCCGGATGTGGTAGCGCGCCGACAGGTGCGTCCGCTGCCCGATGAAGAGATCGTTGACCGCGTGCAGAACCTGCCCGTCGTTGAGTTCCGCCTTCGCCATCGAGATGGCCGAGAGCGTGTACTTGCCCTCGACTGTGCTGCGGATGACCTGTGCGGCGTTGCCCACATCGAACGGGATGAGAATGCCGTCGACGCGGAGGCGGTCGGGGTTGAATGCCAGGATCGGCTGGTTGCCCAGGTACTTGGCCGTATTGACCACCAGGCCGTCACGGCCGAGGGTGGCGACGAGGTCACGCTCGCCGAACGAGAAGTTGGGGAGGAAGCCGCGTTCGACGAATTGCTGCCTGAGTTCGGCGGGCAGGGCGTGTTCGAGGCGCTCGACCGAGCGCATGTAGGCGTCGTGGGCGGCCTGGTACTCGTCAAACGAGGCGCCCATGTGCTCGAGGTAGAAGCGGGCCTGCCCATGCGTGCCGAAGCGCTCCAGGAGTTCCTGGAGCTGCGTTTTCTGCGTGATGATGACGATCTTCTCGAAGGGCATGGTGGTTGGTGTGGGCCTCACCCCGTGCCCGTGCCCGGACAGTGTAGGACGGGCCGAAGCCACGAACTGGGTTGCTAGGGTCGACTTCGCATTGTGCGTTCGCGCGTGCGACCAGAGCCGCTGCGCCTGACAGGCGCCC
>DPJP01000441.1:9312-21755 GCA_003542955.1 Armatimonadota bacterium
GAGAGGGGCCGGGGGTGAGGCGCAGGTCGGGCGTCCCCGCTTCGCCCCGCTCACTCCCTCCGCAGCAGGCCCACGAGACTGTCCGCGTGGGTGCTCAACTCGCGCAGTGCGAGCGCGGCCACCTTCATCGAGTCCACGCCCGAGTACGCCGCCGCCTCGAGCTGCATCGCCTGGGCCCTGAACTCCGCCTCCATGGCGAGGGCCTTGCCCCTGAACTCCGCCTGCCGCTGCAGGTTGCTGCCCTCGAGGGTGATGAGCTGCTCCCGCTGCTGCTCGAGAGTGATGTCAGTGTTCAGCTCGTTCTGCTTGATGGCGCGTTCCTTCTCCACCGCCGCCGCGCGGCGCGCGTAGATCGCCTCATCGGCCGTGCGCATGAGCGACTCGCGGTGCTCGGCCTCGAGCGCGTTGGCCACCTCCGGCGTGGGGCTGATAGAGAGGAAGTACAGGTTCAACAGCTCGACACCCATCGGCGCGAGCAGCTCCTGCTCCCGGACGCGCGCGAAGACCGTTGCCGCCATCGCCTGGGAGCCGCGCAGGGAGTCCTCAAGTGGGAGCTTCTGCACCTCATCACGCGTGCCCATGCGGATGACGTTGCTGATGCGCTGCGGAAGGCGCTCGGGCTCATCTGAGATGTAGCGGTGCGACCTCGGGCTGACGGAGAAGTTGAGCAACTCCCCGGCCAGCCGCGGGTTGCAGATGCGGTATGTGAACTGCCCCTGGATTGTCACCGACTGGAAGTCGTTGCTGACCTCGTTGAAGATGAAGTCGGAGTCGGTGCTGTTGGTGGGGATGGCCGCGATGGTCGTGTTGTAGTGCAGAAAGTAGAAGGCCAGGCCGGGGCCCTCCCTCACGATTCGTCCGCCGACATGCTTGATGACATACTCCGTCGGCTGGCCCTTGAAGAAGCCGATCCCGAGCACTCCGACCCCCTCCTCGCGAATGACGCCGCACGCAGCGCACCTGCGCCGCGGAGGCTACTTGTAGTCGAGCACGATCACGCGGGCTCCCTGCTCAGGCAGATCGGCCGCGCCAAGCTGCACCGACACGCCGCCGGCCCTCTCCACCTGCCAGGTATCCGGCACCGCGGCCAGGAAGGGCTCGAGACCGGAGATCGGGAGCTTCTCCGTGGCCGCAGTCTTGTAGTGCATCGGGAAGATGACCTTCGCCGACACCTGCCGGGCCAACTTGACTGCCTGCGCGCCGTCGATGGTGTAGAAGCCGCCGACGGGGACCATCGCCACATCCACCGTCCCGATCTGCCGAAGCTGCTCGGGTGTCGGCAGATGGCCGATGTCGCCGAAATGGGCGATCCTCATACCGGCCATCGACCAGATGTAGATGACGTTGGCCCCGCGCTTGGCGCCCTGCTCGGCGTCATGGAAGACCTCTACGCCGGTGAAGGTGATCCCCGCCGCCTCATGCTCCCCCGCGACGCCGCGGATGATCTGCGTCGTCTGCGGGAGCCTTTCGACCGCGTTGTGGTCGCGGTGCTCGTGACTGACCGTGCAGACGGTCGGGGTGCACGTTGGCGGGTCGTAGCCCATGCCCTCGGGGAATGGGTCGTTGAGCACACTGACGTCTCCGGGGCCGGTGATACAGAAGCACGCCTGGCCCCACCACCTGATTGTGATGCCTGGATCAGCCATCTGCCCGACCTCCTCCTGTGCGGGCGCCGGTCCGAAGATGCAGAGCAGAAGCCCCGCGCAGATACACGCTCCGGCAAGCGTCCGGTTCATGTCGCTCACTCCTCACTGCTTTCGTCCGCCTCTGCTGCGCCGCCAAGGTCACGGAACATGCTCAGCATGTCGTAGAAGCCGCCGATGCTGCACACGACGACCATGATCCCGAACAGGCCCACGGACGCGGCCATCACAACCAGCCAGAAATCCGCCAGGTTCATCTACGTCGCCTCCTCGCTATCAGCCTGCCGCTCGACGGGCTCGCCTTCCTCGGTATCCCATTCGCCTTCACTGAGGATTGTTCCCGCCAGGCCGGCGGTTTGGTGCGCCGCGCGGGCCCTCGTCGCAAGCGAGATGACGACCATCCCGACGGAGGCAACCGCGATCGCGCCGATCGAGGCGTAGGTATCGTTGAGCCACTTCGGGACATTCCCCGCGCCCAGCACGCTCTCCCACGGGACTATCCCCGCGACCGCGATGAGGCCGGCGATCAGCGCAAACAGCGCACCCGCCTCCGTCGCTCGCCGCCAGTAGAGGCCGAAGGCGATGCAGGCGAATGCCCCCGCGAAGTAGATCGTGCCCGTCACCGCCATGTAGTTCCACAGCGACACCGGCGCCTCGTACCAGAGGCCCCAGATGAGCAGGAAGATGCCGATGGCGACAATCAGCACGCGGGTGAGGATGAACCTCGAGCGCTCCGGCAGGTCGTGCGCCTCCAGCGCTTTGGGCACCAGGCTGACGATGAAGAGGGCGGACACGATGCCGACGATCAGCGCGAACGGCGCGATCACCAAAGGGTCCAGCGGCGTGAAGCGCAGCAGCCCGTAGATGGCGCCCGTGATGCCGAGCCCGCCGATGATGGCCGCGACAACGGCGGCGATCAGCTTTCCGCGTTCGCTCACCCGGTACAACGGCGCGACCACATCCTGGGTGATGACCGAGGCCCAGCACAGCAGGTAACTGTCATGGGTACTCATGAAGCCTGCCATCATCCCGGCCGTGAGGACCCCGATGAAGCCGCTGGGCAGCAGCCGCGCGAAGAAGACCGGCATCGCATACTGGCTGTTGAGCGGGCTGCCGCCGTCGGTCGGGAAGAACGCCATCCGCAGGATGTCGTCGCCCATGATGAACGCCAGCGCCGCCGCACCCCAGGTCACCGGGAGGACGATGCGCGACAGGAAGGTGATCGACGACCACTGATAGACCCGCTTGGCAGTCTCCGGGCTCTTCGCCGACAGCGCACGGGTCGTCGCCGTCGCCCACAGCGCACTGGCCGCCACCGCCATGTAGACCATCCAGAGCACGTATGGCCAGCCGTAGCCGCCCTCATGGATCGGGTTGAGCGCGCCATCACCGTACTGGGCGACCGAGCTGCTGACGAGTTGATCCCAGCCGATGTGCGTAACGGCCCAGACCGTTGCGGCCACCATCGCGACCCCGAGCAGGACGAACTGGATGTAGTCGGTCACCACCACCGACACCATGCCGCCGAAAGTCGTGTAGAGCAGCACAAGGGTCAACATGGTGGTCATGATGATCTTCATCCCGAAGTCGCTCTCGACGCCGAGGACGGCCCGCATGAACCGCGCCCCCGCCTGCAGAAACAGACCCATATTGAGAATACCCGCAAGCGCCAGAATAGCTCCCCCGATGACGCGTGACCGGATGCCGTAGCGGATCTCGTAGTACTCCGGGATCGTCATGATGGAGAGCTTGCGGAGCGGGTAGATGATGAACCCGCTTGTACCGACAATCAGGAGGCCGATGAACCAGGTCAGCCCGAGGGTGTATGCGGATGGGCCCATCAGAAAGCCCTGCTCCGCGCTGTAAACGAGCGTGACCAGACCGATCTCGGTGCCGGTCATCGTCGCGACCGCGAGGTAGGTGCGGAGGCTGCGGCCCGCGACGATGAAGTCGGAAAGGTCGCCGATGTAACGGTTGACCCAGACGCCTCGTGCCACCGTGAAGCCCACGTAGACAATCACGATGATCCAGTCAACGGTGCTGAAGTTCGTGACAAACACGGATGAGCCCATGTCACTCCCCCAATCGCTGCCAGATTCCGAGCCGCTGTCTGTTCGCCTCACGGGGCGTCGAACCCTCCCCGGAGGCGGTGAGTCGCAATATCGAGCGAGGAGATGCGCACCGCGACGTCGAATAGGCATCGTAGTGAACTGAGGACCGCTCGACAGGCAGGGCGTTGGCGGCACACATCGAGTCCGGTGTGTCGTGCTCGCCTGCGTGTCATTGTGCCCGGCGGACGCACACCGCCGGAACGGAGAGTGCCCGATGGCAAAGATACATGAGGCCGCCGCGGCCGGCGACCTGGAGAAGCTGCGCAAGCAACTGGCCAGCGGCTTTCTGCGCCGCCCGGCGGACGTGGATGAACGCGACGCCAACGGACGCACGCCGCTGCACACCGCCGCGGGGGCGGGGCAGCAGGAGGTCGTCGAGTTCCTGTTGGAGGCCGGCTCACAGATCAACCTCCAGGACACTCACGGCCAGACCGCGCTCGGCCATGCCATCGCCGCCGCAGACGGGCAGCTCATCGGGCTCCTGCTCGAGCGCGGCGCGGGCCCCAACCTGCCGGATGTGCTCGGCAACACCCCGCTTCACACGCTCGTGCGCTCCGGCGCCGCCGTTGACATCCTGCCGATCTGCGCCCTGCTGGCCCACGCCGGCGCCGACCTCAACGCGACCGACGCGCGGGGCGACACGCCGCTGCACATTGCCGTAGATACCGGCAAGTCCGAGATCGCCCACTGGCTCATCGACTCCGGGGCCGACGTCACCATTGCCAATGCGGAGGGGAACCTGCCGCTGCACCGACTGCTTGCCCGCGGCGAGGGCCCGCAGAGCACCGAGATGCTCGAGCTGCTGCTCAAGCGGGGCTCCGACGCCAACAAGCCCGACGGCCGCGGGGTGCTGCCGCTGCATGGGCTCCTCGACAGGGATGACGCGCCGGCCAACACCGCGCCCGTGGCCCTTCTGCTCGAGCATGGCGCCGATGCCGACATCGCCGACAGCAACGGCAACCTGCCCCTGCACCGCGTGCTCCGCGAGCACGGCGCCGAGGCGCTCGAACTGGCCGAAACGTTGCTCGAGGGCGGGGCAGGCGCCGACGCACAGGAAGAGGACGGCAGCACCGCACTGCACGTCGCCGCAAGGATGGGGTTGGAGAATGTTGCCGCCCTGCTGCTCAAGCATGGGGCCGGCGCCAACACCGTTGACGGCACGGGCGCCGGGCCGCTCCATGAGGCCATCGCGCATGGAGCAGGCACGCAGCTGGTAACGCTCCTGCTCGACAGCGGCGCCGACCCCAACGTGCCAGACGCCTCCGGCGCAACTCCACTGCAGCACGCGATTGCCCACGACGATGGGTGGGGCGAGGCGCCCGCTCTTCTGCTGGATGCCGGGGCCGACCCCAACAGGCCCGACAGCGCCGGCGTCACCCCGCTTGCGGCCGCGGCCCAGAGAGGCAACGCAGCGGTCATGCATGCGTTGTTGCGCCATCGGGCGGATGTCAATGCCGGTGGGGCGCTGCTCACCTGTGCCGCCGACGGCCGACTCGACTGCGTACGCCTGCTGCTGCACTACGGGGTCAATGTCTCGGTCACCGATTCTCAGAACAGGAGCGCGCTGCAACTGGCCACCGAGAACCGCCATGTCCGGCTCGCCGGGCTGATCGGGCAGTACGCCCTCAATCCGAAGAAGGGCGCCGACCTGCCCCCGGACCCCGCTCCCTCGAAGCCCATCAGCGATGCCGTTGCTCGCGGCGACGCAGCCGCTCTCGAGGCGGCGCTGGCGACCGGCGCGGACCCCAATCTCAAGCCGGATAGCGTGCCCTCCCCGCTCGAGGTAGCCGTCAGGCAGTGCAATGCGCAGATGGTGACGATGCTGCTTGAGCACGGGGCCGTGCCGCCGGCCAGGCTCCATAACGGTGCCGCATGGGCGACCAGCATGGGCGGGCCGAAGTTCGCTCAGATCGCACAGTTGCTGGCAGATCGCGGAGTAGACGTCACCGGCTGGGACAGCGACCTGTCCTCGCCGCGCCCCCGCCCCTCCACCGGCGGCGACAAGGGGCAGCCGTGGGGCGTCTGAGCGCAGGCATTGGGCTGCGGGTGTGTGCTCAGACCTGCAGCGGCGTAGGCTGCACGCTCGATATGTGACTCCGGATCACACCGCCTGCCGCACCACCATCGGAGAAGTCGCGGGCTTTCGGCCCGTGTCCGGGTGCAGGGCGGGGTCGCATCTTCACCGTTGACCCTTGCCGACGCGCTGCGTGGGTTGCCGTTCCCACGCCCCTCACCCCACGCCCCTCGTCNNCCGTTCTCTACCCCTTCGCCGGCTTGAGGTCGCCCGACTCCACCATCGCATGCAGCGGGTTATCGTCGATGTCCAGCGGCAGGTGCACCAGTCCGCGTCGGCGGACCGACTCCCACGCCGCGAAGATCTGCTCGGTCGCCCGGAGGGCGTTGTCGGCATTCATCATGCTCTCGCGGCCTGTCTTGACGCAGTCGACGACGTCGGCGATGCAGCGCTCGATGAAGTTGGGCCCGTGGCAGCCCTCGCCTTCAACGTCGATGACCTCCCAGTCGCTGCCCGCCGACAGTACCCGCAACACCGGCATGTCGGCGCGGCCGATCTCGATCATGCCTGCATCACCGATGATCCGATGATGGCATCCGACACTCCCGCCGGTGTCGCCGGTGGCCGCCATGCCGAAGACGCCATTCTCGTACTCGAACACGACGATGGCGTGGTTCTCGTTGTGCGCGCCGAAGATCAGTTTCTCCTGCGAGTAGTCCAGCCCGCAGAGGACCCACTTCGTGTTGCACTCATCGTTGAAGTAGTTGGCCATGTCGAAGTTGTGCGAGCCGTAGTCGTAGAGGTCTCCCACGCCCCACTCGATCTTCTGTAGCTTGCCGATACGGCCTTCGTCAAGCATCCCCTTCGCCAGCGAGAACGGCTTTCCATAGCGGCGCTGATGGGCGAACGTGAGCTTCGTCCCACTCTGTTTGCAGGCCTCGACCATGCGGCCAGCCCCGGCCCATGTATCCGCCACGGGCTTCTCACAGTGCACCGCGGGCACGCCGGCCTGTGCGCAGTCGATGACCATCCGCTCATGCAGGTGCGGCCAGGTGCAGATGCTGACGATGTCGGGCTTGACCTCGGCGAGCATCTCGTTATAGTCGGCGAAGACGTCGCTGAAGCCGTACTTGTCGGCAAATGCGCGCCCGTTCTCCTCGACAATATCGGCGGCGGCGACCATCTGCACATCGTCGAGCAGCCTGTACGCATCCGCGTGCCTGTATGCCATCGCGTAGCCGAGTGGCCCGGCCTTCTCCGGGACCTTCCCGGTGCCGATGAATGCGACCTTGAGCTGTGCCATTGTGCGACCTCCCTATGCGTGTGTGTCGATCCGCGCCGGGTAGTTCCGTGCGCGCGGCAGCATTCCTCTGCGATGGTGCCTCCGCGGACGTGTGCGACGAAAGGGTGTGCCAGAGAGCGGTGCGATGGGCCGTTCACTCGCCCCTGACCCCTCGTCCCTCGCCCCTCACTTCCCCGCCATCTCATCCAGCAATTCCGCAATCAACAACAGCGCCCTCGGTACGTGGTAGAAGCCCTTCCATGCCGAGCCCTTCAGTGGCAGGCAGACTTCGCCATCGCGTCGCAGATAGCCGTACCACTCGCCGTGTTGCCGATCCGGGAAGCGCGCCCAGGTCCACTCGTGCACCCGCTCGAACCATGCCAGCAGGTCCGCTCTCCCCGTCATCCTGTGGCCGAGAAGCAGCGCGTAAAGCGTCTCCAGGTGCACCCACCACAGCTTCATGTCCCACTGCAGGTAGCGATTCGGACGGTCGCGGGCATCGACGAAATAGAGCATCCCGCCGTATTCGTCATCCCACCCGGCATCGAGCGACCAGTCGATCATCTGCACCGCACGATCCCGCAGTTCATTGTCATTGCGGTACTGAGCCTCCCGGAGGATGAACCATGCCGACTCCATCGCGTGGCCGGGGTTGAGCACCCGCCCGTCGGGGTCATCCACCACCTCCCCATCTGCCAGCACGTTCTCGAACACCGCCGAATGCTCCGGGTGGCAGTGCAGGCGGAGGATACGGTACAGCATCTCGTCGGCGACACGGTCGTACTCGTTGCTCCCGGTGGCCTCCCGCATCTCCTGGGCGAGGTTGAGCAGGATCATCGGCACGGCATGGATGACGAACGGTGGCTGGCCGGGCAGGCGCGGGCCGTCAAGCTCGGGTTGCTCGGCCATCTCGAGTACGCGGGAGAAGAGCCGCTGTGCCCCATCGAGCGCTCCCGCGTCCTGTGCGGCGCGGGCATACTGGGCGAGCCCATAGATGGTGAAGCACTCGCTGAAGATGCCCTTCGGCGCCCAGCGCGGGGCGCCGTCTCTGGTGACGGCCGAGTACATACGCCCCTGCGGGTCGAACAGATGCCTGTCGATGAACTCGATGCCGCGCTGCGCCGCCTCGAGCCAATGCGGCTCCTGCCCGGCGGTGCGGTACAGCCGGCTGAACATCCACACCGCCCGCCCCTGAAACCAGGCCCACTTGCCCGGGTCATAGAGCTGCCACTGTCGGTCAAAGCAGGTGAAGAAGCCGCCGTGCTCGGTATCGAGCGAATATCGCTCCCAGTAGGGCACAACGTGATCCATCAACTCGGTCCGGTACTGGGCCGCGAGACTCCGCGCGCGTGATGTGTCCATGGATAGCTACCTCCCGGCGGTGTGCCCCCCGCCGCTCATGATGTCGCCGAAGACTGTACCGCTATCGTCGATTGGCACGGTGCACAGGGTTCGCTCGCCGAGCCTGACTGTGAGCCCCCCGTCTTCCCGGTCAATCGTGAGCACCCCGTCATTGTGCTCGGTATCGAGTAGTGTCACGAGCGTGATCCCATCGACAAGCCGCTCGCTCTGTACCTGGATGATCGTGTCCGCGGGCCGTGCCGGCAGCACGGGCGATGACAGGCCCTCCCGGATGCACAGCGGCTGATCGCAGGCCATTCGTACTCGCAGCCGGGCCTTTTCGCCCTGGATGCTCACCAGCGTGCGTTCGGCTTCGATCTCGACCGGGAGGAACGTGTGAAAGCGCGCCTCGAACTGCCCCTCGGTGGTGAAGCGCACCTGGTCGATGAGCAGGTACCTGTCATCTCCGAGGTTGATGAAGGTCCGTGCGCAGTGGTTCAGCCAGGTGGCGCCGTAGCTCTGCGTCTGCCCGAAGCAGTCGCTTGCATCCACCTTGACCACGGAGAGCCCCTCATACTCGAATGCCCTGGTATGCGTGGTTGCATCATCGCGCACGCCGATGCCGTTGAGCAGGATCGTGTTCTTGCTGAAGGGGCTGCAGCCGTACAACTCCGTCCGGTAGGTAGAGAAGGTGGTGTCGAGGTACCTGCCGTCCCAGGCATTGATCAGGAACTGCTCATCATCCACCTGGTACCAGAATGCCATCAGATCGGGGTGACCGTGCGGCACCTTCGCCGTCCCGCCGCGGATCGACGTATAGGTGTGCGGATTGGGCATTGCGTCGGACATGTAGCCCCACTCGATGCCGCTCAACAGCCTGTTGGCCGGCAGGTGCGGCTCCCCTGCCGGTTGCGATGTCGGGGCAAGCAGGCCGTAGAGCGCCGCCGTGGGCCAGTTGCTGTCCCCGAAGCCCCCCTCCGAGCCCGCGATGCGATCGAGCACCGGGACGAACTCCGTCAGCCCCAGCCGCTCGAGCACCCGGTAGTGGAAGGGCAGCACGCTGAAGCTGTTGACATTNNGCCGCAGGCGCGCCCATGCGGGCAGAATAGAAGCGGGAACAGCGCCCCCGCGCGCACTGCCTCTCGCCCGAACAGCGGGTGTGGGCTGCCGGTGGCCGCCTCGTGCGAGAGCAGGTAGAGGTACCCGTATCGCATCCCGTAGTTCCAGTAGCCCGCGCCCTCCGGCCAGCCGCCGTCATCGTCCATCGAGCCGAAGAAGACCTCGATCGCCGCCTCGGCCTTCTCCAGTATTTCGTCTGCCGCATCCAACTCCTCGTACATCGACAGGGCAAGCATCCCCGCGCCGCCGCAGGTGACCGCGGTCCAGTTGCTGTACTGCCTGTCCGCCCACCAGTTCTTGCCCGTCTCGTATGCGCGCAGGTAGGCAGATGCATGGCGCCGCGCCAGGGCCCGCAGCAGCTCCCGTTCATCGTCTGAGAGCGTCTCATAGAGCCAATCCCAGGCCAGCGCGAATGTCATCCCCAGCTCACCGAAGGAGAGATCATACGGGTCGGTGGGGGCTGGCTCCGGGCTGCGCCAGTCGATCCACGACCAGTACTCCCACCCCGCCGCCATCCGCAGGTGCTCGATTGCCAGCCGGCGGTAGGTCTCATCTCCGCCACGCAGATACTCCACCATCAGCGTGACAATGCGCGTCTGCAGCTCTCTGGCGCGGATCAGGTGCCAGTTGTGCCCGGTCGGTAATGATGTGATGGTCGCCTCGACCGAGGCCGTGGCAAGGTTCTCGTGGTAGATTGCATGCGCTTTGCGGGCGACCTCGTGCGCCGCCGAGAAGCGCTCATCAATGCGGGTGAAGTCCTCGGGGCGGGCAAAGAGACGGGGGTGCACACGTCGGACGGTGGACAAGGCAGGTCACTCCCTCTGGTCTATACATCCTGATGGCGGTGACGTCGGCATGTCACTCGGGTTCTTCAGCGCCTCGCGCGGCACCTCCGAGCCCCCGGAGTCACTATTGCACACTCACAGCGTGCCCGCAAGCGACCGCAGGGCCGTCTTGTCGGAGTGCCGGAGGGATGTGCGGGCCAATGGCGAATGAGCACAGGTATGCCAACTGCCCGACATGACACGCTCCACGGGATGAGGAGACACTCATGCTGACCGCAGCCGACGTCAAGCAGTTCGCCAAGGCCGCCGGGGCCGACCTCGTCGGCATCGGCACACCCGACCGCTGGGAGGGGGCGCCGATCCAGATGGACCCACGCCAGATCATGCCGGAGGCCAGGTCGATCATCGCCTTCGGCTTCCGCGTCATGCGCGGGAGCCTTCGGGGCGTCGAGGAGGGCACATTCTTCAGCAACTACTCATCGATGGGCTATGGTGGGCTCAACTGGCTCTACATACCCCACACGATGATGAATATCGCCAAGTTCATCGAAGACCACGGCTACGAGGCAATTCCACTGGGGCATCTGAGCCCGTGGCGCGCGATTGACGATGTCGGCAATCTGCTCGGCAAGAGCCGGCCGGTCGAGCCCGGCAAGGCGTGCCCCGACGTGATGGTCCATCTGCGCATCGCAGCCTTCCTGTGCGGGCTGGGGGAGATCGGCTACTCGAAGATGTTCCTGACACCCGAGTTCGGCCCGCGCCAGCGGCTGGCCGTCATGCTGACCGAGGCCGAGCTTGAGCCCGACCCGATCTACGACGGCCCTCCCCTGTGTGACCGCTGCATGGCGTGTGTCGAGGAATGCCCGGGCGAGTGCATCCCCGCCGACAAGACCGTGAAGGTGACGCTCGCCGGCCGCGAAGTCGAGTGGGCTGATATCGACTGCGCGCGCTGTAACGACTACTTCCGCGGAGGCATGTATGCCGAGGAGGGGGAGAAGGGGGAGTATTTGCCGGGCAGAGATGACATCAAGCCCAGCCCGATTTCACCCTTCTACCAGAAGCCGAGTACCATCTATGAGCACGGGCAGGCCATCTGCGGCGCCAAGGGCTGCACGCGTGCGTGCATGGTTCAACTGGATGAACGGGGCGTGCTCAAGAACAAGTTCGAGCACCCGTTCCGCCGCAAGAAGCTGTGGACGGTCGACTGGTCAACCGAGCCCGAGGGCGACATCGGGCGGAAGAAGTAGCGCAGGCGCCCTCGCCTGCGCGCTGTTCGCCCTGACGGTGCGGCCCTCGCACTTCCGCACCTCTCGTACACAAAGAAGGTGGCCGTGTGAAGTTCTCAGTTGGGTACCAGCTCCCCGACGGGGAGTCAGAGCCGCTTGTCGACATCATTGCCGACTATGCGGAGGCCGTCTCGGAGGTCTACTTCCCCTGGGGTGACATGCCCTCGGGGCGTGCGCCGCTGGCAACCGTCCACGGCTACACGGACTGGGGTGCGACGGCGACACTCACCGAGGACCTCCGCAGGCTGCGTGCACTCGGCGTCAAGCTCGATGTGCTGTTCAACTCCAACTGCTACGGCGGCAAGGCCATCAGCAAGTGGCTGCAGAACCAGGTCTGCTCCGTGCTCGACTACCTCGGGGAGACCGTGGGCGGCGCGGACATCGTCACCACCACATCGCCGTTCGTCGCGCGGACGATCAAGCAGTATCAGCCCGAGGTCGAGGTCCGTGCATCGGTCAACATGCGCATCGGGACAATCCGGGGCATGGACTACCTGGCCGATGTCTTCGACAGCTACCATGTGCAGAGGGAGTTCAACCGCGACCTCGAGTACCTCCGCGAGCTGAAGAGCTGGGCGGATGAGAACGGCAAGAAGCTCGTGATGCTGGCCAACAGCGGCTGCATGTGGAACTGCTCGGGGCAGTCGTTCCATGACAACATGGTCGCTCACGAAGCCGAGATCGATGAGACGGCCAATGTCGCCGGCTGGGCGGTCCATACCTGCTGGCGGTACCTCAAGCAGCGAGAGAACTGGGTGAGCATCCTGCAGAACACCTGGGTGCGCCCGGAGGACCTCCACCACTATGAGGGGCTCCTGGACACCATCAAGCTGGCGACGAGGATGCATGCGCGTCCGCGGAT
>DPJP01000362.1 GCA_003542955.1 Armatimonadota bacterium
CTGCTGGTGGTCATTGCCATCATCGCGATTCTGGCGGCGATTCTGTTCCCGGTCTTCGCCAGGGCTCGCGAGAAGGCCAGGCAGACACAGTGCCTGAGCAATCACAAGGAACTGGCCCTGAGCATTCTGATGTATGTCCAGGACTACGACGAGCATCTGCCCTTCACCGCCTACTATCCGTACTACAGCCCGGTACCGTCGTGGCTGCACGGTTATGGCTACGCCCGCTGGTGGGAAGTGGTCATGCCGTATATCAAGAACATGGAGATACTCCACTGCGAGAGTTACAAGGCTACACACGCCGTCAACCCCAACTCCTACGGCTACAACGGGTACGGGCTCGGCTATATGCCGAGTTGGTGGCTCACGCAATCCGGCACCAAGTACTACCGCACGTACGGGTGCATGCTGGCGCAGGTCCCGAACCCCTCCGAGGTCATCCTCACGGGGCCGCGCTATTGCTGGTCGGGAGACTCGGTCCAGGCCGCCCTGACAGTGTACTGGTGCCTGCCGTGGGTCCACAACGGCGGCGACAACTACTCATTCGTTGACGGGCATGCGAAGTGGATGAAGCTGGAGCGCGTCGCAGGCCCGATGTGGGGCGACTGGAACGCAATACCGTAGTCTGCCCGACGGCGTCCGGCTGCGGCGGAGCCGGTGTCTGGCCACAAGACACGCCGCGTGGAAGATCAGACGGGCGGGGCGAGAGCCCCGCCCGTCTACGCTACCAGCTACACCTGGACAGGCCCGGGCGTCTGCCCGTCTCTTGCTTGCGAAACAACATGCTGGTACAATCAAGCTCCCGGCGGCGCGAAGTGCCCGTCGCCTGCAAGACAGATTGCCCGCTCGTTGTGGAGTGATACACCATGGCCTACCGTCCGATGGTCGGGCTCGAGGTTCACGCTCAGCTCCTGACCACCTCCAAAATGTTCTGCGGATGTCCCGTCGAGTTCGGCTCGGAGCCCAACGGCAACTGCTGCCCGGTCTGCATCGGGCTGCCCGGGGCGCTGCCCGTACCCAACAAGAAGGCGGTCGAGCTGGTCATCCGCACAGGGCTCGCGCTCGGCTGTCAGGTTGGCGAATCCTGCCGCTTCTACCGCAAGAACTACTTCTACCCGGACCTGGCGAAGAACTTCCAGATCAGCCAGTATGACGAGCCGCTCACCTTCGGCGGCACGATCGAGTTGGAGGCCGACGGCGAGCCCTTCACCATCCGCATCCGGCGCGCCCACCTCGAGGAGGACACCGGCAAGAACACCCACCTCTCCGACGGCCGTAGCCTGGTCGAGTACAACCGCTCCGGCGTGCCGCTGATGGAGATCGTCACCGAGCCCGACTTCACCTCCGCCGACCAGGTCCGCGTCTACCTGCTCGAGCTGCGCAGGCTGCTGCGCTACCTCGGGGTCTCGACCGCCAACATGGAGGAGGGCGCAATGCGGTGCGAGCCGACGGTCAACCTCGTCGACAGGGAGGCCGGCAATGCGACACCCAAGGTCGAGATCAAGAACCTCGCATCCTTCCGGGTCGTGCATGACGCCGTCAGCTACGAGATCGAGCGCCAGCACTGGTGTCTGGAGCACGATGAGCCGATGCGCCAGGAGACGCGGCGGTGGAACTCGACGGAGCAGAAGACGACCTCGATGCGGGTCAAGGAATCCGCCGACGACTACATGTACTTCCCCGAGCCCGACCTGGTCCCGATCGTGCCGGAGGCCGAATGGGTCGAGTCGATCAGAGCGAGCATCCCGGAGCTGCCGCTGCAGCGCCGCGCCCGCTTCGTGAGCGCCTACGGGCTCCCCGAATACGATGCCGAGGTGCTGACGGACAACCGCGTCATGGCCGATTACTTCGAGGCGGCGGCGGAAGCCTCCGGCGACCCCAAGAGCGCCAGCAACTGGGTCATGGGCGATTTCACCTACCAGCTCAGTGAGCATGGACAGACACCCGACACTTGCACGCTGCGGCCCGAAGACCTCGGAAGGCTGATTGCGCTCATCAACGACGGCACGATCAGCACCAAGATCGCCAAGGACATCTTTGCGGAGTTCTTCGAGCGCGGTGGCGACCCGGGCGCGATCATCAATGAGAAGGGCCTCGAGCAGATCAGCGACACCAGCGAACTCGAGGCAATCTGCGACGCAGCAATCGAGGCGAACCCGAAAGCGGCCGACGACGTTCGCGCCGGGAAGCAGAAGGCGCTCGGCGCCATCGTCGGCTTTGTGATGAAGGAGACTCGCGGGCAGGCCAATCCGGGGCTGGTCAATGAGATACTGCAGCGGAAGCTGGGGCAGTAGCCGACCGGCTCCGGCGCCCCGTACCGAGCGATGAAACGGAACCTGCAACTCACCCTGGCCGTGGGCCTCGCGCTCGCGGCTGTCGTCATCACCATCCAGGCCGCGATTCTCACCGACCCCGGCGCCCAGCGACTGGCTCAGTATGCGGTCCAGAGCGAGGAGTGGGAGATGGTCCGCATCCGGGCCGAGCTGCCCGAGGCGGACTTCCTGTACGTGCTGACCACCTGCCCCAGTTGCCATGCCGCCAACGACCGCATCAAGAGCCTCGAGGCGGAGAACCCCAACCTCAAGTTCGTGTGGGTGAACCCGGAGATGATCCACAGGACGGCGCTGCAGGGCCTGCTGGGGCGGAGCTACGGCCTCGCGGCGGGCTCCGGCATCACCAGCCCCGTGCTCTACGGGCCCTCGCGCGTGTGGGTGGGCGTGAACGAGGTCAAGGAGGCGTCGCTCGAGGGCGCACTCGAGGGGCCCCGGCCCTTCGAGCGCATGGGCTCGTCCTGGGCGTGGCTGCAGAAGCCGAATGCCGAGGCGCTGCAGCGCTTCGAGCGCTTCCAGTGGCACGCGATTGCGCTGGCCGGCCTCGTCGACGGCGTCAACCCCTGCGCGATCTCGACGATCCTCTTCCTGCTCTCCTACCTGACACTCTCGGGGATGAAGCGGTCCGCGCTCACGGTGGGCCTGCTGTTCGCCGCCGGCTGCTTTCTGACATACTTTCTGATCGGGCTGGGTCTGTGGAAGCTCTCGAGCATGGCGATGAGTGCGGTGTGGGGGAGACGCATCATCTACCCGCTGCTGGGTCTGGCGACCATCACCGTTGCGGTGCTTGCGTTCATCGAGTCTGACCAACTGCTCCGCAGGGGCAGCTCCGAGACGGTGCTGAAGCTGCCGAACAGCTTCCTCCGTCGCACCCATGACCTGATCCGGCGAACCGTGAAGGCGAAGTACGCTCTGGTGCTGGCCGCGCCGGCGGCGGCGCTGGTGACGCTGATCGAGTTCGGCTGCACGGGGCAGGTCTACCTCCCGACGATCACCTACGTCGCCGGCCTCCCGGGCCAGCAGATGAAGGTGCTGCCGGTGCTCCTGGTGTACAACCTCGCCTTCATCCTGCCGCTGCTGGTGGTGGTGCTCGGGCACCGTTTCGCGGCTGCGCGCTTCGAGAAACCCAAAGCGCCGGTACCGCTACAGTGGGTGCGCCTGGCGGAGGGTCTCCTGCTGGGCGCGATCGGGGCGTTCATGCTCTGGGCGACCTACCACGCGTGGCATGTGGGGTAGGTGGGCGGGCGCGGGGCCGGATGGGACCCGTCACCGGCCCCTCCCCGCAGGCCCATGTGTGCCGTCTGTCTGCTGCAACAGCGTGCCACACGTGGGCCGACCTCGTTCGCGCGTCCCTGAACGGCGGGACGCGATCACTCGTGCGGCCCCTCCCCGCCCGTCGCGTGCTTCGTGTGCGGCCTCTCCCCCCGTGGCCATACCGGCCGCCCCCCTACAGCGCATGGCGCTCCTTGATCTCCAGGTAGCGGTTGACCGTTTCGACGGTCAGGTCCTTCGGGGGAGCATCGAGCACCAGGACGCCGCGCCGGGTGATCATGCCCAGCGCATCGGCCCGGTCACCAATTGCCTGGATGGCGATCGCCTTCTCGTAGACCTCGAAGGCATCCGAGGGGACCTGCCCGCCGGCGTCGAGCAGGTCGGGGTCCTGGATGGCGATCAACAGCGGCAGGTGACGCGGGAACAGTGAGGCCATCCCCGAGAGCAGCCGCGCGGAGGCGTCCTTGTCGATCAGGTCGGTGAAGCAGATGACCAGCGCGCGCTTGCGGGCCCTCGCGTGGAGCGTGGCAAAGGCGACGGCGTAGTCGGGCTCGCGCAGCTGTGGCTGCAACCCGTAGAGGCCGTCGGCTATGCGCGCCACCTGCGCGACGCCCTTGCCGGGCGCGATGAACTGCTGCACCTCGTCATCGAAGGCCAGCAGCCCCACCCGGTCATCGCGCCGTGTGGCGACATACGCAAGCATCAGCGCGGCGTTGATGGCGTAGTCGAGCTTCGACATCTGGCCGGCGGTGCCCGCCATCATGCGCCCGGCGTCGATCATGATCATGACATTCTGGCTGCGCTCGGCCTCATACTGCCTGGTGATGGGCCTGTGACGGCGCGCCGTCGCCTTCCAGTCAACGCTGCGGTACTCATCATCTGGCAGGTACTCGCGCAGGCTCTCGAAGTTCGTCCCCGTTCCCAGGCGCCGGTACGGGTGGTACCCCACCTGTGTGAGCATCCCCGAGCGCGCCAGTTCCTCGTACTGGGCGACCTGCGCGACATTGGGGTAGACGGCAACGGCTTCCGTGGCGGGGAAGCTCCTCTGCCAGAAGCTCAGGCCCGCGATCGTGCGCCCGCGTGCATGCAGCCTGCCGAAGCTGAAGTTGCCCCGACTGCGCGGCACCGTGACGTAGGTCACCAGGGCATCCTCATAGGGCCGGAGGTAGACGCCGTGCNNACCTTGATCCGCAGCCGCAGCGGGATGCGGCCGAGGTTGCGGACGCTGATGGTGACCTCGTTGCGCGCCCCCATCGAGAGCTTGGCATCGGCGTGTCTGCTCAGGTCGAGCACTGCCAGGCGGCGCGACAGCAGGTGGTCGATGAGGATCAGCGCCAGGACCCCCAGCAGCGCCCACCCGGTCCACGCAGCCATCGAAGGCTCATAGACGGCGAGCGCCGCTAGACCGGCGGGCAGCATCAGCAATAGCAGGCCGAGCAGGCTGATCAACGCAGCATTCCCCTCAGCGTGGCACCGGGATGGTCGCCAGTATCTCGCCGATCACGTCGTCTGAGCGCAGCCCGTCTATTTCCGCCTCCGGGCGCAGCATCAGCCTGTGGCGTAGCGCCGGCGCGGCGATATCCTTGACGTCATCCGGCGTCATGAAGGCGCGTCCGCGCATGGCGGCGACGACCTTGGCCGACCTGAGCAGTTGCGCGGCCGCCCGCGGGCTCGAGCCCAGGTAGACCGATGGGTGCTCGCGTGTGGCCCGCGACACTCTGGCGATGTAGTCGAGCATAGCATCCGTCACCTCGACCGCGCCGATCTCCTGCCGGCACGCGTCGAGCTGCTCCGCGGCGACGACGGCCGCTATCCCGGTGGCCGCCAGGTCGGAGTCGTCGAAGCCCTGGTGGTGACGGCGGAGGATGTCTACCTCCTCGGGCCCCGACGGATACTCGACGATGATCTTGAGCTGGAAGCGGTCCAGCTGCGCCTCCGGCAGAGGGTACGTGCCCTCGTACTCGATCGGGTTCTGGGTCGCGAACAGCGTGAAGCCTTCGCTCAGCCGGTGCGTGTTGCCCTCGATCGTGACCTGCCGCTCCTGCATGGCCTCGAGCAGCGCCGACTGCGTCTTCGCCGGCGCGCGGTTGATCTCATCGGCGAGCAGGAACTCGGTGAAGATCGGCCCGCGGCGCAGGTTGAAGGTCGAGGTCTGCATATCGAAGACGTAGGTACCGACGATGTCGGAGGGCATCAGGTCGGGCGTCAACTGGATGCGGGCATAGTCCCGGCCGAGGCAGAGCGCCAGTGACTTGACCAGCATCGTCTTCGCCGTGCCCGGCACCCCCTCGAGCAGCGCGTGGCCCCGTGCGAGGGTGGCCACGATCATCTGCTCGATGACTGCCTGCTGCCCGACGACGACTTTCCCGAGCGCCTCAAAGATACGTTGGGCGAGCTCGCGTGTGTGTTGCGGAGCCACTTGCACCTCTCAACAACTCCTTTTCCATGCGGGATGCAGCCCGTCCAAGACGGACCAGTTCGGCATCGTCCAGGCGGCGGGGAGCGTAGGCGGCGGCGTCAAGGCGGTTGAGCAGGGCGAGCAGCGCTTGCTCGTCGATGCCCGGGTTGCGTAGCGCGCACTCATGGGCGAGCCGCTCGTTGGGGAATGTGGCGTGCCCCGGCGCCGCCCCGATGCTCGCCGCGCGCGCTACCAGCCGCTTGAGGTCTCCCACGAGTATGCGGATTGCCGCGCGTGAGGCGCCCGCCTGCTGGTAGAGCCCGGCCAGGGCGTCCACGAACTCCCGCGCCGAGCGCCGCGCCCGCCTGTAGCGCGGCACCGCCGAGCCGAACCGGACGCCCTGCGCTATCACGAAGACCGCGACGCCCAGCAGCACAAAGCGGATGACGCGCCATGCCGCCGACGCCCTGGCCTCCTCCGCCTCCATCGACAGCAGCGAAGAGCCGTGGTGGAACTCATCGAAGTAGACGGCGCGCGCTCCGGATGTGTACGCGGCGTTGAGTGCCAGCATCACGTTGTCGGCCCGGTCGATCCAGTAGTTGCCTAACATGTCTGCCTCGGCCAGCACGATGATCCGGCCCTCTCCATGCCGGATCAGGCCGACGACGGCCCGGTCATCAAGGCTGGCGAGCGTCGTGAACTGCTCCGGCCGCAGTCGCGGCTGCAGGTAATCGGCGAGGAATGGAGCGATGACGACCGTCTCCGCCGGCGCATCATCTCTCTCGTCTTCGCCGGCCTCCCCATCCTCGCGACTGTCGGCTCCGTCCTTCATGCGTTCGGCGCTTTCGGCCGCGGCGTTCTCGCGCTCGCGCCTGAGCCGGTCCTCGTCCTTCGGCGCGTCATCCTTCTCGCCCCGGTCGCAGGCCCCACCGCTGCAGCTGCCGGCCCTGGCCTGCACGTACCTGGCCCGGTCGGCCGCGACCTTCTCATACTCCTGCCTGAGGCGCGCCGCATCGGCCGTCACGATGCGCAGGTGCGAGGGGATGTGAACCGTGTCGACATCCTCGAGCAGACTATCCGCTCTGGTTACGGGAGCATCACCGGCCAGTACGGGGCCGTGTTCGACAAACAGCCCCATAGGGCCCAGAAGCTGTTCGATGGGGGCAATGCTCTCGGGGTTGATGAACACCGATGGCACCGTGGTGTGCCTGCTGGGCGCGAGCACGGCGGTGCCGCCGGCCTCGACCCATGCGAGCAGGCCATCGACCTCCGACGTCACGAAGTGGCGGCTGGGGGAGAGGATGAAGATCATCCGCTGACGGTTGCCGAGGCGATCGAGCCTGCCGCGCCATGCGCGGGCGTCGAAGCCCTGCCGCTCGAAGAGCTCATAGAGGCCCCTCGTCCCCCAGCGGTTGTACGAGTCGCTGTCATGGGTACGCCTGGCATCAACACTGGGGGTGTGGCGCTGTACCAGCCAGAGCACGCTCATGAGTGCCCAGAAGAGCACCAGAAGCCAGCCGATGGTCGTTTTCGAGATGCGGGCTCCGCGCATCATGTCGTCCCCCGTCGATACTCGAGCATGCGGCCGACGGTGGTCTCGACGGCCGTGAACCGCGCCAGGTCGGCCCGGTAGCTGCTGTAGCTGATGGCATCGACGGTCCCGGCGAGCGGCGCCATGAGCTCGGCAAGCTCGCGGGCGCCGGAGAGGCGGCGTAGTATCTGCGAGTTCGTGTCTGAGCGGTTGTAGACGATCAGGCCCTGCCGGTCGAGGTGGGTCACCGCGGCCAGGTAGAGGAGGACAATGGCGCGGTTGAAGTCGCCTGCCGCGGCCGCCTCCGCGGCCATCGCGGCCAGTTGCGCGGGCGATTGGCGCGGCAGCACCGTCGCCGTCTCACCACGCGGACGACTGCCGTCTTTCAGGCCGCGGGTCACGACCCAGATGATGTGGGCGATGATGCCGATCAGGGTGATGACCAACACGCCCACAATTGCCCAGAAGACCACGGGGGAGCTTGCGAAGAGGGCGTTGCTCGCGGTGGTGAAGCGGCTGAACAGCCTGGCCAGGATGCGCAGGATCGTCTCGAGCGGCCGCGCCCAGGCGGGGTCAACCTGGAGGTCTTCCTCCTGCACGTACTTGGGCTGGGCGAGTATCTGTTCGAGTTGTTCGCGGACCTGCTCACGCGACGGCCGCTGCTCGCCGGAGCCACCCGCCTCCGCGCAGGCCTCGCCCGCGGCAAGCAATGCGACCACCGCCGCCAGCAGCAGGGCGACGCCTCGAGCCATCTTCTGTCCGGCACGCACACTGTGCAGCAGTCCTCACGCTCCCTGTCTGATGACTGCCCTGCCCGCCGCCCCCGCCTCAGTAGTAGTCGCCGAAAGTGCTCTCGAACCGCGCACCGCCCCCACCCATGCCGAACTGGCGATCATCCGAGGGAAACGCCTTGATGCCGATATTGATGCGGAACTCCGAAAGCTCCTTGTTGTAGGAGACGGATCCGATCATGCAGTGGAGATCACGCAGTAGATTGAACTCGAGTTGGTCAATCTCCTTGTTTGTGCCGCTGTAACCGGCGATCATGTCGAAGTGCCACCATCGGCTCAGTCGCCAGTTGATCTCGGTCGTCGCCCTGGTCAGCCTCGCGTCGTCGAGGTCGTAGTAGGCAGTCATCGCCGAGTACCAGTTGGGGCTTGCGCGCAGCCAGCGGAGGTTGAGCGGGCGCCACATGTCGCTGCGGATGCTGTAGCCGGTCTGCAGCTCGAGACGGTTGTCGCGCGCCATCATCCACTGCGTCTGCATCGTCACGTCGCGGTAGGTGTCGTTGACATAGTCGTACCCGGCGTTCAGGTTCACGCTCAGCGCATTGGGCACCGTGCAGACCGTCTGCAGGCTCAGGTAGCTGCTTTGCCCCGAGTAGCCGATTCTGAGCGGCGAGTAGCCGTTGGCGGTGCCGCGGTTATACGAGAGCCGGTAGTCCCAGTAGTTGACGGCGCGGCCGCGGAGTTCACTGCGCAGGCTGTAGTAGAACTGGGCCGAGCCCTCTCCGGTGAACTGCTGCTTGAACGTGACGGCATTGTGCATCTTCAGGTCGCCGAACAGCGGGCGGCTCTGGCCGGGCATCGTCAGCTCGAAGGCAGTGCGCTCGGTGCGCGTGCCGTCGGGCTGCTGGCTGTAGCCGCCGAGGATCGCCCTGGCAGTGATCCTCGAGATTCCGAACGGCTCCCAGTCACCCAGGCGTCGCGAGTCGGTGCTGAACTGGATCTCCGGCAGCAGGTCGAGGGCGTAGAAGCTGTCGTCACCGGTATACCTGTCGCCATCGATGTCGGTGCGCTGCTTGATGATGCTGTCCCAGTCGAACGCGCGGGCCTTTCCACGCAGGCGCAGCTCCGTCGTCAACTCGAGGTCGGCCGGCTGGTCCGCCCGGTACGCGTTGCTGGTGAAGTTCGACCGCAGGTCCCAGCCGAGCTTCTCCGTNNGCTATGGGTCAGGTTCGCCGTCAGGCGCCTGTTGGTGTTGTACTGTGTCTTCGTCAGTGACTGCTGGACGCCGAACGAGGTATTCGAGACGTCGCCCCGGCGGCGGAGATTGAAGTTATTGGATAGAGACTGCGTGCTCGAGCTGTAGCCGCTCGAGCGCTGCAGGTTGCTTGTGAGGTCCGCCGACCACTGCTCGTTGAACTGGTGGCGGTCCTGGAGTCGGCCCGAGTAGCTCCCCTCCGAGGGCTCGAAGAATGCCCGCAGCGTCCCGTAATTCTTGCCGAAGTCGAAGGTGTGGTCGGTTCCGTAGCCGATGCCGCGCTTCTGGGTCAGGTTGATGCGAAGTGTGCCCCAGTTGGCCTCATTGAGCAGATAGGCGAAGGCGAACTTGGCGAAGAACCCCTCGACCTCGTTTTGCCCGACCTCCGGGATGAACTTGTTCGTGCGCTGCCTGAGCGACAGCCGCAGGTCGAATGGGTACTGGATGATGCGGTTGCCGAGCAGGTACAGCGTCGGCCTGCGCAGGACCACATACTCCCCCGGTACGACGCGGACGTACTCGCTCTGCAACCAGTAGTGGCCGTCTTCGCTGCCGAGCAGGTCGCATGAACTGACACGGCCCCCGTGCACCTCGAGCTCGCCGGGATGTCCGTGCACACGCCTGGACTGGGCGAAGAGCGGCTCGATCACCTCGCCCTGCTCGAAGAACTCCGGCGCGATTGTCGTGTAGGTGTCGAAGGCATGCCAGTGCTCGGAGTCGATGTTGAGCTCGATGCGGTCGGCCTCGGTGAGCGTGTCCGGGGTGGTCAGTACGACATTGCCCTCGAGCGTCGCCCAGACGCGCTGCTTGTCGAGTTCGAATCGCTCGGCGATACCGGCGTACTTATCGTATCCGAGGCGGATCTCTCCCCAGCCACGCGTACCGTCGGCGGTCGCCTCGAGACGGTCGGCCTCGAAGGCGATGACGTTGTTGTCCTCCGAAGGGACCGGCAGGGCGCCGAGGGGCTGCTCGGCGGGCGCGGGACCG
>DPJP01000500.1:0-2859 GCA_003542955.1 Armatimonadota bacterium
AGACCCCTTCCGCACGATGCGGGAGGGGTCTTTTCCGGTTCTGGGGCATCGGCGCCGTGTATCTCCGGGGATAGTTGTCCCGACCGTGAACCGACCTCCTGCCCGGCATCGCCGGCACTGATGGGCTCTGACAACGGTTCTCTCGGAGGGCACTGAGATGACACGGATCAACCCAGCAACGGCCGTATTGCTCCTCGGCGTACTCACCATCTTCGCCATCATCCTCGGCTCATGCCACAGCGGAAGCGATCGCCCCGATGTGTCGACGGCGGCCACCGTACTGCGTGGCGATCTTGACGGCGACGGGCTCCCCTCGGTGGGCGATGCCATTGGCATCCTGCGCATTGTTGTGGGTCTGGATGCTCAGAACCCCATTGCGGATGCCGATGGCGACGGCAGCACCACAGTCAATGATGCCATCGCCGTACTCCGCTGCGTCGTCGGCCTCGGCGAGTGGCCGCTTGGGGAGATGGAGGCGCCGCCGACGCGGAGCATCGGGCCGGGCACGGTGAACGAGGGTGACTTTGTTATCGGCGCCGGTGAACGCGTCGAGTGTCTGGGCGACACCATCATCGAATGCACCACCGCAACCATCGCCGGAGAGCTGTACAGCTCCTCCCCCACCGCTGCGGGCACGAGCGCCGGCAGCATCACCATTCAGGCCCAGGGCAACGTGCTGCTGACGGGCGCGATGCGGGCCGGTAACGGCAGCGACGGCGCGCTCTCCAGCAACAGCGGACAAGGCGGCGACGGGGGTTCGGTCGCCATCAACTCGGCAAATGGCAACGTCACCATCGGCGTAGAGGTCCAGACCTCCGCCGATGCGCCGGACCCGTATCTTGGCGCCGGTGATGCCGGTGTGGGCGCAGATGATCTGACGACTGCCGTCCCCGGAGCGGGCGGACAGGGCGGCTCGATCAGTGTGAGTTGCCCCAACGGCTTGCTGGCCATTCATCCGCGCGCGGGTCTGATCCACATCGGTAACGGCGGCGATGGCGGGACCGGGCACATACCGGCGGATTCCGAGGCGGAGTTGGGCGAACCATCGGACCAGACACCCGATGGTGGCAACTCAGGCACATTGACGATGCAATCGGAGAGCTTCGCCGGGCTGGAGGAACAGGACGGCGCAATTGTCATCGACCCGCCCGAGATGCTGACCGGCGGCAACGGCGGGGACGGCGGCGGGATATGGATACACCTCGAGGTAGGCTCGGACCCGACTGAGAGCGGCGTCACTGCTGCGGGAGCGAGCATCGCACGAACCGTAGGCAGTGGCAGCTCCCGCGACTCCGTTGACATTTCCCAGGGAAGTGACGGTGTTACCTGGCTCCAAGCGTCCGGTGATGGCGGCAATGCCACCTGTCCGGGCGAGCCCGGGGCCGGAGGCATGTACTTTTCCGAGTCCGTAACCGATGGTGACACGTCCTTCGGCTTCCGCGGTGGGCAGGGCGGGAATCTCGGCTTCGGCTCCATTGAGGATGATAGCGGTGTAACTCGCGTTGCCATGTACCCGATGAACCTGTACAAAGGCGGCTGGGGCGGGACTGTCTACGCCCGTGGATGCAATCGCGTCACGCCCGCCGCCTGCCAGGATGGCAAGCCGGGGATTGTCGTTCGTGGCGCTGGTGGAGCAGGCGGGCGGGTAATCGAGGAAAACATACCTGCTGCCTGGCTGGCACGAATGAATATTGTTGGAGGCACGGGTGGCGATGCACAGACGCTGGGAGGCATAGGACAAGATGGTGGGGACTGCTGCGGGTCCCCCAACGGCGAGGGCGGAACGGGGGGACGAGGAGGCGACGCCTGGGCCACGGGTGGCAAGGGCGGCGACCAGGTAGCGGGGACCGGCGGTACGGGGGGCACTGCCAGTGCCATGGGAGGCCGAGGCGGCGACGGTGGCAATGGCACTCCTCCAGGCGAGGGCGGCGAGACCGCGGCGGCTGTGGTCGCGATGGCCGGCCAGCCGGGAGCAGGCAGCCCTCCGGGCCAAGAGGGCAACAGGTACACGCGCTGGCTGGAGCGGGGCCATGCGGGCAGTTACTGCTCCACCGTCGCGGAGGTCGGGGTGACGACGGGCAACTCGCCGGACCGCAAAATCTCCGGCTACAACAGCTTCTACACCTCGGGATCCAGCACGCTGCAGGTCGAATCAGACTTCTCGCTCGGAGGCACGAACTTCCCCGTGATCGCGTGGGCCGGCCAGAGCATGATCTTCAGCCCCGACAACTCCCGCCTCTGGGTCGGCAACGAACTCGGCGGCATGTNNGGGCCCCGGACCTGCAACTGCATGTCGATGGCACGCAGTGGTATTCGATGTGGTACGAGGCCCAGGCCGACATATTGTACGCCACGACAACGAATACCCAGTTCATCCATGCCTGGGACAATGCGTCCGTAGGCACTGCCAATCGTGCTCCGGACCGCTCCATCGAGGTGCCCGGCTACCATGGGCAGGGCTACCTGACCGGCGCGCCGGGCTCTGGTGTGCTCTTCATGGCCACACACCTGTATACCTACGAGAGAATGCTCGTATTCCAGAATGCGGCGGAACTCGACGACCTCAACGCCGCGGACAACTACTGGGTACCGCAGGATTTCATCNNGCCGTCAATGCGCATGCGCTCAGTTGGGACCAGGGCCGCGACCTGCTCTACATGGGCGTGCCAAACCTCAACCAGGTCCATGTGTATTCGGGGGCCTCCACCCGCGACGGCGTCGGGACCGTGGCTGCCGCGGATCGTGTCATCACCATCAACTACCCCGGGATGGTGGCCGGTGACTGGATTTCGGGTGTCATCGTTGCCCCCGAGCAGGACCTGCTCTTTGTCTCGATGTACCAGGGCCAGACGATGGTGT
>DPJP01000500.1:2880-4720 GCA_003542955.1 Armatimonadota bacterium
CTCCGGAGCCTGTGAAGCGCGAGCAACTCGGAACCATGGCGCTGGGGTTGGGAGTCTTCAAGCAGTAGTGAGACCACAGGCCCTGCCACGGCCGCTTGCACGTCGCGACCGGCAAGGGGGATCAGCACGGATAGCGTCATTGCGGGAGGGCACTCACGTGGCACGGATGCGTCGGCTGCTGGGTATTGGGCTCATCGGAGTCTTTACTATCGTTGCGGCGATCCTCGGCTCATGCCATAGCGGCGACCATGGCACCGGTGTTCTCACCGCCGCAGTCGGGCTCCGCGGCGACCTCGACGGCGACGGCAGTCCATCCGTCGGCGACGCCATCGCGATTCTCCGCATCGTTGTCGGGTTTGACGCAGCCAACCCCGCAGCCGATGCCGACGCCGACGGCAGCACCTCGGTCAATGACGCCATCGCGGTCTTGCGCTGCGTCGTCGGTCTGGCCGAGTGGCCACTCGGCGAGTACACCCTCCCCCCCACACGCACCATCGGGCCCGGTGTCGTGACTGAGCCTATCCTCATAGTGGACGCAGAGGAGCGTGTCGCGTGCCTGGGCGATACCATCATCCAGTGCGACACGGCAACTATCGCCGGAGAGTTGTACAGCTCCTCCCCCACCTCCACCGGTACCGATGCCGGCAGCATCACCATTCAGGCACAGGGCGATGTGGTTCTCACGGGTGCGGTGCAGGCCGGCAGCGGCAGCGACGGCGATCTGTCCACGAACAGCGGGCAGGGCGGCGACGGCGGTTCGGTCACAATCAACTCCGCGAATGGCGATATCACCATCGGCGTGGAGGTACAGGGTTCCGCCGATGCCCCGGATCCATACCTCGGCGCGGGAGATGCCGGTGTGGGGGCAGATGATCTGACGACAGCCGTCCCGGGAGCGGGCGGGCAGGGCGGCTCGATCAGTGTGAGTTGCCCCAACGGCCTGCTCACCATCCATCGGGGTCCGGGCCTGATGCACATCGGCAACGGCGGTGACGGCGGGACAGGGCACGTGCCGGTCGACTGCGATGTCGAGCAGAGCGACCTGCCTGCACACGGCCCGGACGGCGGCGATGCGGGCCTTCTGAACATGGAATGTGACGAGTTCACTGGTCTTGAGCAGCAGGACGGCGCGATTGTCATCGACCCGCCCGAGATGCTCACCGGCGGCAACGGTGGGGACGGCGGCGGGCTCTGGGTCTGCGTTGAGGTCGGGGCCCCCTTTGACGAGAGCGAGATGTCCGCGGCGGTCGGGACCTGCGCACAGTCCGCGGGCAGTGCAACTGCGCGGGGCTTGGCTGATGTCGCACAGGGCGACGAAGTGTCGTGGTTGTCTGGTGGAGGGGGCGGAGACGCTACGTGTCCGGGAGCACCAGGGAATGGCGGCGACTTCAGGCTGGTCCACCAGTACCCGGCGTACACCGGCAGTGACCGTAGGGGCTACATAGGGGAGAAAGGCGGCGACCTCAGATTCGGCTCGATCGTGACCAGGAGCGGGGAACGCCGGCCTGCCATCTACCCGAAGGACCTGTATACCGGCGGCAAGGGCGGTGACGTCTCCATCGGGGGCTGGTTCGTGGGGTCGTTCCCGGCCTCCTGCACGGACGGTCGCCCCGGTGGAAGCGCGCGTGCCGTTGGTGGCCTGGGCGGTCGGGTCATCGAGGATGGCCTGCCGGCTGTCTGGTTGACGCGAATGAACATTGTGGGGGGAGCGGGCGGCAACGCCAGCGCGCAGGCGGGATATGGGCAATGGGGAGGGGACTGCTGCGGCACCACACCCGGACCGGGCGGTCAGGGCGCCAACGCCGGCAACGTCGCCCTGGCCACCGGCGGCAACGGCGGC
>DPJP01000439.1 GCA_003542955.1 Armatimonadota bacterium
AGTAAGGCCTTCTGGCCCTGCGGTGGGTTGGGGTCGGGGCGATTCGCGGGCCTGCCTTCCCGCAGCCGCGGGATGAGGCCCCTGCCCGTGTGCGCAGCGGCGGCAGACGGCGCGCGCTCAGAGCGTGCGGCGCCGCCTGTGGTATAATGGCCGGGCCGTGCCAGACTACGCCGGAGGACAGATCATGCACTCGACCCGCATAGCTCTCATCGTGTTCGCAACCCTGCTCATGGCTGCGGCCTGCCCCGCCATTCAGATCGACGGCGACTTCGCCGATTGGGCCAATGCCGTCACCTACGACATCCCTCAGGAGTCTCGTGATGCCGCGGGGTCGCGATACGGTCGCGTCGAACGCCTGCAGGTATCACAGGATGGAGCATTTCTCTACTTCCGCATCGAGTTCACCGAGCCCCGGCCGTTCGACCCGGCGACCGAGAGCGGGTGGCGAGACCAGTACTGGGCCAATACGCGGTATATCGTGCTCGATGTCGACGGCGACTCGAAGGCCGACTACTACACCAACCAGATCAACCTCAAGGGGAAGGGCGGCTTCAACAACACCTACGTGGTGAAGCTCGGCGGCGAGAAGCCGACCACCTACCTCTGGCACAATGGCCACAGCGCCTGGAACGCCCAGACCGGCCCGATGGGGCATTACTCAGATGACGGGAAGCAGATCGAGATACGCGTGCCCATTGAGCCGTTGGGCATCTCGACGAAAGTCATCGGCGTACAGGTGCAGATGAGTCTGCGCGACGGCATCGGGGGAGAGAACAAGTGGACCAACGACCGCTACCCCTCGGCGGAGAGCTTCTATCTATACGATCTGGCCGCGGGGGCGAAGATCGCGGCCACTTCGGCGACCACCAGGCCAACCGTCGAGATGCTGCCGACGGCTACGGCGCCCGCCATCGACGGGCAGCTCGATGAGGCGGCGTGGCGTAATGCCCCGGTGCTGTCGGACTTCCGCCTCAACCGCGGCAGTCTGACACCACAGGCGCTGACACATGCGCGGGTGACATACGACGCCGATACCCTCTACCTGGCCGTCGAGGCCGATGAGCCCGACATGACCTCGCTGAAGACCGATGCGGTCGAGGCGGAGAGCAAGCGCGTCTGGAGCGATGACTGCATCGAAGTGTTCATCGACTTCCATAATGACGACACGACCTACTTCCACATCGGCATCACTGCCATCGGCATGCTGGCCGGGGAGCTCGGGGTGGTGTCCGGCGCCTCGGCCACTTCAATCGGCATTGAGCCGATCGCCAACGTGGCCTATGCCCACGCGGCGGATGGGTGGCGGATCGAGGCGGCGATTCCCTTCTCGAACCTGGGGGTGAAGCCGCGGCCGGGAGAGGTGTGGGGCCTGAATGTGTGCCGCTCGCGGCCCTCGGCGCGGGAGTACAGCTCCTGGGCGGGCGTACAGGGGCGCTTCGGGCAGCCGAAGGAGTTCGGGGACATGGTGTTCGCCTCCGACGCAGGGCTGCTCGTGAGCAGCCGCGGCATGGTGGCGCGGAAGGGCAACGCCGCCGACCTCAATGTACTGCGGGGCTCACATTCCGCGGCGGCCGACACGACCCTGACGCTGAGGGTCACCGCCGCCGCGGGGGAGACACAGACCTTCTCAGACACCGCCACGGTGGCCGCAACCGGGGGCGCGGAGACGGAGTTCGCGTTGCCCTACGTGGTCAAGGGGCTCGAGGGCGAACTGGTCAGCTTCGAGATCAGCACGGCCGATGGGGTTCTGTATGCCGCGACGGTGCCGGTGATCAAGACCGAGTACCCGCGCGCCTGGCAGACGCCCGATCCACTCTACGCGGAGCTGATGGGTGACGGGGGCCCGGGCATGGGTGCCGAGGGTGTGATGTACTGGTCGCACGAGATCGTCACCTACGAGATGCCGCCGTTCTGCCTCAAGCACGCGCAGCCGTTTGTGCTCGAGGACATGTACCGCAACGCCGCAGCGCGGAAGATGTGGTATTTCGACACCGGGACGGTAATCGGCGGCGACAACTTCAATGCCCGCGAGTACTGCAAGAAGCACGGGGCGAAGACGATCTACATGGGCTCGCACAGGGCGCATGCCGAGGGCAAGCCGACGGATGACCGCGGTACGGCATACCTGGCCGATCCTGAGAACCAGGCGGTCTACCTGCAGCGCATCCGCGAGTACCTGCCACAGTGGAGAGAGTACATCTGGGGCTTCAGCACCGGTGATGAGGTGCAGGATCACGACCTGACACTGGGGCTGAAGTTCCACTACGGTGAGGGCGGCCCGTATCCCTTCATGGAGCAAGTGGATACGGAGGTCCGGGAGAAGTACGGGTACGGCAAGTGGGGCATCCCGGAGTCATTGACGGACAAGAACCCGTTCCGGTGGATTGCCTACCGGCGCTGGTATAACGACCAGTTCGCGAACTTCCAGAAGGCCATCTTCGACACGGTTAGGGCGGTCGATCCGGGCATCCGCGTGATCGGGCCCGATCCCATCTCACAGATACAGCCCTTCGACTATTCGGCCTACGGCAGGCATTGCGACATCGTGACCCACCAGACCTACCCGCGCGGCCCGTACGAGCAGGATGCCGCCTGGATCACCAAGACGCTTCGCGACCTGGCCGGGGTGCCGACGATGCCGTGCGTGCACGTGGAGAGCTATGCCAACAGCTTCCGGCCCGACGAGGTGCGGGAGATCATGAGCCAGGTGTACCGGGCCGGGGGCGAGGGCTTCCACCTCTATATGCCCGACACCGCCGGCATCCAGAGCGGTACACGCTCGATGGTGCTGGACCGCTGGGGCTCGTGGCCCCGCTGGGAGACGGTAATGGGGGTGCTCGACTACTCGCGGGAGTTGAGCCTGCCCAAGCTGCCCCAGACGCGTGTTGGAGTGCTTCTCTCCGAGGATGCGTACATGGCCGAGTTCCTCGGTGGTCGGCAGGGCGAGGACCAATACCGCTGGATGTTCAACATGCTCGGCCCGGCGATTCGCGGGTGGTTCACGGTCATCAGCGATAATCAGATTGCCCGCGGCGAGGTCAGCCTCGAGGGCTTCTCTGCCATCTACGTGCCCAAGGCCGAATACGAGCGGCGGGAGGNNGAGACGCTGATCGGCTTCGTCCAGGCGGGCGCCCACCTCGTCGTTACCGATCCGGATGCCTTCACCTGGCACCTCGATGGGTCGCGGATGGATGACCTGCGCGCGCAGCTGTTCCCGGCCGCCTCCGAGCCGGTGGACTACGAGTTCGCCCGGGCTACGGCCGAGGCGCCAAACCCGGCGTTTGCAGACAGCCTGCCATCTTTGGCCAAGGGCGCCGTTCTCGAGTTGGCGGAGACCGACAAGGCGGTGCTGACCTACGATACCGGCAAGCCCGCCGCCGCGGCGCGCACGCTGGGGGAGGGTGTCGTCTATTACTTCGGCTTCGAGACGATGCTGCAGAAGAACCTCGAGTCGCCTGCGTGGAGGTCGTACTGGAAGCAATTCCACGCGGGTCTGGGGGAGCAGACCGATCTGGACATCTGGCGCTTCACGTTCCCGCATGTGGCTGCCTCCGACATCGAGCCGCCGGCGGGCAAGTGCCTGACGAACAACTACATCGTCTGGGATACCAATGAGGCCGTGCCGGTCAACAACCTCGAGATAGCGGGGACCTACAGCTACTCGCTCAAGCCCGACTACGCGGCCGACGAAGGCGGCGTGACCGACATCGCGTTCGCGAAGGGTGACCTGATGGACCGGCGCAGCGCCATCGCGATCAAGGACCCGAGCGACCGCAAGCAGGCCTACCGTGAGAACCTCGACCAATTCGCCGTCGGCTGGAAGACCATCGATCCGCTGCAGATCGAGTTCACATTCGACAGGCCCTACGCGCTTGAGCGCATCTGGCTCATGTATACAAAGCAGTTGCCCAACATCACCGTGGAGGGATTGGCGGGAGGCCAATGGGTACGGCTCGGAGAATTGGCGGCGCAACGCACCAACGACCATGGCGNNGCGACTACCCGGCGGTGAGTATACAACTCGATGCGGAGGCGCCGGCGGTCGAGCGAATGCGGATGAGCTTTGCGGCCCGGGGTGAAAAGGAAGTGCTGGTGATCCCGGAGCTGGAGGTCTGGGCGCGGCAGTAGCGCCCGCACACACATTCGGAGGGACGATCGATGACAGGCAAAGAGCGCTGCCTGGCCGCCATCAATCTGGAGCCGACGGATCGCATCCCGCAGACCGAGTACTGCAGCAACTGGGAGTTGATCCGGCGACTGACTGGGCTTGACCCGGCCGACCCACAACAGGCCGCACAGGCACGGCTGGAGTTCTATCGCGCAATAGACCTCAACTTCGTCTTCAGCACCTCCGGGGAGCCGTCCTTCAGGGGCGACCGGGGCCGCAGGTCCGACATGGGCCATGCGGTCTTCCTCGAGGGCGGCGTCGACAAGCGCGAGACCGTGCACCTGCCCTTCCGCACGCCCGAGGAGGTGCTGGCGTTCGACTTCGTCGAGGAATACGGGCTCTACGAGGACGAGGACGAGCTGCTGCGCTTCTACGAGGACCATTACCAGAGCTGGTGGGATGCCTCGGACGGCTACTTCCAGCCGGTGGGTTTCTATGAGACGATGATCTCCGGCTGCATTGCCGCCTTCGGCTGGGACATGTTCCTGATGGCCGTGGGCGTCGACCCCGATGGCTTCGACCGGGTGCTGCAGAGCCTGCTCGAGCTGAACCTGCAGCTGTACCGGACGCTGGCGAAGACCTCCTCACCGGTGTTTCTCTGCCATGACGACATGGTCTGGACGGAGGGGGCGATCTTCCACCCGGACTGGTACCGCAAGTACGTGTTCCCGAAATACCGGAAGCTCTGGGAGCCCATCAAGGAGTCGGGCAAGAAGATCCTGTTCTGCTCGGATGGCGACTTCACCGAGTTTGTCGATGACTTCGTCGACTGCGGCGCCGATGGGTTGATCTTCGAGCCGATGACCGACTTCGACATGGTCTGTGAGAAGTACGGGCAGACGCACTGCATCATCAGCAGCAAGGTCGATTGCCGGACCCTGACCTTCGGCACGAGGGAGCAGATCAAGGCGGAGGTGGACGCCACCTTTGCCATCGCGCGGGACCTGCCCGGCTTCATCATGGCAGTTGGCAATCACCTGCCATCGAACATTCCGGTGGACAACGCGCTCTATTACCTGGACCTGTGCCGGGAGTACCGCGAGCGCTAGACGCCGAACTCCGGACTCCGGCGCCCTGTCGGGCCGTGACAGTGCAGCAGCGATGGTGGCCGGCACGTATGGAACGTGCGCGGGCCGGAGTGTGCGGGGGTGCGTGAACCGTGTCACACCCGGGAAGCGACCACAATGGTCGGGGACTGGATGAGGGGCTTCGGCGGCTGCTCGAGGACCTCGCCGGGACGCATGCCGATGGGCTTGCCGAGAGTACGAGAGGCCTGCTCAGTCAGTTGTGTGAGCAACTGAGCGAAATGGGCCTGGACCCCACGCAGGCTGACACCAAGCGTCCTCCCGGTTTCGAGGCGATGCTGCTGGACCACATCGGCGACCAGTTGACGGCCACCGACATGGAAGGCCGGATAACCTACGTCAATGAGGCCCAGTGCCGGACGCTGAGGCGCACGCGTGAGGAACTGCTCGGCCTGACCGTCCACGACTACGGAGAGGACCCCGGCCGGGGCGCGACACAGGATGAGATCATCCGCATCACCCGCGAGCAGGGCGAGTGGCGCGGTGAGGTCATCAACTACGCGGCAGACGGCTCTGAGATCGTCATCGAGTCTCACACCTGGGTTGTGTACGACCCGGGTGGCAATCCCATCGGCATGTGCGGGATCGGCCGTGATATCACCCGGCGCAAGCAGGCCGAGGTAGCTCTGGCGGAACAGAAACACCTCCTGCAGGTTATCCTCGATGCACTCCCCGATGCCGTGGCCGTTCTGAGGCCCGATCACAGCGTGGTCTCCTGCAACCGGGCCGGTGAGGAGCTGCCGGGGCGGCCGATGCGAGAGGCGGCCGGGCTGAAGTGCTACGAACTGCTCGGACGCGACGGCCTGTGCGAGGAGTGCCCGGTGGATATGGCGATTGCGACCGGCGCGATGCAGTCGGTTCAGCTGCACATTGCCGAACTCGGACTGTGGTTCGAGGAGCGGTGCGTGCCGGTCGTCGACGAGCAGGGTGATGTCTCGCTTATTGTGATTCAGTTGCGCGATGTCACCAGGCGCAGGCGGGCCCAGCAGGAGCGCGAACGACTCGCGAGGGCGGTTGAGCAGACGGCGGAGACGGTGCTGATAACCGATGCGGCCGGGACTATCACCTACGTCAACCCTGCCTTTGAGAAGACCACAGGCTACAGCAGGAGTGAAGCAATCGGCCAGAACCCGCGGATACTCAGGAGCGGAGAGCACGATGCGGCATTCTATGAGCAGATGTGGGGCGCACTGGCCGCGGGCGAGGTCTGGGCGGGCCGGATCACCAACCGGAAGAAGGATGGGACGCTCTACCTCGAGGATGCGGTGATCTCGCCGATGCGTAGCACGGAGGGCGAGATCGTCAGCTACGTCGCGGTGAAGCGAGACATCACCGAGCACGTGAGACTCGCCGAGCACGTTCAGCAGGCGCAGAGGGTCGAGTCGATCGGCAGGCTGGCCGCCGGTGTTGCTCACGACTTCAACAACATGCTCTCCCCGATTCTCGGCTACGCCGATCTGCTGCTGACCCAGTTCCCCGCGTCGGACCCACGCCGGAACCAGCTCGAGCAGATCAAGGCGGCCGCCGAGTCGTCGAGAGACCTGGTCGGCCAGCTCCTGGCCTTCAGCCGAAAGCAAGTCCTCAGCGTCGAGCCGCTGGACCTCGGACGTGTCGTGATGGGGCTTGTGAAGATGCTCGAGCGGACTATCGGCGAGGGCATCACGGTGAAGGTGGATGTCCGGGGCGGACCGGCCGCCGTTGAGGCCGACCCATCCCAGATCGAGCTGGTGCTGATGAACCTGGCCGTCAACGCCCGCGACGCAATGCCCGACGGGGGAACACTGACGGTGACCGTGGAGGACGCCGTCGTCGCCGAGCAGACTCACCCGGCGCACCCCGACCTCGAGCCCGGCCACTACGTTCTGCTCGCCGTGACCGACACCGGCGTCGGCATGGACGAGCAGACGCGGGCACACATCTTCGAGCCGTTCTTCACCACCAAGCCGCGCGGCCAGGGCACCGGCCTTGGCCTGGCGACGGTCCACGGCATCGTCAACCAGCATGGCGGCCGGGTCTATGCGGAAAGCCGCCCCGGCGCCGGAACAACATTCAGCATCTACCTGCCAACCTGCACGGACAGGCCGCTCGACGCCGCGAGTGAGCCCGTTCAGGCGGTCGACATCCCGACCGGCGCCGAGACTGTCATGGTTGTCGAGGACAACCACATGGTGCGTGAACTCGCGCGCACTGTACTCCAGGAGCTGGGCTACGCGCCGGTCACGGCCTCCTCGGGCGAGGACTGCCTCCGCATCGTCGAGCACCTCGAGCCGGAGATCGACCTGCTGCTCACCGATGTCGTCATGCCGGGCATCAGCGGCATCGAGCTCCATGAGCGCCTCGCGGCGCGCTACCCGCGTATGCGCGTGGTGTACATGTCGGGGCATGCCGACAGCATCATCGGCAAGCAGGGCGTGACCGGGGAGAACGTGCGCCTGATGCAGAAGCCTTTCAGCGTGCGCGCGCTCGCGGAGAACATCCGCGCCGCGCTTGATGGAGAGGGTTGACGTGTCGTCGGGCTATCCGGCCCCGGGCATCGGGTCCATCTGCGCCGGGGTCTTTGGCGCGACGTAGCTGTTCTGTGGCGTTACGTCAAACCGTAGCGACTCCACGAGTGCCTGGTTCTCAGGCTTGGCGAGGAAGTCGGCGATGAGCCCGGTCTCGGCCGGCTGCCCGCCCTGCCATCGCGGGTAGAGCAGGTATTTCGCTTCCAGCCATTCCATTGCCACAATGCCCCCCTGCCAGGCATGGTCCCGCCGCTCGAGTCGCTCCTGCTGTAGAGGACCCTCGAAGGCCAGCGTATAGATGCGCTCATCGAAGGGCGCAAGCCACGCCGCCAGGTACCTCTGATCCTCCATCGGTGTGCCGTCCACGCGTCGCCACACGGGGTTGGCCAGGTCGCCGTTCCAGCACATCTTGACCTGCGTGTTGGCGAAGCGCTGCATGTCGGTGGCATCGAAGACCAGGCCGTGCTGGTACAGCGCCACGGCGAACTGCACCGAGAGGTTGTAGTAGGCGCCGCGATGCTCCGTGCCGATCCAGTGTTTCCATGCTTCGGGCTTATCGGGGTTGATGTCCCAGGCGCCGGCGGGGTTGAGGTAGTTCCACTCATAGTGATCGTCGACAAGGGTCATGTTGTGCTTGAAGCGGGTGCCGAGCTTGATGGCCTTGACGAGGTAGTCCTCGCGTCCGGTGGCGGCATACAGGTGCAGCAGCACCCGGCAGAGCTTCGAGAGCTTGTTATGGGGCTGGGTCAGGTTCCCCTTGACCGGGTGGAGGTCCGGGTGCGTCGTGTAAACCGCGCCACCTGTGCCCAGGTCGCGATATGAACCGCGCGCCTCCCACTTGTCCACCAGCTCCTGCGCAAGGGCCAGGTACTCACTCACTTTCGCGCCGTAGGTCGCCTGCAGGGCCTCGTCGCCCTCGACCACGCGGGCGAAATCGGCGAGCATGCCGGCGATCTGGAAGCTCGTGATCTGCACGTCGACGGCGCGGTCCGGGTGCTCGGGATGGCGGAACAGGTCATACGCCAGTCCGTACCAGCCTCGCTTGCCGTCAGGGCCGGTAGTGAGCTGGTCGCAGAGCGTGTCCATGCGCTCGACGAACATGTCCAGGTACTTCGGGTCCGCGGTCAGCAGGTAGGCCACGTAGGCCACGCGGATGTACTGCGAGCCCTGCCAGACGATGTCCTCCGGCTGCGCGGCGAACTGGGCCATACGCTCCGGCGTGCAGTAGGCTCCGAGCGTCTCGACATGGGCCAGGTAAGCATCGAGTATCTGGCGGTCGATGGGGTCGGTGATCTCGACGGGTGTCACGGTGATTGCTCCTCCCTGTGGCGGGGCGGAGAGTACACTGCTGCAGAGGACTGCGGCGGCAAGCAACGCGATGGTTCTCATGATGTGCCTCCGTGGGTGGGGTGGGTCGGTTGGCCTGCCTCACCCCTCGGCCTGTTGCTCCGAGAACCGGGCGAGGAGGCGGGTTCTGAAGCCGTCTATCGCTCCCCGTCCGGCCTCACCCCCCGCCCCCATACGCGCTAACTTAAGGTGCGCGGGGTGTCCTGGAGGGGCCGCTCGAAGGAGGGCCG
>DPJP01000212.1:0-2466 GCA_003542955.1 Armatimonadota bacterium
ACTGCTTAAGCTAGCGCATATGCCCCCCGGCCCCCTCTCCCTGCTTCCGGCGCGTTCCGTCTCAGACGACGAGACGGTACGCGCCGGCGGGAGAGGGGGTGCACGGCAGACGGCCTCGCGGCGGAGCGTGGACGCGCGGGGAGGGGCCGCATGCCGCCTACCCGCGAGCGATCCTCACCGGCCCCAGCAGCCCGGCAACAAGCCCCGCCGCGCGGTTTCGGTTCGCGGGCGGATTGCAGACCTCAATCGCCAGCTCGTGCGTCCCGGCAGACACGCCGCACAGCATACACCGGTATGGTGGCCACGGCAGGACAGCTACCTCGACGCCGTCGAGGCTCACCGCCGCGCAGTCCTCCACCCGCCCGACGTCGACGATGTAGTCGCCGGCCTCGGCAATGTCGATCTTCGTGCGATAGACCACCGCCCCGGCGAAGGTCGGGTAGCCGATTGCGCCCCAGGGCTGCAGAGCCTCCAGCGGCATCGGCCCGGCGTATCCCTGGACGAACGGATATGAAAGATGCCCGTAACGGTACTCGCAGGTGAATGGACCGTACAGGTATGCCACTTCGTGCAGTCCCCGCCCCGGCCCTGATGTCTTGATACGCACGACGTTCAGTGTCGGTGTGCTGCCACCGCGGAGCGCATGGCCCACGGATGCTTGCAGGTTGCGACAGTCGGACTCCACCACCCGCTGCCAGTCGTCAATCTCGACATCGTTGACATAGAGCATCCAGTCGCCGGTGATGGTGCTGTCCTCGATGACTATCCGCGCATCAGGTATCTCACCTGTGAGCATGAAGCGGCACCAGTAGACTGCCGGGCCGTCGCCCTCACCAAGCGGGTCTGGCTCGCGCTGCATGAGGTCAAAGCCCGGCAGGCTGACGAATGTCGCGCTCGGCCGCGGCTCAGAGGCCGAGGCATGCCAGAAGTTCAGCGGAAGCTGATTGTCCTCGAACTCGACCTCCCAGCCCGTCGAGATGTCGAGCGCGTCGGCGCCGGGGGCGGGGATGTGCTCGGGAGCCCGGCCGTTCTCGACCAGGATGCCCTCACGCGGCGGGATGACGACACTGGTGCCATCGACCTGCCCGGTGAACTCCTGCTCGCGCCGGTTGAAGGCGAAGGTGACCGGCTCCCCATCGCGCTCGCGCCGCAGGACGAAGACATCATCCGCCCCGTCGCCGACAACGGCGACGCCCGGCAGCGTGTCGAGCAGGCCATCAAGCTGCTCGACGAACTCGATTCGCTCGGACGCCCAGTCGGTCAGGGGCCTGGTGAGGTCTCTTGTGATCGCCTGTGGCGTCGTCCCCACCGCGATCACGCGTCCGCCGCCATCGGCGAAACGCAACAGGCCCTGCGCCGTCGCCGCGTCGATGTAGCGCAAGTGCGGGAGGATGATGATTGAGTAGGCCTCCGGGGTGCTGAGCGCGCCCTGCGGGTCAATCTGCTGGACCGCGACCTCGTCGATGAAGTCGAAGTCATGGTGATGGCTCAGCAGCAGCTCTGACAACTCGTGGATGACCGGCTCATCGGGCACCAGGTGCCAGTCGGCGTCAGGCTCGATCTGGCAGCCGAGGCTGGTCGAGGGGTAGAGTAGCGCGATCTCGCAGATGTGTCTGCCGCCGGTGAGCTTCCCCGCGGTCTCCGAGACATGCTCCATCAATGTGCCCATCTGGCGCCACTGGGTGTGCTGGTAGAAGATCGACGGCGGCACCTCGTCCTTGCGCCGCCCATCAAGCGAGTAGCTCAAGCCATGGACACAGAAGAAGTTGATGCCCAGCGCCATCTGGTAATCCAATTGGGAGCGCAAATCGCGGATCGAGGTCTCATCACCCATCACCGCCAGGCAGTCGCTGCCTGCCTGCTGCCTCCCGAACAGGTGCGCGGCCGAGGAGGCGACCTTCAGGCCGGTATGGTAGGCGGCGGCATCGGAGAAGCCCGTGCTGGCCCCGAGGGGATCGGTGCAGGGGATGTCCATCGGCTCGTAGCAGCGCAGCTCATTGGGCCACCAGGCGGCAACGAGTGAGAGCCACTCGGTGCGGGTCAAATGCCCGGTGAACTGCATCCCACGCGCCCGGCACCACTCGCCGACCTGTTGCACGTAGTTGGCTTTCACCAGCCGGTGCTGAGTGAGCCGGTAGTGGTGGCGCACCATCGGCGAGCGCTCATCGATATTGACGGCCAGGTGCGGCAGATGCTCGAGGATATCGTAGCCGTGATCGGCGCTGAACTCGGCCGGGAGGCCCGCGCTCCAGGGGAATGGTCCCGTGCCGGGGCTGGGCTCATCGCTGAAGCCGCCCTTGATGATCGAGCCGAGCCTGTCGGGATAGCGCTGGGCGTACGGTTCGTAGCTCAACTCGATGAAGGAGGCGATGCCCTCCGGGCGCAGCAGGTCCGGGTGATTCCGGCCCGTGTTGTGCACCAGCCCCGCACAGATGATGTAGCGGCCCGGCTGCTCGGGCTCCCAGG
>DPJP01000212.1:2475-6331 GCA_003542955.1 Armatimonadota bacterium
GGTCGCCCGCTGGTGCGGATGGCCGACGAGGTTGATCAGGGGCGAGTAGGCGCCATGCTTGAGGAATGCTCGGCCCCACTGCTGGCGGCGGGTGCCGCAGAAGGCCGTGACGTCGATCCAATCACCGTACGTGCCATCATCGCGCACCTCGATTGCGTACGCGCGCAGGAGCAGCCCATGTGCGAAGTCGACCTCGATGCGCTCTCCCTCGGCCTCGGTGGTGGTGAAGACGAGTTCGCGCGCCTGCAGGCCGGGATCGCTCCAGACCACGCGCCCGCCGCACAGGCCGCTGGGATAGTAATCCTCATCCCAGATCCAGAACTCCAGCCCGAGCCGCTCGCAGGCCTCGACTATGGCGTCGACTGCCTGCCACCACTCCTCGGAGAAGTACGGGGTGAGCATCCCCGCCCGGGCATGGGCATAGACGCCATGGTAGCCCTGCTCGGCGAACTGCTCCATCTGCCAGCGGATTTCCTCGACATCCAGCCGATGGTTCAGAAAGTACTGCGCGATGAGGGATTTCATGGGGACCTCCGGGGGGCATTACTCATCTGTCGACTCGCAGTCATCCAGGTACAACGCGATTGCCTCGCGGATGGCCTCGAGCGCGTCATCCTCGCTCTCACCCTCGCTGTGACACCCCGGCAGCGACGGCACCCACACGTGGAAGCCGCCCTCGGGGCAGGGGTCGAGGGTGACAATGAAGGGACTGTCGGCGACGAGGACCTCCCGTTGTCGTCGTCGTGACGGCATGTCACTCACCCGCCTGCGGTCGTGTCGTTCGGCACCCGCTGCAGGCCGTACGCTGGGAGGAACTCGGTCCAGTTCTCCGTTGTCAGCACTGCACACCCGGTCAGGTACTCCCGCTTCCAGGGCTCCTGTCCCTCATGGCGAATGCGGTGTGCCAGCCGATCCCTGAACGCCATCAGCAGGGCCGGCTCATGCGGGCACGCTTCGAGTCCCAGAACGACGACATACGCTACTGGGTGAGTGTCCTGCTCCATGAGATGGAGGAACATATAGCTGCCCCGCGCCTTGGCAGCGAGCTGAGGCAGCAACTCCCTCGTCTGCATCGCTTGCATGAACCGCTCGCGCTCAGTGTCGAGCGCACCGGTGTGGGATGGGTCTTTGACCTCTACAAGCAGAAGCATCTCGTCATCCTCGATCACGAGATCGACGAGCTTGATGCCGTCTGCCTGCCCTCGCTTGCCCCCTCGATCCAGGTCCTCCGCACGTACACCATCGGGGAAGGTGAAGAGCAACTCCTCCACCGGTATCTGTGTCGGCAACGGAGGTCAACCTCCCAGTACCCGCCGTACGTCGCGGTCGTAGAGGTCCGCGAATGTCTCAGTGATGGCATTCGGGTGCAGGCCGGTGAGGTCGTCGGAGGGAGAGCACCTGATGTCGCCGGTCTCGCCATCCTGATAGAGCGCGTGGTACAGAATCTCGTCACCATCGCTGCGTTGAAGCTCCAGCTCCTTGAGCACAACGTAGTCGTGGGTGGCAAGGAACACCTGTAGTCCGTCACGCTGCAGCATGAGGAGCACGTTGATAAGCGGGCCGATCATCTTCGGATTCAGGTTCGCCTCCGGCTCGTCCCAGAACAGCACTGAGCCAGGCGCGAGGCTGCCATTGCGAATCAGCAGCCAGAGCAGCGCCAGCTTGCGAAGGCCTTCAGCGACCAGCATGAACTCGAGGCTGCCGTGGGAGTTGGTGAGGAAGAACTCCTCGCCGTGGGTCTCGACTGTCCCGCAGAGAGCTTCCTCCACCGCTTTCGCAGCTTGGGCCTGCGCAGGTGACAACTCGCGCAACGGGGGCAGGTACGCGCGGTCGACGATGTCGGCGTAGACCGCTTCGAACTCGAGCTCTCTGAGCCTCACAAGCGATCTGAAACCGGGGGCGTGGGCGAGCATTTCTTCGGGTGGGCTGTACGTCGCCGCCACAGGTGGAGTGCCCCACCGCAGAGGGCCGACGCCGGGCTCGCGATACTGAGGGTCGCCGGCGTTCAGTCGGGCCGACACTTCGCCACCCGGCAGCTCGACGCTCACGGAGGCCGTGCCGTCTGCCGCAGCATGGTTCACAAGCCGTCCAACGTCGTCGCCATGGGGCCTGAACACACGGCGCAGCGAGTCGACGAAGCTCTCCTCGTCGCCGCCCCTGTCGCACGCCGCGTAGGCCACCTTCAGCAGGTGCGTCTTCCCGGTCGCGTTGGCGCCGACGAGCACATTGATCCCCGGTGATGGGATCAACTCAAGCTCGCGAAAAGCCGTGAAGTTCTCCAGCTTGATCCTGCCGACAGCCATGGACATCACCTTTGGCTTTGCGACACGGTGTCGACCGACGCGTTCAGCATACCTGTTCGCGTGTCGGCCCGGCAATCCCTGTGAGCCTCACCTACTCGCCCACAGCATCCCCCGCTCGACGATGGTGCGGGCTTCTTCGACATCAAAGTCGGCGGCGACGTGGCCCACGGAACTGTAGAAGACCCGCCCCTCGCCCCATGCGCGCTTCCAGACCGCGGGCATGACGGTGCCCTCGACCCAGGGGATGTGCTCGCCGCTGAGTGTTGTCGTGGCCAGCACCTCATTGCCCGGATCCACGTGCATGTAGTACTGCTCAGACTTCATCGCGAAGTCTGATAGCCCCGCGACGATGGGGTCATCGGGTTTGGCGATGTTGACCATATACTCGATGATGCCGCCCGGATGCGCTACCCATTGCCCGCCGACCATGAACTGGTACTCGGTGTTCTTGCGGAAGGCATCGCCCATCCCGCCGTGCCAGCCGGCGATGCCGACGCCGGACTTGACTGCATTGAGCAGCCCCTGCTCCTGCTCGCGGGTAATCTCCCCCATCGTCCAGATCGGGACAATCAGGCTGAGCGAGTTCATGTAGTCGGCGTCCTCGTAGACATCCATGCTGTTCTCAATGCGGACATCGTAGCCCTGAGCTTCGAGGTATGGCGCGAATATCTCCATACACTGCCTGGGCTCATGGCCATCCCATCCACCCCAGACGACAAGGGCACTCTTTGACATGTCTGTTCAGTCCTTTCGTTGTGGCCGTTGGTGACCGTCTCATCTACAGTGATCGATTCATGGGGCCTGCTTGCGCCTGCCGCTCATCGTCTGCGAGCGCCGGCAGAAAAAAGGAGGGGCCGCTCGAAGGACGGTCCCGTCGTATGGGACCGGACTGAGCCCGGCCCCCGTGCGGCGAGCCGTTCCATGCCGACTGCCCGTCAGCGGTATTCCTCCGCGACCCATGACCACGGCCAGTCAGACCACTCTGCGCAATATCCCTTTCTAACCGGGTTCTCCATCGTGTATCGAATTCTGGTTGGGAGATGCTCTTCCTTTCTCATGCTGTAGTCCCAATAGCTCCGCTCCCAGGCGAACTCAGTGTCCCCTGCTTCATGGGCAAGCCGGGACACATCGCCTTTGAACCGCCGGATGAACTGCAGGAACTCTGATTCGGTTGACTCGACCCAGCAGACGAAATGCACATGGTCCGGCATGATGCAATAGGCGTCAATGCGGATGCCGAAGTCGCCAGCCCGTTCCAGAAGGACGGCGACGGTGATGTCTGCTACTTCCGGAACGAAGTAGGGCCGTCTCTGCCTCGTGCAGATTGTGATGAACAGCGGCACTGTGTGTTCCCGGTACACTTCATCGTCCCATCTGTGGGGATGCCGACGGTCATGGAACTCTTCGTCCATCATGCTGTCACCTGGTGATCGGGTTGTGCGGCGGGGCCGGCGCGGCTCGCCTCAGGTGTTGGGGTCGGGATCCGCAGCTCGCCGAACGGCGGGAGCGCACCTCGAGCGGCCCACTTCTCGTAGATTCAGAACTCCTGATAT
>DPJP01000067.1:0-970 GCA_003542955.1 Armatimonadota bacterium
CGCAATGGGTGCCAGTCCCCGCTCGCCATGCAGGCAATCGCCTCCCCCCCGGCGAAGGCAGCCGGACGCACTCATACCCGGGTCGCGCTCGGGAATGCCGGTGAACCTGCGCGACCAGATTCTCTGGGAGTCCCATGCCTCGATACGCGACGAGCCTCCTTCTGGCGTTCATCCTCCTGAGCATCTCAACACCCGCTCGCCCGCAGGACGCCGCCGTCCTCCTCGCCGAGGACGTGTGTCAGGCGCCCTTCCTCATCTCAGTCCCCGCCTCGCTCATCCGCGCCAACAACGGTCTGCAGATCGTCATGCATGACGACGGCGCCGGACAGGGCCTGATCTTCACCCCCGGTCCCGATGAGGTAGTCGTGACGCTCCGGCGTGCCGGTGAGGCAACCGAACTCGCCAGAGCCCGCGCGGCGCTGCCCGCCGACGGCGGCACCGTGGTGCTCAAGCGCCCGCGGGGAGGCCTTGCGGTCGCCTATGGCGCCGTCACCGTGCTGCGCATGGACGCCGATCTCCCGGACGGCGGCCGCTGGGGCGTAACCGGCGCCCCGGCCGCGGCGCTGGACGAGATCGTCTTCCAGCCGCTCGAGCACGTCGTGTTCCGCGATGACTTCATGCGAATGCCCGACGAGCCGTCGGCATGGGAGGACGTAAGCGGCCAATGGCGGATCGCGCAGCTCGAATCGGCACGCTACAGCGCGAATGCCTTCACGCTGCTCGGCCGCGCAACCGGCCCCGAGCCCGCGCTGACCGCCGCCGGCTACTGGTTCTTCGAGGACCTTACGGTCGAGGCATCGATTCGGCCCTCGCCGAATGCCGCCGGCTTCGGTATCGGGCTGGCCTGCCAGCCGGATGGGAGCTGCTACCTGCTGCGCTTCACCGCTCGGAGCGGGTCTCTGGGAGATCTCCAACTCGTGCGCCTGCGCGCGGGCACCGAGAGCGTCCTCGACGAGACCCCCGTCGCGGT
>DPJP01000067.1:977-1441 GCA_003542955.1 Armatimonadota bacterium
GGGCACGCTCAACGGCATCGACCTGCTCACCGCCGAGGACCCCTCACTCGCTCACGGCCAGATCGCGCTGTGGGTGTCGGGGCAGGATGCGGTCGCCTTTGACGACATCGAGGCCTACTCCGGCCCGCGCGAGCTCGAGCGGCCTGTTGTCCTCTCCCGTGACGCGCAGGCCGCCGATCCCGGCGCCCAGGCCTTCATCGGCGACCAGTACATGCAGCAATGGGCTGACGAGAGCGCCCAGTGGCTCTTCGGCGCCGGCGGCCTCTGGCACGCCGGCCACTACTTCGGAGATGTGGAGCTCTCCTGGGAGTTGCCCGACAGAGGCCTGGGCGAGCAGACGCAGTTGCACATCTGTGTGCCCGCGGGCTCGGACACATTCGCGCCCCCGAGCGACCCGCAGCCCGGCTGTCACCTCGACATCGCCCCCGCCCCGGAGGCACAGCTCTCCCTGATCCTCCGCGAGG
>DPJP01000067.1:1468-15033 GCA_003542955.1 Armatimonadota bacterium
GCGAGGGCGCCGAGGTGCGCGCTCAGAAGACCATCCCCATGCCCGCGCCTCCCGCAACCGTTGCCCTCCGGCGGACAACAGACACCGTCGAGGGGCTCGTCAACGGGAGTGTCGTACTCGGCTTTGCGGCCGCGAGCCCCGCCGCGGGCAAAGTCGGCCTCACTGCTCCCGCCGCCCGCCGCTATGCCGGCAGGCTCGGCATCGTCTCACACACCATTGTCGACTCGACCTTCCGCGCCGCCCCCACCGAATGGACCATCGGTTCCGGCGAGTGGGGCGTATCCAGCCGCTGGGACTGCTCGCCACGCTGGTCGTGGTTCCAGGGCTATTCCGAGGACCTCGCATCGGTCTGGACGCGGAAGCGCTTCAGCGGCGACCTTGTCGTCGAGTTCTTCGCCGGGATGTCGATGGATCAGCCCTGGGCGCCATTCTACCGCCACCCCGGCAACATCTGCCTGACGCTCTGCGGCTCCAACAAGACGCCCGGCAGCGGCTACTCGCTGGTCTTCGGCGGCTGGGGCAACTCCGCCGCGGGGCTCTTCCGGCGCGGCGAGCTGGTCGCGAAGGCTCCCGGCTTCGTGATGCCCGATGTCATCGATTCCCTGGGCGGAACCAGCGGTCGCGAGGACGCCCACAAGCTCCATAACGAGTGGCGGCGCATCCGTGCGGAGAAACTCGGCAACACCGTCCGCCTGATGGTCGATGGCAGGCAGGCGCTCGTCTTCACGGACCCCGACCCCCNNACGGCGCCGTCGGCATCTGGACGCTCAACCAGGGGATGGCCATCGCGCGCGCCCGCATCTATCACCAGGGCGGCGAGTACGCAATGCCGGAGGTCGCGGCTCCCACGGTGGTCCGGAGCGTCGAAAGCCTGCCCCTGCCGCGCTTCGGCCCCACGCGGGTCGTCAGCACCTTCGAGCAGGGGACCGACGGCTGGGCCCCTGCCGCCCCCGGCTCATGCGCTGTGACGCGAGAGGAGCGCGACACAGGCGGCGGAGTGTGCCTGCAGGTCCTCAACCCGACCGCCGGAGGCAGCTTCGCGCTCGCAAAGCCCCTCGAGGGCATTGACCTCCGCAAGCATCCACTGCTCGCCTTCGACTACGCGATCCCGGATGACGTTCACATCGACCTGTACGCCGTGGTGGATGGGCAGCGCTACCGCGTGCTGCTCTCGGGGCCACCCGCGCCCGCGCCCGGCATCGAGGATATCGGATCAGTCCCGGATGTCCGCGCCGACGGCCGTTGGCGGGAGGCGCGCGTCGACCTCCTCGGCCTGCTCGCCCCGCACTTCCCCGCCGATGCCCCGATCATCATCCAGCGGCTCGAGTTCGCCGCGTACGCCGTCGACGAATACATGCGCGCGGGAATCGGCGGCAATCCGGCCGCGGTGACGTGGCGGCTGGACAACGTCTACCTCGGCGGCGTCACAGCCACATCGGTCGAGCTGCGCGTTCCGCGCGATGTCAGCGTACAGGCTCCCGGCTGCGGTCTCACCAACGAGGCGGGGGCGGGCCTGGCGGTCCACAGGCTGAGCCCGCGCCAGAGCGGCGTCGCTGCGATCATGTTCAGCGCCGGTACCCGCTCGGCGGGCGATCTGCTCGCTTTCGACGTTGAGCCGCCGACATTGCAGCCGATCGAGCCTCGGCCCGGCGCGGCGTGGCTCGGGCCGATGCTCACCGTCGCGGTGGCCGACACGGGACCCGCGGGCATCGATGAGCGCTCGCTTGCCATCAACATCGGCGACAGGCGCTTCGGGCTCGCAGACCCCGCCCTGCGCTGGCTGCCCTCGGAGGGTAAGCTCGCCCTCGATCTGCGCGAGGCCGACCTGCGGCCCGCCCCGGACGCGCCCGTCGAGATCGTTGTGAGCGCATCCGACCGCGCGGGCAATGCCGCCGCCCCGCTGCACGTGAGCTTCACACCGGGCCTCCAGGCCGATACCGCCCCGCCCGATCCTCCGTCCCTCGTCGGCGCTCCCCCGACCCTCCTGGATTGCGATTTCGAGGCCGATATGGGCCCGATCGAGCCGTGGGGCGTGGATGCCGGAGTCGCGCTCAGACGCGCCCGCGGCCCCGTCGCAGGCAATCCGCGGGGGGGAGGATGGTGCATCGAGGCGCAGTCGACAAAGCTCGGAGGGCTGTTCGGCGTCTCACTCGGAGTCGTACCCTTCGAAGCATCGCGCTACCCGATCCTCGAATTCGACTACCGCGTGCCGCCGGAGCTGCGCGTCGACCTGATCGTCGAGGTCGATGGCAGTCGGCGCGTGATCAAGTTCACCGACAACGACCAGACCTGGCCGGTCATCGGTCGCGTCGGCGCGATCGTCGACAACCAGTGGCACCGGGCGAGTGTGGACCTCGGGGGCCTGCTCGAGCGTGCTTTCAGGCGCCCCGCGCCGCTGGTGGTGACCGACCTCGCCTTCGCGACCTCGGGCTGGCCGGGCGTGCGCGAGAACACGCGCTGGTGGCTGGACAACATCCGCCTCAGCAGCGCCATCGAGGTCAGCGACATCCCCGACGGACTTGCCCTGCACTCGCGTGATGAGTCGGGCATCGCCCGCATCGCGTGGACCGCCGGCAAGTCACAGGACGCGGACGCTGCGCCGCCGCCCGGCGAGTTGCGTGAGGCGTTAGCGGGGCATGCCGCGGGCCTTGTGTGGCTCGGCGCGGAGGCGACTGACGGCGCGGGCAACAGCTCCGGCGTCGCGCTGATCCCCCTGCGGCTGGTCGCGGGCGAGGACACCGTGCCTCCCGTTGCATCCTTAGCCTCCCCCGCCGACGGCGCCGCCGCCTGCCCGTCGACGATCTCAGTCACACTGGCCGATGAGAGCTCCGGCGTCAGCCCCGCCGACCTGCGCCTCAGTGTCAATGGACGCACGTGGACCGTCGCCGATGAGGCGCTCTCCTGGGACGCGAAGGCCAGGCTGCTGACCTGGTCGCTGCCGGCCGGAGTCCCGCTCGGCCCCGACGGTTCGAGTGTAGATTGCCGTCTCGAAGCGGCCGACCTGGCGGGCAACCCCGCGGAGCCGCTCGAGTGGGCCTTCACGCTCGACTATGGGCTCGACAAGGAGCCGCCCGCCGCGCCGGTGGTCAGCTACATTCCCGCTCGTGCGGCGGATGCCAATGGCTTCGAGCAGCATACAGGCGGCTGGGGCGACTTCATCGACGGACAGGTGGTGAGGCGGGCCGACGGAGGCGCCACCGGCCCCGGCTGCATCGAGCTGCGCCATCTCGCGACCCGCCGCGGAGGCAGCGGCTTTGTGCTGGTGAGGGATTTCGGCGAAAACTGGCGCGAGTCCCCTCTAGTGCGCTTCCGCTATCGTGCCGTCAATGCGCCGCGGGCGGGGCTGCAGGTCTCCGGCACCACCTTCGACGGCGCACGCGACCTGTGGACGGAGCTGGCCACGCTGCCGGTCTCCGGCGAGCAGTGGCAGACCGCGGAGATCGACATCGCGAAGGCGCTGGCCCGCACAGACCCATCGCTGGACATCCACCGCATCTTCCTCAACATCGACCTGCCGCCGGACGGCAGACTGCTGATTGATGACTACGCGATGTACTCACCGGCCGCGACGCAGGCAGGCTTCCGCTGGTCGGCGCCGCCCTCCCCGAGCGGCATCGCGGGCTACTCCTGGGTTCTGGACTCGGCGAGTGACACCCTCCCGCCGGAGACGGTGATGGGCGCCGAGCCGCACACGCAATTCACCGATCTCTCGCCGGGCCGCTACGTCTTCCACCTCCGCGCCCGCACCAACTCCGGCGCCTGGAGCCCCCCAAGCCACGTGGCGTTTGAGCTGACGGAGCCCTGAGCCGGGGAGGGGCCTCACGAGGAGCCCGCGCAGCGGGATCACGAGGCAGGCCCCGTGTACAGCGCCCTGAGGTTCTGGATATCCTCTGGATCACATACCCGAACTGCGCGGCCGGGGTCAGGCATTCACAATGCAGTTCTGATCGGCATTGGGCAGGTTCCGGCCGATTACGCGCAGAAGTGAGCTGTGAGTGCCTGACGCCGGTCGTGGTTCTCAAGGCCCTGCGTGATGTCAAATCCGGGCATCTATCTCCCGCGACCACGCGTTCGCGTGCACAGGTCCACCGACGCGAGGAGGGCTCTCTCGGAGCCCGGTCTTTTTTGCATGCAGGGTCTATTTTCTATGTTTATGAAAAGTCTGTTTGAGATAGAATATATCCACCATGCCGGAATCAAGTCGTGAAGACCTGCACCATGTGGGAGCGCGCTCACGCGAAGCGCTTGTGAGCCTCGCAATCCCCATGCTGGAGACTATTCTCCAGGGCACCGGGTGGAGAGTCACGGGCCGACAGCATGAGCAGCCCGGAGCCTCCTCTCATGTCGCCGACCTGATCGTCCGGCTCACATCCGCGCGGGTGCAGACGGAGCTGGTAGTCGAGGCGAGGTCACGGCCCCGACTCAGCGATGCACGGACACTCGCCGAAATGGCCCGGGCCGTCGGCGGTGACACCGGCGCCGCGGCGGTGGCCCTCTTCGCCCCACGCATCACGCCGGCGATGGCGCGTCATCTGCGTGAACTCGACATCGGCTACTTTGACCTGAGCGGCGCCTGTCGACTCAAGGCGGAGGGTCTGTTCATCGAGCGCCTGCCCCTGGACGCGTCGCCGTTGGCGCCCTCAGACTACCCTGAGGTGGAGAGCCTGCTGGAGGACCCGGCCGACGGTCTCACCGCCAGGTCCATCTTCGGCGTGCGTCCGCTGAAACGCCACCGCGTGCTTCGGGCAATGCTCTCACACGCCGAGCGGAAGTGGCACCAGAGTGAACTGGCCGAACTCACAGGCACAAGCGTTGGCTCCCACGTGCACCTGGTCGTCAAGGTCCTCCAGCGCGAGCACTATGCCGACTTCGAGGGGAAAGGACCCAACAAGCGCATCTTCCTGACCAGACCCGCCGACTTGCTGGAAGACTGAGCGGTGCATTGGCGGGAGACTTGGAGCCTGGTGTGGAGGACCGCGAACCGCTATCTGTCGCTCCGCCCCAACGCCGAGGTGAGCCGCAGCGTGATGGTGGAGGCTACCCATGGCCTCGGCGGCAGGATCGGTTTCACCTTGACGAGTGGGGCCGACTATTACCGCCCGCTATTGCGCGATGACGTGGTCTGTGCCTATTACCGGGGCAACGCGTCCCGCCTGGCCGAGGCGTGTGACTTCGAGCGGGTCGACAGAGGCGCGAATATCATCCTCCTGCCCGTCCGTGACGAGGGCATCTTCTACCTTCCCGAGCCGGCGAGCGAGCACCTTCGCGCAAGGGTCACAGCGGGCGCAGGGCCGGTCTGCCCCGTTCAGTTGTACCTCGACATGAGAGCCGCCGGCGGCCGCTACGCGGAGCAGGCGGAGGTGCTCCGGGAGCGAGAGATCGGGTACTGATATGAGCATTCCCGTCATCAGTGCACACGCCAACCTCGACGACCGCACCAGGCGTTGCCTGGGCGTAGTCGCCGAGGTCTGGCAGACACTGCATGCGCACCTGGACGCTCTCTGTCTCATCGGCGGCTGGGCGGTCTACGCGCTGTCGGAGGCCTCGGGACTCACAGGCACACGAACCCTCCCCAGGCACCGAGGTAGTCTGGACGTAGACATTGCACTGGCGTGGTCTGAGTTGTCGGCGGCGACGGCTGCCCTGGTTGCGGAGAAGCTCAAGGCTGCGCAGTACATCGAACCGCCGGAGGGATCGTTCCGGTGGTCTCGTCAGCATCCTGAGGACCCCGAGCCGTTCGAGATAGACCTGATGGCCACGCATCCGCCGGACCACGAAGCCGGGCCGCTGCTGGTCGGCGGCTATGTCCTGGCACCATTCTGGAACGGGGAAACCGCGCTTGCCGCCCCCGAGCAGTTCATCCTCCACGCCGTCCTTCCATCCGGCCAGATGGCCGAGCAGACCGTGACAGTGGCCGGTCGCGCGGGGCTCCTCTACGCAAAGGCCCAGATACCCTTTGCGCGTGGCGTCAGTCCTGCCGCGCGCGACAAGCATCTCGAGGACGTGTACTACCTTCTCCGCACGTGGCCCGGGGGGCCGAAAGTCGCAGCAGCGGAGATAGCGCTTCAGTTGGGCGACGAGGCTCAGATGACGCTTGCAGACGCGCTGGACGCTGCCTTCGAGGCGCGCACGGGCATCGGGCCGCGTGCGGTCATGAGCGCTATCGGCGCAAGTCCGGATGTGGAGGACCGCATCCTGGCGGAGGCACAGGCCGGCGTGCAGGGCGTCGTGAGCGAGTTGCGGAGGGGCCATTGCGGCGGAGAGAGGCCCCATTGAGAGCAGCTCCCCCGGAGCCTCCTGGGTTCCTGCCCCGACAAATGACACGCTGCCGCCCCAGCCACGTGGCCTTTGAGCTGATTGCGGAGGACTGAGCCGGGGAGGGGCCTCACGAGGGAGCCCGCGCAGCGGGATCACGAGGCAGGCCCCGTGTACTGCGGAGGACTGAGCCGGGGAGGGGCCTCATCCGGCAGGCGCAGGGCCGCGACGTTTGAGGTCCCGCCGCCGCGCGAAGTCAGGCCCTGGTGTGCCTGCCCGCACCCCATCCGGTATCACACTACTACTCTCTGCGCCTCCGACTACTCTGCAACCATGTAGCACAGGCTTCAGCCTGTGGGCAGAGACACCGTCAGCGCACTAGCCCGCCCCCGCCCATCTCATCCAGTATCTGAAGCGCCACCGGGTTGTTCGGCAGTAGCGCCAGCAGCGACAAGCACGCGGCCTTGGTCCTGCTGTCCGCCAGTATCCGTTCGCTGTCTTCCCCCCAGCTCTTGCCCAGGATGGCCGCCAGGTCGTCCTGGACGCGGTCACGAACGAACCCACCAATCTGCGCTTCAGCGAGGAGCACCAGCCCACGCAGGCGGATTCTCCTCGCGGCGGCTGATCGCAGGAAGCGAACAAACGCCCGAGCTGCCGACCACGTCGTCAGATGATCCACCGCCCACGCATGGTACAGGTCTTCCATGTCTGCGATCAGATCCGCGTCCTCGCCATATAGGAGCGTCCATCCGTCCATTCCCAGGAGATGCTCCCACATGTCGGCGACGTACCGGGCCTCGCCGTCCCCCGGTCTGGTCCATGTGGGGGCAGCCAGTGCATACTCGACCATCTCCCGCCATGCCGTGAGGAACTCGCCCCGTGGCTCCTCCACCAGATGCCGACGCGACAGGAACGTGGACAGAAAGCTCTCGATCCAGTGGTGCGCGGGCGTGCGAAGGTCCAGGATGGGCTGCCACAGGCGTTGTCTCTCTGCACGGTCGCGCAATGAGAGCAGAGCGGTCGCTACGCGGGTGAAAACCCACCGGTCGAAATCGTTGGGCAGGCCATCGATGTCCGTGTCATCTTCGGGGACCTCGGCGCCGTGCAGCGGCCCGACGACAAACGCGAGAAGCTCTTCCCAGAGTCGCAGCCACTCGGCACGTTCCTGGGCGCTTTGTGCCATGCGGAGATCGACAGGCAACCAATCGTGCGCAGCCTGCACCCAGTACGGGTCAAGGCCACGATCCCGTCTTCGGCGCGTTCCACGTCGCCCTGCTCCAGCGTGGAGCCCATCCGCAATGTCGTTGAGTGGCGGAACGGTGCCACTCAGTCGCCGACGGACGAATAGCCTCAGCATATCCTTCCCCCAACGACGCATGTTGAAGCGAGTGAGCTTCTGAATGAGTCTTCTGCACCTCTGAACCACACTCCGGTTGCGCCACAGATTGCGCCAGCACTCGTCCTGCCTGGCTGCTTCGCTGGCGAGATGCTGCGCACGCGAGGCAAGTAGGACCAGATGTCTTAGCCTGCCGAACTCGTCCCCGAGCACATGTCTCCAGCGGAACGCCCCGATTAGCAGATGGGCCACGCTCCACGGGTGCGGCGACAGAGCCAGTAGACACACGCCCATGAGAAGGTCACGGTTCCCCGGATCCTCGGCCCACAGGACGGGGAGGGCGCGCGCACAAAAGGAGTCCCACGTGTAGTCGAAGGACTCAAACGGCTCGAAGCGCTTCGTTACGGGATGCCCGGACGCCGCAATGATCACCTGTCGACACTGCGTTTGAGCCTCAGCGTGTCCGCTAAACCACTCCCCGCCCAGGCAGAGCAATGCCGCCGCTGCCGCGCAGACTGCATCAGGGAACCGTATGGGGCCAGTGTCTTCGGTCATGTAGGCCGGGTCCAGAAGGAGAACCGACAGTTGCGCCCAAATCCGTTCGGCCGCCTCGGCGTCGAGGGTATCGCCCTCGCGCAGCAGGCGATCACACTGCGTTGGCAGCATCGATATCACGAGGTGCCGCGAAGCCCCTTCTGCGAGGTCGCTCGCCTCCTGCTGCAGTTCAGCAGCTACCACGCATTGCGCGGCGTGAGTACCGTCATCTTGTTGCCATGTCGCGTAGTTCTTTACCTGCAGGTGTGCCGCAAGCATCCTGAGTGCAAGCGGCGGGTCCTCTTCCTCGGTCGCTTGCTCCATCCACCTGTCTACCTGTTCGCTCAAGGCAGCAGCAAACTCGGGGTCTTGAAGCATAAGCCGCACGCTCTCATCTACCAGTGTGGTCGATCGATGCGGGAGGGCATACCATTCCCGCACCTCATCAGCGCGTTGCTGGCCGATCCTGAGTTCATCGATGTGAAGGAACATTAAGCTAGAATTCGGCACGAAGCGGTGTTCTTCATCCCACAGCAGGAAGTGCGGCACCGAAAGCAGTGGCCTGAGTGCACCTGCGAGCAAAGCCGGCTCCCTGCAGGCAACCGACACGAATACTCCCGCAATGGCGGTCGAGTTGCACGAGCCGGCGATTCGGTCTATCCAGTCAGCAACCCCCTCCTCAGCATCCAGCATGTCGTACAACCACTTCTCGAGCGACATCAGCGCGCAGTTGACTTCTGGCGCCCCAAACTCGTCCCGAGACCAGAAGAGGCACCTGCTTCCTCCAGCCCAAGTGCCCCACTCGGGTATCGGGATTGGGGCCTCCACGCTTACGTACCCGTGGCGCGCGTGGTATTCAATGCATCGTTCGGTGCAGTAGTCAATCAGCTTGCCGATTGCCTCAATGGCTGCGGCGGGGGCGGTGCTGACGAAGGTGTAGAATGCGCCCACCGTCGGAGACGGGGGATGCCACCGGTAGACTGTATTCAGCGGAGCTTCTTCATGCAGATCGCTGTAGTAGACTGACTCCGGCTCCGGGGGCGGAATGAGAAGCGCAAGCAGGACCTCCCCGGCCACCTCCGGCCTCACCCGCATCAGGCAGACCAGCAGGCCATCCTCTAGACATACGTCATGGAAGTCCTGATCGACCCTGACCTGCGGCCCGTCTGGCCAAGGGGGAGGCACGGCCACCGCAACGCGGGCGATCGGGTCCACCACGTTCTTCTCTACTAGTTCCTGAGGCACGCCGGTTCGCCTTGCTCTCTGAAGCGCGAAGTGTGCCACCTCATCTGGGAGCTCATTGGCGGCCATCATGGCGGCCCTGTAGACGTCCTGCGTACGGAGTGAGTGCCGCCACCCGGCCCTGGTGTCAACCTGCGCTGCGACTTCTGTGGCCGTCGCGAGAATGAGAGTGGCCAACTCCGGACGGTACGGGAATCCTGTATCTGTACAGCGCAGCCACAGTCGACATATCGCTGCAACGCCGCCGGGAACGTGCGCGATAAGGTCATCCTGATGCTCAAGCAGCACCGGGAGCAAGCGCCCCCAGATTGGCCAGTTGGGCCGGCGCATGAATCCGCGCAGCTCGGTGCCGACCTCTTCCTGGGCGGGGTGTAGTAGCGCGATCAACTCATCATCCGGCAGCGTCCCGACAGTCACGAAACGCTGCAGCAACTCCGAGAGAAGGCTGGCACCGTCGGCCGTCAGCATCGGCCACAGCCCTGTCACCCATTCCCTACAAGCCGATGACATGAACAGGGCGTCCATCATCAAGCGTTGGCATGCCGACAGCCCCTCGCCCTCTTCGGCAAGAGCATCAAATACTGTCTGCCAGTCCTCTACATGATGTCTACTCTCCAGCAGGTACATGCCGTACAGCCGCAGCGCTCGTTGCCACAGGGGTGATGAGCACCTGGGGCCAATGAAGGCAGGCAACTCATCCTGGTGCTGGATCAGCACATGGAGGCGCGCCCAATCGCCGAACAGATCATGCTTGAAGCCGTACCGGTGCTCGCGAACAGCGCAGACCTGCTCTTGCTTGAGGGTGTCAATCAGTTCCTGCTGCTCGCCATTGAAGGCGTCAATCGGCACGAGCTGCTGGAGTTCGTCCGCCTGCAGTGTGCCCAGGGCACACGCCGCCCCACTGCGAGCCATCCTGTTCCGGGTCACGAGCTGCTCCCAAAGCCAGATGATCACGTCCGTCTCAGCTATCCCACCTGTGGGGGTGTGGCCTGCTTGGGCCAGGCCAGCCACGAGTGCGAGTATCTTCGGCCGCAAGATGAACCCCTGCATCCGGTCATTCCGTGCTAGGGGGCGGAGGGCTGGAACGACCTCGATGATCTCCCTCACGGCATCGAAGGTCGGTGGCTCGACGGGAACGGTGTGGAGACGTGTAGCTGAGCATATGGACGCCAGACGAGTCCCGGCGCGCTCCCATGCGTCCGTCTCACAGGTCAGGATCACCCTCCACGCTGATCCCTCGTCGCCGAGCGCCAGTGCCCGCAGGACCCTATGCAGGTTCTGCCACTCGGCCTCCTGGAAGACGCGGTCAACACCATCGATGATCAGATACGCAGGACTCTCCGGGACGTTCTGCAACACGTCTCCCAGTGCATGCTGCAGCCCAATGGCATTCTCCAGCGCCTGGGCGCCCGCCCCCGCCAGTGTTGCGTTGTCCCACCAGATGACTCTACCGTGCTCACGCTGCGACACTGCCCAGCGTTCTGCCACAACCGACTTTCCGGAACCGGATACGCCTACCAGCGCCACGACACGCGCATCGCCTTTCGAGAACGCCTTCGCGACGTCGGCCAACTCGCTCTCTCGCGAGATCGAGCACCCGGCGATTGTACCGTCGATCTCGTCCATCAGGAACGCGGATATTGCCTCCAGCCGTTCGAGGTCTGCCCTGTAGTCCGGGTATGGCTTCAGGCGAAACCCACCCCGGAGGTGCGACAGGACGGTCGGCAGATCCGTGACGCCACCCCGCGGCCGGTACTCCCGCGCCAGAGTGCAACAGGTTTCTTGGAGGGACTGAGCCTCGGCCTGCGAGCCGGAGAGGAGGAGTTCCTGGCACATACGAAGCGTGAGTCTGCCCAGTTCTGCGAAGTCGAAGATGCGAACGCACTTCAGAAAGCGCGCGGTCGCTTCGCCGTCTCCAGCCACATCAGAGCAGATGGCCTCGGGGCAGGAGAAGCCGCCGAACATGGCCTGTTGCTCCTTGTCCAGCCCGCTCTCCCCGACTTCGACTGGGTCTTGATGTGACACCCGCTGGGCAATCACACACCAGTTCTGGTAATGTCCGGCCGGTATCCCCTGCCCAATGATGCTCACCAGATCGCGCTCGGCGTCGAACGCTGGCGTTACTCTGCATCGCCCCAGATACAGCTCCCATGCCTCCCTCAGGAACTCCGCTCCAGGTGCGTCTCCTCCCGATCTGCCGCCGACGAGCCCTCTTGCGGTGAGCACTGGGAAGCTCTTGAGGGATACCGCGCAGCGGCGCTCGCCTAAGCCGTCGTGCAGCGTGAGGAGCACATCGTCAGGGTGCCATTCCCGATTCGCCAGTTGACAGGCTATCCGCACTATGTGCCCATCAGGCTCACCGGCGGCCCCGGTCATCCCTGCGCCCGCCAACATGCAGACGATGAAGAAGCCGACGACTTCATCCTCGAAGGCGAAGCCTGCACCTCCTGTGAGTTCTGGCGATGAGAACCGATCCGAAGTCTCCGGCATCACGACCCCTCGCTGCAGTGCGGTCCAGTGCTATCCCACTCGGTGGTACGCGTGGGGCAAGCGGGCATCACGGCGCATCCCGCCGGGACACAGTCAACCTTGGCGCTACGGTCCTTCTGCAGAGCAGGCGGTCTGGTCCTCACGCTGCTGTACGCGGATGATCCGTCCGGACGACGAGGGCCTCACCAGCTTGAAGCTCGCATCTCGGCACTGTACGCGCGGCAGGTCACTCTTGAACTGAACGGGCACACCGAAGAGCACCGTCAGCTTTCGGCTATTCTCATCACGGTTGAAGGCTTGCGCTGTTGACCCGCGTTTCTTGACGATCACCATCTGCGGATGTCCACCGACCTTGTTCTTGCCGGCGGCGATTGCCTGATTCAGGACGCCAATGACCGCCGGAGTGCTGAGGGGGCACGTGCTCCGTAGGAGCTTTGCCGCAGCTTTGGCACCGGAGCCGTAGCAGACCGGCTTTTCTGCAAGCGCGCAGCTTACATCTTCAAATTCCTCTTTCCTCAGGTCAAGCCTGAAGAGATGGAATCTCTCGACTCTCGTGTCGAACCCTGCGTAGATAAGGGTGGCGGAGCTTCCCCAACTCTCTGGGAACGTGAGCATCACCTGGCGCATGTTCAGCATCAAGGCGCGGGCTCGCGCCCGTGGACCCGTCGGAGCACTAAGGGTCCTCCCTGTATTTGTCTGCCGTTGGGCACTCCCGCGGAGGACCGTGGTCCAGTCGAGTAGCGCAACGTACTCATGGATCATCGTCAAGGCGTAGTGCGAGTCCCCGGCATATGCGACGTAATCGTGAGTGGGGTGAACACGCCAGATTTTGGTCGCGTGCTGCCATGTCTGCTTTCCGTCAGACAGCAGGCTATCGGCGGCGATATTGAGCGAGGTCGGGCTGTCCTTCTTGTTGAGCCATGCCATGACGAGCGTCATCGCGATCACTCCTGCATACCGTCAGTACGTTTCGCTAGCCACAGTCAGTTTCCCCCACCGCCAGTGCACGCGGCGAACGATCAGGTTGGTGAAGTCGGAGTCTAGTTCTCTACCTGCCGTGGTAGACCTGCTGTGCTCCAGTATCCAGGGAACACCAGAGTTGATTTGTCGGGAGACCGAGGTGCGCTGGCGTTGCCAGCGATTCTGGCCGAGGAACGGTCCGCAGAAGAGGTCGCCAGGAATTCCGGGGACACCGCACTGCATCGGCAGAGAGTACAGCACTCCCCCTGCAGTAGCGCCCCGATCCCGTGTCCTGTCCCGCTGGAAAGCGCGTCATCGTACGGTCCCCTTTTCCATTCCGGGGACACCATACTAGCTACACAGAAACGCCCCATTTCCCCGCCATCAGCCGCGGTACCGCCACAAATGCAACGCTTGGGCAAACATGCCAACCGCTCGAACTCTGGAATAGTGGAACAATGCAATGACGGGGAATCCAGCACACCCAGAGGTTGATCTGCGCTGAATCGTGAGACGGTGGGATTCTGGGATTCTGGGACAACCCAACGCGCTCAGCGCTTGATNNGCTCGGGCGATGCTGGTTTGTCTCAACACCCGGACGAGATGGAGACGTCGCCTGGTCTGTCGCCTGCCGACAGCGCAGTTGGTTACCCGCCATCACGCGTCGGATGGCGCGTCCGCCTCCGGCCGTACACCACGGCGCCTCCGGCCACGGCGCGCATCAGGCGTATTCCGGGGACACCATACT
>DPJP01000068.1:0-16863 GCA_003542955.1 Armatimonadota bacterium
TTCACTTCTGCGCGTAGTCGGCTGGAATCCGCTCAAAGGCCGAGCTAAACTGAATTCTGAATGCCTGACCCCGGCTGCCCGCCAAGGGCTTCCGAGGCGTCGGAAGTGGACATCGCTCTCGACACCCATATCAGGAGTTCTGGGATTGGGGCCGGGCTCAGTCGCACCGGATACACCCCCGGTGCTCCTTCGAGCGGCCCCTCCTCTCAACGGCATCCCCTATCGCCAGAACCTGCCTACCTCACCCCTCCATACACATACCCATCGTCGCAGCCGGCGGCGATCGAGACCGTGCCGTCTCCGGTGAAGTCGCCCGCGACGAGCGTCCGCACATGGTCAGGTACGCTCAGGGTGCTGATGATCTCGCCACCGGCATCCAGGATGCGCACCATCCCGCCCTCGGTGGCGACGATGATCTCATCGGTGCCGTCGCCGTTGAGGTCAGCGGTCACCAGGTCGAGGATGGCATTGCCCACATTGCTGGCCCAGAGGATGCTCCCCGCCGCATCGCAGGCGAGCACATGGTAGTTGCGCGAGCCGGCGACGAGTTCGAGCTTGCCGTCACCGTTCAGGTCGGTCAGGGCCACCTGCGTGACCTCAGCGCCCATGAACTTGGTCCACGTGGTCGCCTCCGTGCCCTGGCAGTGTACGCCGCCCACGCGGGAGCCTGCGATCAACTCGTTGCGGCCGTCGCCGTCCATGTCACCGGCGGCGACACTCATCGCAGCGCCGTGATAGCCGACGCTGACGCCGGCTCGCTTCTTGCCGTCGGGGCCGAAGGCATTCGCATCGTTGTAGGTGGTGCCGATGAGCGACCACTGCGTGCCATCCGGCTGTGGCACGAATGCTATCGAGGTCGGCTGGTGTGCCCAGTTGAGCACACCCCACAGCTTGTCGCCGAGGTGAGTGTAGGCGTAGGCGAACCAGTTGCCCGACCCGATGACGATCTCGCCGTCACCGTCGGCATCGATATCGGCACACCCGACGACCCTGATCGGGCCGGTTGCGGGCTCGATCTCGGGGAAGTACGGGTCCGCGGGTGTGAGAAGCGACCAACGCTCCTTGCCCTCGAAGTCGTAGCAGTAGAGCATGTGGTCCGCGCCGCCGACGACGACTTCGCCCTTGCCGTCATTGTCCAGGTCGTATGCGGCGATACACAGCGCGTCTTTGGGCAGTGCGACCTCCCACGCAACGGTACCGTCGCCCTTGATGCACCTGACGAGGTTGCCGACGGCCGCGAGCAGCTCGACTGCCCCGTCACCGTCGATGTCCATCGCCGCCATGCCGTTGGTGCGGAACGGGATGCGCTCATCCACGTGCTTCGGGGTGGCGGCAGTCGGGAAGATGCGCATCTCCCGGATCGCGGTGCGCGAGGGGTTGAACTCGGTAATCAACACACGGATGCGGCTGGTCTCGACCGGCTCAAACCGGTGGACCCACTTCGCTCCCGTCTCGTCCTTGGCAAATGTGTCCTCGACTGAATACCAGTTTTCGCCGTCCCATGCCTGGACATCCTGGCCGGTTTCGGTGGGGGCGTATGCGGCGTTGTAGTAGTCGACCTCGAGCAGCCCGACGCTGACCGGGGCATCCCATTCCATACCGAGGTCCTTGGGCAGGTCGGAGGTCCATGCTGCTCCGCTGCCCGTGGCGCAGTAGCTCTCGGGGTTGCCATCGAAGGCATCGCGGGGGCCGGCGCCTCTCTGCGCTTCCGTCCACACCATCGGGCGGCCCTTGCTCATAATGTCTTCGACTTCGTTGCCCTCCGCATCCACGTAGACAGTACGCGTCTCGATGCGGGAGGCATCGACCTTCCAGGCGGCCTGCAGTTGGGCCTCGCCCCCATCTCCGCCCCTGAGACCTGCCAGCGCCTGCTGGTGCTTGCCCTGCAATTGCGTCCAGGCCTGCTCCCAGCCCTCGCCGAGGGCGATGCTCTGCGCGCCGGGTGTGAAGCTGAGAGTGTGTGCGCCCGCGGGGACATCGAACTCGACGGCGTGATCATCCAGGCGTGTCGGAATCTTCTTGCCGTCGAGCTTGATCTCATCGCCCTTCGCATACAGGCGCACCACGCAGTTCTCCTTCGCCTCGAGCAGGCCGGTGCCATCCGCAAGGTTCACGCCGATGTTGACGGGCTTGTCGGAAGCGAACCAGGTCATGTTCGATGTCAGTGTGACGCCGCCGGCCAGATGGAAGGCATCCGGCGCCATGTGGAATGCCGCCGCGTTGACTATCATGTTCGGTCCGGGCGTGCACTCGCCGGTCCCGGCCAGGGCGTAGCTTCCGGGCGACTTGATCATCACCGCGCCGTCGCCGGCGGCGACGATCTCATGCGGATATGCGCCCTGCTCGGGGGCGGTGTAGAGCAGGTTGTAGAAGTGCTCTTTGTCGCCCGCGGCCATCTCGGCTGACTTCGCCTCGACGACGGCATGGCGGTCAGCCGAGGGTGGCGTTGTCGAGGTCAGGCCGATGGGCGTCTGGCTCGCTGAGACGATGTTGAACGCCGTGCCCTTGTGGAATGCGCACAGGCGATCTCCGGCGACCTCCGGCTTCCTGTCCGAGAGCGTGCGGAAGATGGCGTTGAGCCCGTAGTTGCCCGGCTCGGCGGCCTGCACCTCATCGATGACGAGGAAGTAGTTCTCCTTGCTCCAGATGATGCTGCGGCGCCAGTCGACACCGTTGTAGCCGTTCAGATACGTCTGCGTCATGCCGAGGTCGCCGAAGTCGGCCTTGACGGCCAGCCCGGTCAGCCGCGGGATCGGCTCGAAGAGCCCGTCGCGATAGACGACGAGTGTGTTATGCTCGACCGTATCGGGGACGAAGTAGCCGCTGTCGAAGATGCAGTAGCGGCCGTTGTCGGTCATCTCGATGATCGAGTTGCCGTCGGGGTGGGCATGGTAGCCGTGCGAAATGCCGCCCATGATCATGTACTGGTCGCTCTTCTCGAAGCTGGTGCGGAACACGATCTTGTCGAAGCACTCCTCGTATGGCGGCGTCGGATCGGCGTCGAGGATCGGGTTCATCTGCGAGGGAGCGGTGCCCAGCATGGTAGTGCGGTTGGCGTAGACCCAGTCGGGCAGCGGGATCACATGGATGCCGAGCATATCCTCAGGCAGCACCGGCTCAATCTCGGTCTGCCGGTAGCTGTTGTAGGAGAAGTTGCCACGCCCGCCACCCGGAGAGTGATCGTAGGCATACAGGTAGCGGCCGTCCTTGAGCTTCCAAGCGCATACGTTGAAGATGTTCGCCCAGTAGCCGATGGCGCCCATCGAGCTGGTGTCGCCGAAGCCGGCGTGCCCGCCGAGGTTGTTCATGACGGCGATGCCGTAGTCGCCCATCTTCTTCGCGGTACCATCCTCGAAGAAGGTGTTGTACTGCGCGGGCAGCGCGTAGTAGAGCATGTCGTACATCGTCATGCCGCCGTAGCCGGGGCAGTCCTCATTCGAGCGCCAGAACTTGGCCTTGCCGTGGAAGCGCGCCTCCGCCCAGGCCCACAGGCCTGCCACATCCATCTTGTAGTACTTCATGAAGTAGCGGGCGATATCCCAGCTCACACGGCTGTCCCAGTCGTTGCCGACGGGCAACTGGGGCACTTCGGGCTCCTTGTTGGCGTCGCGGAACTTATTGGCGAACTCCCAGAGCATAGCCGTCATTGCCGCGCGGTCCTCGGCCGTCATGCCCGGAGCTTCCTCGATATTGTCGGCCATGTTGAACAGCTCGAAGGCCCCGCGGGCGTCGCCAATCTCCTTCATCGGATTGATGATGGCGTGGAACACCGGGATGAGCTGCTTGAAAACCTCGACGCTGTCGGGGTTGCCGGTCAGGTAGTAGTCGGCGGCCGCGCTGCTGATGACTCCGGCCGCATCCCTGAACTGCTTGCCCGTCCCCGACTTCACCCGGTTCGCGATTGCCTCCGGGTTCTGCTTGTACAGCAAGCCGCCGTCGCCGGTGAGGATGCGCACGGTGTGCGGGTAGATGATGTCGCCCTTCTCAGGCAGCGAGGCGATGAAGTCGTCGGCGGCCTTCTGAACCGCCTCGACGCTCGCCCCGCCGAGGTACACAAAGCACGTTCCGGTCCCCAGCGGGTCGTGCACGGTGCGCACGACGTAGCCGCTTTTGGCGGGCCACTCCGAATCAAGAGACACATAGTGCTCGTCGTAGATGCGGTTGACCAGCGGGCTGTTGGCGAAGTAGCCGAGCAGGATCATGTTGCTGCTCTGCATCATCTCGATGGACACGCCCGAGGCGTCCTTGACCGGCACGTCGGCCCCGGAGACGGCCTTGATGGCCTCCGCGACTTTGCGGGCGATGGCGGCATACTCGTTGCCCGGCGGGTGCGCGATGATGCAGTTCGCGGCCCCCCCTGCGGCGATGGGAACCTCTGTGTAGAACGTCTTCAGTGGCGGCATGGGTGGTATATCCACCGCGAATGCACCTCCGGCAAGCATGAGGCAAATGATGGTCAACATACAGCCGGTCAGCAGTCTGGGTCGCTGCATTGTGTCTCACTCCCCGGATGTGACTATCTATGGTTCCTCAGTGTCCGCGGCCTCTGGGGTCAGCGGTGGCTACCCCTGCGGTTTCGGGGGATTGCCCTCGAGCGTCTCCTGCCGAACCCGGCGCGCGCGGGCGAGGTAGTCTCGCCACGGCTCCATCCCGAACTCCGCGATGATGTCCTCGATGCTCACGTCATCCATGTTGGAGGCCAGGGTGAAGTGCGCCTCCGGCCGGCATATCTCCCATTCGACGCCCATGCCGTACTTCTCGATGCAGGCCTTCAGTCGCGGCTGGTTGTAGTCGAGGTGGAAGAACTCGCGGTCCATGTTGACGACCGCGCTGGCAATCGGAGGCACGACGCCGCTGCGGACCTCCTCGATCTGCTGGCCCGTCTCGGCCAGAAAGCGCGTGCCGGCCATATCGACGATGTAGCTGCGCGCTCCACAGGATGAGAGGATGTAGAAGCCGAAGTCGCGCGCCCAGTGCAGCAGTCGCTGCCCGGCAACGAACATCGAGGCGAAGACGACCAGCCGCGCGCCGTTGGCCGCCAGCCGCTGCCCGACCTCGACGAACTTCATGTCAAAGCAGATGGCGGCCCCGACCTTGCCGATGTCCAAATCGAACGCAGGGGCATCGGTGCCGGGCATGATCCCCCACTCCATCTCCCCCACTGTAGGCTGGTACTTGTGGTACTTGCCCACGATCTGCCCGTTGCGGTCGATGAAGGCGGCCGTGTTGTAGAGTGTGTCGCCATCGACCTCCGGGATAGGGACGACGACATGCATGTTGTGCTTGTCAGCCAGCTCGGCCATGCGGTCGGTCGTGGGCCCGGGGATCGGCTCGGCCCAGTCGGCGATCTTCTCCGCATTGGGCCCGAAACCGATGCCCAGCACATTGCAGAACTCCGTGAGCGCGACGATATCGGGCTTGCCCTGCGCGGCAAGCTCGAGCAGCCGCGCCATCTCGTCCCGCGCGCGTTGCGAGTAGTTGTCGCCGGCCTCGACGCCGGCGTAGGCGAGCGTTGTCAGGCGAACCGGTTTGGCCATGATTGTCCTCTCCGTGAGTGCTCGGTGCGGTGCTTGCCATGCTCCTCAGTGTGCGGCTGCTCTCAGCTGCAACCCCATGCGCTCTCCGCCGAAGAGCGCTGCCGACATGGGACGCACGTCCGGGGCGACTATGGGCGCAAACTCCATCTGCGCGAGGATATCCCGCTCGATCTCGACGCCCGGCGCCACCTCGACAAGGGCAACGCCCTCGGGGCGCAGCGCGAACACGCAGCGCTCGGTGACGTACTTGACCGGCACACCGCGGCGCAGCGCCTCGGCGCCGGAGAAGGTCACCTGCTGTACGTGCTCGCGGGCCTTGGTGAGCTTGCCCTCGTGCGCGATGATCAGCCGTCCGTCGGCCACTTCCGTCTTCAGCCCGGAGGCCGTCAGGGTACCGCAGAAGACGACCTCGTGGGCATTCTGGCTGATCTCGACGAAGCCGCCACAGCCGGCGACGATTTTGCCAAAGCGGCTGACGTTCACATTGCCGGCAGCGTCGAACTCGGCGAGGCCCAGGAATGTCAGGTCCAGCCCACCGCCGCTGTAGAAGTCGAACTGGCTGTCGTGGGCGATGGTGGCAATCGGGTTGGCGGTGGCCCCGAATGAGAGGCCGCCGGCCGGCACTCCGCCGATGGTGCCCGACTCGACCGTCAGGTTGAGCCGGTCGAAGACACCCTCCTCGTAGGCGACGGAGGCGACGCCCTCCGGCATGCCGATGCCGAGGTTGACCACGGCGCCGTCGAATAGTTCCATCGCCGCCCGGCGGGCGATGACCTTGCGTTCATCAAGCGGCAGGATTGGTATCTCGGGCGCCTCGGCGCTCTCCATGCCCACGAACAGCGGGTTGAACTGGTAGTCGGTCGTCTGGCGGTGATGCTCGGGCGGGGCAACCACCACGTAGTCCACATGGATGCCCGGCACGGTGACTTCCATTGGCCTGAGCGGTCTGTCCAGGACCTCCTCGACCTGGGCGATGACGATGCCGCCGCTGTTGTGGGCCGCCATCGCCAGCGGCAGCGACTCCATCCGGCAGGCCTCGCGCGATTCGACCAGGTTGCCGTGCGGGTCGGCGGCCGTCATGCGGACCAGGGCGACGTCGATCGGCAGAGATGGATAGAAGAGCCACTCGCGGCCGGCCAACTCCACCACCTGCACCAACTCATCGGTGGTGCGCTCGTTCATCTTCCCGCCCTCGAGGCGCGGGTCGACGAAGGTGCCGAGGCCGGCGTGGGTTATGAGGCCGGGACGTTTTGCGGCAATCTCCCGGTACAGCAGAGCAATGACGCCCTGTGGGAGGTTGTAGGCCTCGAGTGCGTTATCGAGGATCATCCGGCCGAGGTTGACGGCCTGCCTGAAGTGCCCGCCGATGACGCGGCGGAGCAGGCCCTCGTGCGCGAGGTGGTCAAGCCCCCCGCCGCTCAGGTCGCTCTGGCCGGCCGAGTGGACGTATGTCAACCCGCGGGGATGCCCGTCGCGGGCGAAGGCCTGCTCAATCGCCACCATGAGATACTCGGGCTGCTGGATGCCGCCGAAGCCGGTGCCGGCAACGGTGGCGCCGTCAGGGATCAACTCGGCGACCTGCGATGCGGTGATGACCTTCATGGCTGCTCCATCTCAGGTGTCGTACTTGTAGAAACCCTCGCCGCTCTTGACGCCCAGCTTGCCCTCGGCAATCAGCTCGTAGAACTTCGGGTGGAGTGCAAAGCGATCATGCCCGGTCAGCTCCGTCAGCGACTCGTGGACGGCCTTGATGATATCGAGGCCGACGAGGTCGGATGTCCGCAGCGGGCCCATCTTGTGGCCCAGCCCCAACTCGAGCGCCTGGTCGATGGCCTCCGGCTCCCCGCCCAGCGCCCACACCTCCACCGNNCGCGCGGTTGACCATGAAGCCGGGAATATCGGGGGCGATCAGCGGCGTCTTGCCCACGCGCTCGCACAGCGCCACCGCGGCCTGGGTGATCTCCGGGAGGGTGTCCTCGGAGGGGATGACCTCGACGAGTTTCATCGCCGGCGGCGGGTTGAAGAAGTGCATGCCGATGAAGTAGCCCGGGCGGCCGTAGAAGCCGGCCAGCTTCTTGATGGGCATCGTCGAGGTGTTGCTGGCCACGGGCGTCTGCTCCCCCACCCGCGCGGCGATCTCCTGCCACACCTGCTGCTTGACGGCCACGTCCTCGAAGACGGCCTCGATCACCCAGTCCGCCTCGGACAGGGCATCGTACGTGCTCTCCCAGGTGATCAGGCTCTTGACGACCTCGGCCTGCTCGGCGGTGATCTTCTCCCGCTCGATGCCGCCCTGCAGCGACTTCTCCAGCCGCTTCCGACTCCGGGGGATGGCTTCCTCGAAGGTCTCCAGAACGTGGACGCGGATGCCTGCCTGCGCCGCCACCTGGGCAATGCCGGTACCCATGGTTCCGGCGCCGATGACGCACAGTGTGTTGATCTCCATGGTGTGTCTCCTTCCCTATGGTCGCTCGAGCGCCATGGCCATGCCCATGCCGCCACCGATGCACAGCGTGGCCAGGCCCAGGCGCAAGTCGCGCCGCTCCATTTCGTAGAGGAGCGATGTCACGATGCGGGCGCCGGTCGCGCCGATCGGGTGCCCCAGCGCGATGCCGCTGCCGTTGACGTTGACCTTCTCCTCATCGAGGTCAAGCTGCCGGATGACCGCCAGCGCCTGGACCGCGAATGCCTCATTGAGCTCCACCAGCTCGAAATCGTCCACGCTCACATCGAGCTTCTCACACAGCTTCCTTACCGCATCGACGGGCCCGAGTCCCATGACCTCGGGCTCGATGCCCGCACAGGCGGAGCCGACTACTCTCGCGCGGGCCTGCCAGCCCATCTCGCGCGCGCGCGATTCGTCTGCGACCAGGCACATCGCGGCGCCGTCATTGATTCCGGAAGCGTTGCCCGCGGTGATGCAGCCATCGGGCTTGAAGGCGGGCCGCAGGTTGGCCAGGGCTTCGAGCGAGGTTTCTCGCGGATGCTCATCCGCGGCCGCGGGCTCGTCCTTCTTCCTGGGTACCGGGATGNNCTCGGGGGCGAATGTGCCTGCCGCGATTGCCGCCGCCGCCCGCTCCTGGCTGCGCAGTGCCCATGCATCCATCTGCTCGCGGGTGATGCCGGTGCGCGTGGCGATCTCCTCCGCGGTCAAGCCCATCCCCATCCCCGTGACCGAACAGGTGAGCCCATCCACAACGCCGTCGAGCATCTCGACATGGCCGAGCTTGTGGCCCCGGCGCATCTGGTTGACTATGAAGGGCACATTGCTCATGCTCTCCGTTCCGCCGGCCAGGTAGATGCTCCCCTCGCCCAGGGATATGCCCTGTTTCGCCATCTCGATGGCCTTCATCCCCGAGGCGCAGGCCTTGTTAATGGTGCAGGCGCAGACGGAGACCGGCAGCCCGGCGGAAATCGCCGCCTGGCGGGCCACATTGATGCCGGAGCCGGCCTGGATCACCTGCCCGAGAATGACCTCATCCACCTGGTCGCCGGGAATCCCGTTGCGTTCCACGAGCGCCCTGATGAGATGGGCGGCCAGGTCGGCGGCCGAGAATTCGAGCAGGCCGCCGCAGAAGCGGCCGATGGGCGTGCGTACGGCATCCACTATCACAGTCTGGGGCATAGTTATCCTCCCTCAGCGGAACTGATCGATCAGGTGCAGCGCGGCCCGGAGCATCACCGGCGCGGCGCCGCGCATGGCGCATCAGGTGGCGCCCGCATGGTGTCCGCCCATCTCCTTCAACCGGCGGAGCATGCTCACCTCCCGCCGCACACCCGGCGGCCTACCGCTTCCCGTATGGTGTCGAGGTTTCCGGCGCCTCCATGGACGCCAACACCGCCACCGTCTCCGGGCAGCCGTACATGGTGCTCGCGTACGCCTTCCCGAAGCCCTGGGCGCTCGTGTCTTCATCCAGCAGCTTACTGAACTTCTCATCCCAGGCGACCTTGAGGATGCGCAGATGCTCGGGGTCATCGCCGATGAGCGCGCCGTTGACATGCGCCATCATCGTCACACCGGGCTGGCTGACGCCGTTGAGCGCGGTCGCCGGGCATGAGGTGTAGCGCCACCCACGCCACTGCTCGTGCCATGTATCGAGGTCGAGGAAGCGCACGCCTGCGTCGATGCATGGCTTCAGACGCTCATCGCCTGAGAGCCCGTAGTAGCGCGACAGGCCGTTGATGAGCACCGCCGTGATGAACCCCGCCATCCCGGTGTGCTTGTGCTTCTTGCAGTAGCAGTGGCCCTCCGGCATCGGGTAGTAGAGCCACCCGCCGCAATTGGGGTCCTGCTCCTCCATCGCGCCCTCGGCGATACCGCGCATAGCGTCCAGGAAGCGCCGGTCGAAGTCGATCTCATACGCCCCGGCAAGCGCGAGACTCGTCCATCCGGCGATGCGCCCCATGTGGCTGTGACCCAGGAACGGGTACTTACCGTCCTCAACCAGCCGCGCCAGATTGTCCCCTATGGTCAAGACCGTCTCGCGGACGAAGCTGTTGCCGCTGATGAACGAGTGCCGCGAGGTGCCCTGGGTCCACAGGTGCCCGAGGTTGGTGGCCGTCAAGCAGAGGTACGGGTTCGGGGGAAGGCCGATGCCCTTGTCGATGAACAGCTCGCGGACCGTCTGGATGCTGTAGAAGCCGCTCACGTGGCCTACCGTGTGCTGGTGGACCATCCCCGGCCGGAAGGGGTAAGCCGGCTCGGTGTCCTCATACGCCTCCGGGTCGCCCTCGATCTCGGCGAAGTGGTTCCACAGGTCAGCGTTGACGTGGTGGACGGTATCGACCTCGGCCGAGTGGCGCGCCGCGGCATCCGCCACGTAGAAGTACCGCGGGTCGCCGGTGCGGGCGAACTGGACCAGAAGCTGGTTGGTCGTATCATACTCGTGGTTGCCCCAGTTGACGATGCGCTCGCCGAACCAGTCGCCCCAGTTCATCGCCCCGTAGTCGCGCTGCTTCTCGATACTTCGGCAGTAGGCCTCGAAGAGCCCCTGCGCCCAGTCATCGTACTCGGCCGTCTCGGGGGTACCGGCGGGCAGTATCTGACCCCACACGCCGGTGACGATTGCCTGTGCGGGCTCCGGGATCGGGATGAGTGGTGCGTTGGCCGCCGCGGCCAGCCCGGGGCCGTCTCCCTGCAGGTCGATCCAGATGTCCCAGCTGCGTGCCTGGCCGGTCCTGAGCTGATAGCAGTCGCCTGCGAACAGGTACTGGTACTTGTACCACGGCTCCATGTGGTCGAATCGGCCCGCATCGAAGGACGGCAGCAGGCTGATGGTGAGTCCTTCACCGTCGAGCTCGATGCTCTTAGGCCACTGCTGCCAGAAGTCACGCAGCGCCACGGCAATGGTCCCCGAGGCGTCTGTCATCTCCGCCCAGCCCGGCGCACGCTCATCGCGGATCTGCCCGTCAACCTCGACCTGCCGGTCATCGACCTGCAGCAGCCGCGCGCGCTCATCGTCGCCCACCTCGCGAGGCGGACCGCACCCGATGCGGCCCCCGCGTCGGCCATCGACAGAACCCACGACCAGGCTCAACTCCCGGATGAGTTGCATGACGCCGCTGTCGGCATTGAGCACAATGAGCGGCTCCAGGCGGATGAGCGAGAGCCCCGTGAACACGGACGCATCCAGCCGGAACGCGAACCACCGGCTGCCATCCGCCCGATGGAAGGCACCCTCGACCCGCAGTGTCGAGCGCAGCGCCCCCGCCGTGACAACGCGCATGTCTGCGACACGGGCCCGGCACGCCTCCCCGGCGGCGTCTGCAAGCCTCAACGACAGTTCGAGGCGTTTGCCGATCGCGAGCAGTCCACCTTCGACGGCGCTCACACAAGCGTCGCCGCTGCCGACGTACCCCGGCCTCTTTCCGGCATCGCTTGCGGCTTCATCAGGCGCGCCATCCGCCTCGACATCCCATGAGAGCACGTAGTCGCTCCGGCCGCCGGCGGGCGGGGCGGACTGGAAGTCCAGCAGCAGCCACCGCGCGCTGCCGTCATCCCATCTGCCGGTCACCTCCCACTGCAGCGGCGCCGGATGCCCAGCGGCATCGGACAGCGCGAACCGCGCGCCCGATGGGGCCTCGCCGCGGGCGATCGGTACGCCCCCGGTGACGGGCCTCCGCCTCAAGATCGATGCGCAGTCCTTGACGGAGATCTCCATGCGGCCCATAGTACCGGCCTCCTGTGCGTGTGATATCGGACGCCTGGGTCTGGTGAGCGAGGGCGCCTGGCGGCGGGGGTGCGGCGCGAGGCGGAATGCTCCGGTCGCGTCGGGACGNNGGTAGGGGCCCGCATCCGGATCAGTTCAGTGGGGCCTGCCGTAGAAGCTCTGCAGGGCGGGCGGCAGGCCGGAGTAGGCCTCGAAGACCGCCTCGTAGGCATCGGCATTGGCCGACGGCTCGAAGACCTGCGTCGCGCCGACCATCTTCTCCTGGGCCTCGGCGATGCTCCCGTAGGTACCCCCGCCGACGAATGCGAACATCGACGCCCCGAGCACCGTGGCCTCCTTCTGCTCGATCGTCGTGACGGGCAGTCGGCAGACGTCGGCACGGATCTGATTCCAGAGCGGGTTCTTCGACCCGCCGCCGACGACGCGGATGCCTGTGCAGGGCGACTCGCAGCCGCGGGAGAGGATGCCGACGGCCTGCCTGAGTTGGCAACTGAGGCCCTCGAGCGCGGCACGGTAGAGATGATCCCTGGTGGTCGAGAGACCCAGCCCCAGGACGGTGCCCTCAGTCTGGTGGCGGCGCAGCGGGCCGGTGCCGGAGACGAAACTCGGAATCACCATGGTGCCATCGCAGCCGCGCCTGATCTTTTCCGCGGCTCCCACCATGTCTCCGTAGCCGGTCTCGCGGCCCTTGCTGTCGGTGTAGAACTGGTCGCGGAGCCACTCGAGCACGCCCGAGCCCATCATCAGCATCTGGGGGTTGAACTTGCCGGGCTCGGCATCGGCCTCGATGAGCAGCCCATCGTCGAAGTCCTGCTTCGAGGGTGCGAAGGTGTTCGAGCGCAGCATGAGAATCTCCCAGGTGCCGCTGCTGAGGATCACCTCGCCCGGCCCCGCGCCGGAGCCGACGGCGGCGAACTGCGTGTCGTGCCCGGCGGCAACGACCGGAAGATGCTCGGGAAGGCCCGTTGCCTTCGCGGCCTCGGCGCTCACCCTGCCGATGACGGCCCCGGGGTCGATAATCGGCGGGAAGAGGTCCGCGCGCACTCCCGCCCATTCGAGCAGCCGGTCGGAGAAGCGTCTCTGCGCCATGTCCATGGCCATCATGGTGCCGGCGGCGGTGGCGTCAAGAGAGTGCGCCCCGCACAGGAGCATGCTGAAAAGCCCCGGCATCATCAGCCAGTGCTTCGCATCGGCCAGCGCACGCGGCTCATGCTCATGCAGCCAGCGGAGCTTGAGCAGCGTGTTGAAGCCGATGATCTGGTAGCCGCTGGTCTGGTAGAGCGTCCAGGCGTCGATATCGCTCTCGATGTCGCGCGCGAGCTGCTCGGTCCGGTCATCCTGCCAGCTGATCGGTGGGTAGAGCAGGTCACCATCGGCCGAGACCGGCGCGCCGTCGGCTCCCCATGTCGTGACCGTCACCCCGCACAGTCGGTCCGGGTCGATCTCCTCCATGCACTGTCTGCCGGCGGTGCAGAGCCGGTCCCACAGAGCATCGAGGTCCCAGACCATGTACCCGTCCGGCATGCCCTCCTGATGCACGGGCCCGCCGGGGGACGACCAACTCGCCACCAGCTGCCCGCCGGCATCGACAACGACAACGGTCAGGTTCGTTGACCCGCAATCAAAGACCACTGCCAGGTCACGTTTCATCCTCAATCACCCTCCATGAGTGGGTGCGTGCTCTTGTGCGCACCGGGCCTGTCTGCCGCGCCTACCGCACGCCGTACTCGGTCGCGGCGGCATCGGGGTCCTTCTCGTCCTTGACGACGGCCTGGAGAGCGCGCAGCAGGGCGGCCGGGTTTGCCGTGCCCGTGATCTCCCTCCCTACCCGGACACCGCGGGCTCCCGCCTTGACCGCCTGGTAGGCGAAGTGGAGCACATCAAGCTTCGTCGCCGCCGCCGTCTGTGGCATCGCCAGCAGCGGCACCGAGACCGCCGCGGCGGTTTCGGCAAAGCGCTCTCCCGTGAAGATGCTGATGACCGCGTCCGCGCCGAGTTCAGCCACCAGTCTGCAGCCGGCATCAGTCTGCGCGAAAAGCGCGTCGGCGAGCATGCTGCCCGCGTGCGGGGGCCGCACTTCACCAATCAGCGGGACCCCGCAGCGCAGCTTCTCGCCGACCGCGCGCGCTACGGCGGCCACCGCCGCGGCATCGGCCTCGGCGTCGGTGCGCGTCATCGCCAGCGACATGAGCACCATGTCCGCGCCCATCGCCTGCGCGGCGGCAGGCTCAACCACTGCCGCAGTCGAGGGAACGCGATAGCCGTCCGTCTGCGGGGGGGCCGCCCAGTCGAGGCGGACGACGGCCAACGGTGCGCCGCGGTAGTCGAAGCCGTGCGCGCAGCGGCGCAGCATACCCGATGTGAGTATGATGCCGTCGGCCTCGGCCAGCTCGGAGATCCCTTCAGGGCTGACGACGGGTCCACGCCCGGTCTCACCCAGCAGACACTCGTCGAGTGCGACCAACACGGCGCGCTGCCCCTTGCGGAACAGGCGGTTCAGCCGCATCCATTGACCTATCATGGGGACCCTCCGGGTCGTATGCTCGGCACGGTGTTGATCACAGTCCACGGCGCTGCGACACCGGAGGTAGTTCCCTGCGTCGGGCGGTCCTCCCTGCGAGTCGGCGCGCGATTGTCGCAGGAACTGCGCGCCGGTGCGAGAATACTGGATCGAATAGCGCGGGCCGGACAGGCGCAATCTGAGCGCGAGTCCGGCGCTTGCAGGCGCCCATGGCGGGGTATATACTGTACGGTATATACTAGGACAGATAGTAGCGTGGTCTGTGAACATTCTGTGCCGACTGGTGGTCAGAAGCAGTACGCCACCACATGACGAAGGGGAACACGAAATGCCACACCTGACCAGAACTCTTCTCAGGCAGTTGGTGCCCATTGCGTGCGTCGCCGTTGCGCTCGCTGCTCTCACCGGCTGCAACGAGGACTCCGTTGAGCGCTCGCTTGGCAGCCAGACCGCTCAAGCCGTCGAGCATCACTATATGGTCGACAAGGACCCGTTGCTGAACGAGTATGTGACCACCATGGGCCAGATGCTCGTGGCGCACTCGTCCCGGCAGCAGATTCCCTACAGGTTCCGGGTGCTCGACACCGACATGGTGAACGCCTTCGCGGCGCCTTACGGGCACATCTACTTCCTCCGCGGCATGCTCGACTTCGCCGACACCGAGGACGAGGTGTGGTTTGTCGGGGCTCATGAGGTCACGCATATCGTCAAGCGCGATTCGATCAAGTCGCTCAAGAACAGCATTCTGTTCAACATCGGCGTCGCCATCATCGGCGGCGAAAGCCGGACGGTCGGCGACATCGCCGGGATCGGCGCCGGCCTCCTGATGCTGCGCTACAGCCGCGATGACGAGCGCGACGCCGACGACGGCGGCTGTGACCTTATCTACGCGGCCGGGTACGACCCGCGTGGCTCGCTCGCCTTCTTCGAGCGGCTCGAGAAGCACTACGGACACGGAAAGCCCTCCTCACTCGAGCAGCTTCTGCTCACCCACCCGGCCAATCCGGATCGCATCAAGCGGCAGTTGGCGCGTGACATGCTCAAGCCGGATGCCATCGAGCCGAACCTCCACATCGCCCGCGGCTACCAGCGCCGCAGCCAGTACGTCCAGGCCGCACAGGCATTCTCGCAGGTAGCGCAGGCCAATCCCACCGTTACCGACGCCCATACCGGGCTCGGCGACTGCTTCGCCGCCGTAGGGCGTCTGCAGGAGGCCAGGGCGGAGTACCAGAAGGCGCTCAACCTGCAGGCCCGTGACTCCTATGCCGTGCGACAGCTCGCAGCAGTGCCCCAGAGCCCGGCAACACTCCCGGCGCCCGCACCGGCCGACGCCACAAGGGCGGGCATACTGCTCGCGCAGGCCGGAGCACTGCAGACGGCTATCAACGACCTGAATGCCAGCAAGACGCAGTTCGAGGCCCAGGTCGCCAGGCAGATGTCGCAGGCCGTCGAGATATCGCGCGACTCCTCGGGCATGATCCTCGGCCTCTCGGAGTCGAGCCCGGAGTTCACGACCCCCCAGCAGGATATCTTCATGGGCGCGAGCGCGGCCATCGGCGATGCCAACTCGGCCGTCTACGCCGTCGAGGCCATCAAGGGCAGGTTCGAAGACGCGAACGCGCGCTGCGCAGGCATCAAGCAGCGCTTGCAGGCAGCCTTGACCGCATCGAAGGCAGGCAGGGGGGCGGCCGGGGATGTGGCTATCGCCGAACGTTCACTGGTCTCCTTCACGCGTGCCGTGGCTGAGTTCGACATGGCGGCCGACGCCGCGCTGCCCGCGCTCGCAGCCGTCGTCAACGCCCAGAATGCCGCCCAGGACACCGCCACATACCTCGAACTGATGACCAAGTACCCGAAGGTCGACAAGTACAACGAATTGGTCAAGCAGGCTGCCGAGCAGACCGGGAAGCTGACCGAGGCTGCCAACAACGCCCTGGGCAAGTCCAAGAAGGTGACGCGCCAGGCTGAGGGCCGGGCGCTGCTGGCACGGATCAACATCGCCGGCCTGGGGATCAACGCGGAGATGCGCGGGGCATTCGACGGCATGGTCGCCCACTACACGATGAGCCGCCCGGAGGATGTCGCCAGGCTCCGCGCCCAGGGCATGGGCCACGGCGATGCCGCATTCGCCCTGGCGGCAGCCAAGGCCACCGGCCTGGACCCGGCAAGCTATGCGACGACGCTTTCGGACCACAGCATGATCGACGCCATCGCCGGCGGAGGAGTCAAGCTCGGCGGACCGATCATCCTGTTGCGCTACCTGGCAAACGCCATGGAGAAGGAGCTTGAGCTCGCCGAGCAGGCCGGTTGACCCCAGGCGCGCCCGGCACAGTAGGACACAGGGGGCGTGCGTCGGAAGGCGCATGCCCCCGGTCGTTTGTTGTAGAGGTCACGGATGGCGATTCGCTGGTGCGGGGTACTGCGGCGCGGTTGGTGGCCTGAGGTGACACAACATGGCCGGACGGAGCAGACGCCGTATCTTCGTCGCAGTCGCAACCCTCGCCGCGGCCGTAGTTGCTGCCGTGGCGGCGATCATCTACGCGGGAGAGTACCCCGTCTTCAACGTCCCCGGCGTGTTGGCCGCCCGCCAGACGCTCCTGGGCGCTGACGAGGAATCGGCCCGGCGGCACTTCTA
>DPJP01000068.1:16892-28093 GCA_003542955.1 Armatimonadota bacterium
CAACGAGAAGCCCCTCAACTGGCGGATTGCACAGAAGGCCGTCGAATACCACGAGCGCCGGCCGATGGGCAAGTTCGTCCTCCACAAGAACGATTGCTCCGATTTCACCGACAGCATCGTCGATGAGGCACTCGGCTACGGAGCGCGGGACGGCCGGGCATCCGAGGAGCACATCGCGATGACCAACCGCCTCCTGTGGGACGTGGTTGTCTGGGACGGCCTGGAGCCGTTGCTGCCCGGTGACGTCGTCAGTGTGCGGCATTCGCCCTGGTATGCGCCCGACCCCGAGTCCTGCAGTCACGTGGGCATCATCGGCTCCGACGGCATGGTCTACGACTGGACGAAGCTGATCTCGTGGGAAAATCCCAGATACGGCAGGAATACCGTGGAGTGGTTCACGAAGAACAGCCCTACGCCGGGGAATGTGTGGATATGGCGCCTGCGGCCGCGCTACCGGTACAGGGTTGACGCGTTGCCGGATGCCCCCGAGGGGTCATAGCGCGAATACTGGTTCCGCTGCGAAACCGCCGTTCGTGTTCAGAGACCAAGGCAACGAAGCCGTGGTCACATATTTGATGTACAGCCGCCAGCGTATCTCTCAGGGCAGCAGATGGAGAATTGGCGGGTGTAAACCAAAGATGTGACCATATCCGTTCTGCTCATCAGCACCGGACGGGGGTTCTGCAGCAGAACCGAACCCTGCGTCGCCCTGTGCGCTCACCGTATCCGACTGCCGGCAACGGCCGGGGTCGGGGCCTTGACCCTCTGGTCTTCACATTCGGAGCAGGGCCGCACGGAGAGCATGAGAAGATCAAACGACCAGAGACCCGATCCCATCAGGTCCCGCTGGAGAGGAATACAGTGTCACCCAACGTGCGCTGCTACAGATGCCAACCGAGGAGACCAATCATGGACCGTGCCGGCTTTCGTGATGCAGGATGGGTCTGGGAGGGCCAGGGCTTCGACCCCGGCGTGCCGCCGTCAGTCTTCGGCGTCGGTCAGGGCGCCGCGTACTTCGGCCTGAGCAGGTGCAACCTGGTGTTCCACCCCAACGACAGGATGGCGCTGGAGTTGCTTGCCGACAAGGAGTCCGTCGTCTGCGACATCTCCAAGTGGAAGTTCATCGAGATGCCCATGCAGGAGGGCCAGCCCGGCGGTGTCGGCTTCAAGAACTGGCGCGACTCAGACCCCGATACCGTCATCGCGGAGGCCGCCCACGTCAGCGCTATGGCGATGCAGTACCCCAACATCGTCGGTGCGATGATTGACGATACCTCCGGGATGTTTGACTATGACAACTACGAGCAGAGCACGGCGATGCGCGTGCGTGAGGCGCTCGACAGCGCCAGACAGGGGCTCAAGCTCTGGATCGTCGTCTACATCCAGCAGCTCCGTGAGGAGCAGTGGGCGCCTTTCATTGATGTCATCGACGTGGTACACCTGTGGTGCGGCGATCCCTTCAGGCTGCCCCATCTGCCCGAGCATGTGGATGCCTGCTCGCAGGCCTTCCCGGGCAAGGAGATCATCGTCGGCAGCTACCTGCGGGACTACTCGCGGCAGGCGGAGGTGCCCACTGACATGGTGCAGGCGCAGTACGAGGCGATGTTCCGGCTCTGGCAGGAGGGCAGGATCGCCGGCTACAGCATCCTCGCCAACTGCCTGATCGACCGCCATCCCGAGCAGGCGGAGTGGATACGCGACTTCCTGAGTGATGATTGAGGTTGTGGCGGCGAGGGCACAGAGCGGCGGCAGGGACTCGACCGGGCAGGCGTCTCAGGAGTCGCGAGCTTTCGGGCCTGCTCGAAAGCCTGCGACTCCTATGCCTCAGCTACTCCCTGTCGCCACTCCTCGCGCATGGCGTCAACTGCTCGTCGCTTCGGTTGCTCACTCCCCGGCCAGCCTCCGCGTAAGCTCGATGGCCTTGCTCACCAGGATGTCCTCCGCCTCGGCGGTCGTCCAGCCGGTCGTGACCTCGTAGCCGCCCTCCGCGAAGGCCGCTGCGTTGGCCACATAGCTCAAGTCACGGTTTGAGTAGCCGTTGACCCACATCTTCATGTCCGGCAGCTCGCGCTTGATGCGCAGGCCGTATTCGACGAGTATCTCCCCGTTCATGCCGACGATGTAGACATCGCCGATGCGCAGCACCTGCACCTCAGTCGGGAACAGCCCGCCCTCCGGCGTATCCTCGACCTTCTTCGTCGTCGGCAGGCCCGCGGTGTCGCTGAGCCCTCCCAGGTAGGTGCCCAGCTTCGGCGGTGGCAGGCAGGTAGCGGTCACGACAGCTCTGCCCAGCTCATGGCCGATCTCCGCCACAGTCTGTTTGGCATCGATCAGCACATAGCCGAAGGTGCCGTTGGGGAGGCTGTAGCGGGGCTTGATGTCTCCCCCGCAGCCCTGCAGGAAGATCGCCTCGGCGCCGGGGTAGGCGGCCTCGATCCAGTCTCTGGCGAAGCCCGGGAAGTCAGGGCCGATCTCGTGTCCGCCCATCGTTGTGGGGTGACAGGCATAGCCGAACAACACCGCCCGCACCGTGCCGTCGGGCCGCACTGCCCGCAACACCGGCACATCGGGGTCGGTTCCCTTGCGCGGCTCCGGGCGCATGCCGACGTACTTGCCCTCGGCATCGAGCTGCCGGCGGTTGACGGCCATTGTGGACGAGCCGACGGTGTAATCCAGCGTGACGGGCTGCAGATCGGCGGCAGCGGCCTGGAGCAGCCCGCGGATGCGCTCCTCGAAGATCGGCATGTACTCGGCGTTCTGCCGCCCGAGCACGCGTGGCCCGCAGTGACTGTGGGAGCAGTTGAGCATCATCTGCTGCGGCGGTATCCCGACCGCCTGTGCGGCGGCCCGCACCTGTTCGAGCTGCTCGACGCCGGTCTTGCACACGTCCAGCGCCATGATGCCGACGCGCGTCGTGCCGTTGTCGAACACAATGCAGGAGGCCTCGATCGGCTTGTAGACGCCGGTGGAGGGGTCCTTGTCGCGGCCGGAGAAGCCCATCATGTAGACGGGGCCTTCGGGCGTTATGTCGACTGTGGCGACGCCGACCTTCATGCCGGGCTCGTCCGCGGCCTGCCCGTGGCAGATTGACACTGTCAAACAGATCAGGAATCCGGTGGTCAGGGTGGCAGTCAGTATTCGTGACACAATGCCGTCTCCGTGATGCATCTGGTTGTGGGCGTCTTGGCCCTGGTCAATGTCTCTTCTTTCGGCTGCGATTGCCGAGGACCTTCCGACAAATGGCGTCGCGCGAAGGTTCAGGCAGACGAAGACTGCCAACCGGGGATTATCAGCCGGGGACTGCTCCCTCCCGCGCCCTTCGCCTGAGCCGGAGGCTGTCCGTCTGTATCGCGGGAGGGCGCTGTCCCCAATGCCGCTCTTGCACGGGGAATGAACTTGGGACAGGGACCCATTGCGTTGCACCGGGCTCGCTTCATCTTGCGGAGATTGCGCAATGGGCGCCAGTCCCCGGGTGCAACCCAGCAACGCTGCCATCCGACATTCATGTCAAGCAGGCACATCCAATATCCGGTGATACCACCCATGCGAAGCCACAGGCACATACACATGGCCATACTCGTCGCGGCCCTGATCAGCCCGAGATGCCTGGCCGCGCCCGTCAGCACGCGATCCGGCCTCGTCGAGGGCGTCGCGTCCGGGGTGGATGGCGTCACCGTCTACCGCGGCATTCCGTATGCCGCCCCGCCCGTCGGCAATCTGCGCTGGCGGCCGCCACAGCCACCCGCCGCGTGGGAGGGCGTTCGCCTGTGCGACCAGTTCGGCCCCTCATGCCCACAACCGAAGATGACCGGCATCTACCGCGGCGCCGATGGTCCGACTGACGAAGACTGTCTGTACCTCAACATCTGGACCCCGGCCACCTCCCCCGATGGGCGCCTGCCGGTGCTGGTGTGGATTCACGGCGGCGGGCTCACTATTGGCTCGGGCTCGATGAGGACCTACCACGGGCACAACCTCGCCGCCAGGGGCGCCGTGGTCGTGACGATCAACTACCGGCTCGGCCCCTTTGGATTCTTCCCTCACCCGGCGCTGTCGGCGGAATCCGCACACGGTGTCTCGGGCAACTACGGGTTGCTCGACCAGGTGGCTGCACTGCGCTGGGTGCAGGGGAATATCGAGGCGTTCGGCGGGGACCCGCGGCATGTGGCGATCTTCGGTGAGTCGGGAGGCTCCCAGAGCGTGCTTTGCCTGATGGCAAGTCCGCTGAGCGCGGGGCTGTTCCGCGGCGCGATAGCGGAGAGTGGCACGCCCGGCGATGGCCTCCGCGTGCTGCGTGATGGGACACCGGCTGCCGGTCGCGGCACAGGGGAATCGGCCGAGGAGATGGGCGTGCGCCTTGCCGGCAAGCTCGGCTGCACGGGACCGGATGTGTTGGCGCAACTGCGCTCGAAGACCGCCGAGGAGCTGCTGACGGGCATCAACCCGGATGTCCTGCCCGGTGGCCGAGGAGACAAGTTCAACCCCGTCATCGACGGCTATGTGTTGGCCGGGGACCCGCTCGCGGCCTTCGCGGCCGGTGAGCAACAGGATGTCCCGCTCATCATCGGTAGTAACGGGGACGACGGCAACGTATTCACCGACAGGCTGCCCATCAGGAGCCTCACAGGGTACCGAGTCGCCGTGCGGACGCTCTTCGGCACATCCGCCGACAAGGTGCTCGAGTACTTCCCTGCCGATGAGACCAACGTCCGTCGGGTGCTGACCCGGCTGGTGACGATATCCGCGTTCATCGCCCCGGCGCGTCGCTTCGCCCGTGGCATGGCGAATGTCGATGCAGATGTACACGTGTATCACTTCACCCGCGTCTCGCCACAGGCGGCGGAGAAGGGGCTGGGGGCCATCCACGGCATCGAGATACCCTACGTGTTCGGCGCCGACATGATCCGCGCCCTCGGGCCGACCGACCAGGCCCTCTCCGACACAATGAGTGAGACATGGATTCGTTTCGCCGCCACGGGAGACCCCTCCGGCGACGGGCTCGTGTGGCCCCCCTATGACGCCGGGGAGCAGTACATTGAGTTCGGCGACACCGTCGAGGTGCGCAGTCAGCTCTACTCGGCCGAATGTGACCTGTTCGACGATATCCGCAACGCGCGCCTCAACGAACGACAGTAGACCGCGAAGAGCCGCGAAAGAAGGCAAAGGCAAACGGCAGGGGAACCGCGGATGACGCAGATGACGCGGATGAAGGCAACGACAGACAGCAGTAGACCGCGAAAGACGCGAAAAGACGCGAAATAGGGCAAAGGCAGGCGGCATCTCAACCGCGGTTCCTCCCGCCGTTCGCTGCTTGCCGTGCCGTTCATCCGCGCTATCCGCGTCATCCGCGGTTTCTACTGTCGTTGCCGTTCCTTCGCGCCTTTTCGCGTATTTCGCGGTTCGCCCCGCCGTTCGCCGTTCGGCCGCTGTCGTTGTCTTCATTCGCGTCATTCGCGTCATTCGCGGTTTCTACTGTCGTTGCCGTCCTTTGAGGTCTGAGAACAAATGCCCCAGCCGGCCGTCGGAGGGGTACAAGCGCACAGATATTGCTGCAGTCGGTTGCGGCGGGAGCATTGCGGAGGCGAGTGTGGCCTGCTATTATTGGGCCTCCGCGAATACGTACCAGGGAGTGGCGCTGCTACCATGTGGGACTATAACGATAAGGTCAAAGAGCATTTCCTCAATCCGCGCAACATCGGTGAGTTGCCCGATGCCAACGCCATCGGCCACACCGGCAGTCTGCGCTGTGGGGATGCCATGACGCTGTATATGAAGGTCGAGACCATCGACAGCGAGGAGCGCATCACGGATGCGTCCTTCCAGACTTTCGGCTGCGCGAGTGCCATCGCCACCGCCTCGATGCTAACCGAGATGATCAAGGGGAAGACCCTCGCCGAGGCGGAGACTCTGACCAACCAGGACATCGTCGATGCGCTCGGCGGGCTCCCGGCCCCGAAGATACACTGCTCCGTGATGGGCGCGGAGGCGCTCGAGGCGGCCATCGCCAACTACCGCGGCGAAGAGCCTCCCGGCCATGATGATGAAGACCGCATCATCTGCGCATGCTTCGAGGTCAGCGAGAAGACCATCCGCGATGCGGTCTGGGAGAGCAACCTGACCACCGTCGAGCAGGTCACCAATCACACGAAGGCCGGCGGCGCGTGCGGGCAGTGCAAGCCCGATATCGCCCGCATCATCGGCGAGGTGCTCGAGGAGAAGGCTCAGGCGCTGTGTGATATCGAGCCCGAGAGCGAGCGCGATCGCAAGATCGGCCGCCTGATTGCGGAGGTTATCGCCCCGCAACTGACCGGCCACGGCGGCGGTCTGCAGCTTGTTGCCATCGACGGCGACCGTGTTGTCGTCCGGCTCAAAGGCGCCTGCCAGATGTGCTCGAACAACCAGGGCACCATCAACGATTTCGTCCAGCAGAAGTTGCGTGACGAGATCGACGAGAAAATCACCGTCGAGGTGGGTGGCTGATGGAGCATATCGTCTATCTCGACAACAATGCCACAACCATGGTCGCGCCCGAGGTCTTCGAGGCGATGCTGCCGTACTTCTCGGAGCGCTACGGCAACCCCTCGAGCCTGCATAGCTTCGGCGGCAATGTCGCCAGGGACATCGAGCAGGCGCGGGCAAGGGTCGCACACCTGATCGGCGCGCACCCGGAGGAGATCGTCTTCACCGGCTGCGGCACCGAGAGCGACTCGACGGCCATCCGCTCGGCACTGGATCAGCTCCCCGACAAGCGCCACATCATCACCAGCGCCGTTGAGCATCCTGCGATACTGGGCCTGTGCGGTTACCTCCAGAAGCGCGGCTACCAGGTCACCTATCTGCAAATCGATGAGATCGGCCAGATCGACCTCGATGAGCTGCGGGAGACCATCACCGACAACACGGCCATCGTCTCGATCATGCACGCGAACAACGAAAGCGGCATAGTCTTCCCCCTCCACGAGATCGCCGAAATCGTCAAGGAGAAGGGCTGCCTGTTCCACACCGACGCCGTGCAATCGACGGGCAAGCTGCCGCTGGACATGTCACAGACGCCGGTGGACTTCCTCTCGATGTCGGGCCACAAGCTCCATGCGCCCAAGGGCATCGGCGGGTTGTTCGTGCGCCGTGGGACGCCCTACACGCCGCTGCTCATCGGCGGGCACCAGGAGAGCGACAAGCGCGCGGGGACCGAGAACGTCACCGCCATGATCGGCTTCGGCAAGGCCGCCGAGCTGGCCGCCGCGGACCTGCCGCGGGAGGGCTTCAAGCTCCAGGCGATGCGGGACAGGCTCCAGGACGGGCTGCTGACCCGCTGCAAGGATGTGCTGGTCAACGGCGCGGCCTCGCCACGGCTGCCCAACACGCTGAGCGTCTCGTTCGGCTACGTCGAGGGCGAGAGCATCGTCCTGCTGCTGGATGAGCAGGGCATCTGCGTGTCGACGGGGTCGGCATGCTCCTCCGGCTCGCTGGACATCTCGCATGTGGTCAAGTGCCTGGGCGTACCCTCGACGCACGCGCACGGGACGATCCGCTTCAGCCTGAGTCGCTACACGACGGATGATGAGATCGACTACGCGCTCGAGCACATGGAGAGGATCATCGATCGCCTGCGGGCACTCTCGCCGTTCGGGCGGGAGTGAGGGCGCCCTCAGGGAGCAACTGCGGCCCACTCGGCACGCATTGCGTCTACGCGCTTGACGGCTTCGAGGGCCTCCTCAGGGCTCACATGTGGCTTTGCCTCCGTGATCGCTCGTGCCCGTGTCTCCTGGTCTGCCTCAGTAGCGCCATTGAGCGTGAACAGCAGGGCAGTGCCGAGTCGCTCGAGGACGGCGATGCCTTCCTGGGCCAGGTGCTCCGAGATGAAGGTAATGTGCTCTTCTGCCGCCTCAACCGTCTCCCGATGGCTGTGGATCAGCTTCTCCCCACGCTCCGTCACTTCAAGGTGTGGGGCGTAGGGCGGCTGGTCGGGCACTCTCTTGACGAAGCCGTAGGCAACGAGCTGGGTGATGTGGTCACGCAGGCCGAATGAGTATGGGCCGTGCTTGTACAGGACGAAATCGAGGCCCATGTCCACGTCTGTGAGCGTCTGGAGGAAGTAGGCGGTCTTCTGGATGTCGGTGGCTCCGCACCAGCTCCCGCGCTCTCTGAGCTGCTTCATCAGGCTCAGGATCACTGCCCCGCGCGCTGCTTGTTCCATCATGGTTCCTCCGGATGATCGAGTAGTTGCGTCTTGTTGTTCCGCAACCACCGTTTTGCATCCTCTTCATGTGCAGGACGGATGAAGACGTATGCTGTCTTGGCCAGGGGCATGTCTGCCACGACATCGGATACTGCCGCCGCCGAGTGTGCTTCGCCGTCGCAGACAACGCTAAAGTCGGGTATGTCGCCGCGTGGGCTGTAGCGGTCAACGCGAACAGAATGCGCACCGTACCGCGTTTCGAGAGCCGCACAGACCTTGCCGCACGCGTCCGGGAAGACTGACACGTCATCGGAACTCGGCTTATATATGAGACGATAGTGATTGCGCCGGTAGATGCTGGCCGCGCTGTCATGGCCGCGGTTGCCCGGCGCATCGGCTGCGTCGCGCAGAGCAGCCATGACCTCGTGGTCGGTCATCGCCAGGTGTTGGTCAATCTCGACGCTGAACTGCCCGCCGGGCAACCACTCAGCCAGGAAATCGGCCAGATGCAGGTCGTAGATCCTTCGCACATGATGGAAGTACACCTGGGAGTACATGAAGTAGCGAGCCAACAGCAGAGCCTCGGCACAGTGGAGTCCTCCCTCCTCCACGCCCACCGTCGGCTCGAGGGACAAGTCGCGCCCGGTCCGCGGGGGCGGGGGCGCAATGCGCAGGCTATCGACCAGGCGGAAGTGGTCAAAGCGGCCGTACGCGACGCCGAGATGGTGCGAATCCCTGAGCAGGTAGTCCATGCGATCGACACCGAACGCGTCGCCCACAATCACCTCCGACAGCAGAACTTCCCAAGTGGTATACGTCGTATCCCGGTACTCCTTGGGTCCAAGCGCGATCTTCGCGACGTCATCAGGGCGCAACGGCGGCGTCATCGCTCCGAGGATGTGTGCTATCTCGCCGCTCTCGATGATCGCCCGGGTGATCTGCTCATGGTTCCAGCCATCGGGCAGGAGTCGTTTCTCGGCGGCGTGCGAGAACGGTAGATGACCGAGGTCGTGACAGAGAGCCGCCATTCGTAGCACACGACGCCAGTACCTGACGTGCTCCTCGTCGCCTACCTCAGGCAGTACCGCTCTCAGTTCGTCGGTCAGATGCTCAGGCGAGGTGATCGTGTGGTAGACCTGTGTGGCCAGTTCCATGACGCCGAGTGAGTGCTCGAACCGTGTGTGGTTTGCCCCAGGGTAGACGAAGTGTGACATGCCCAACTGGTGAATGCTTCTCAGGCGCTGGAACGCCGAAGCGTCAACGACGGCCCGCTCCTGCGTGTCGAGTTTGACGAAGTTGTGGATTGGGTCCCTGAACTCGTGGATACGTGTACCCATCCTCGTTCATCACCAACCTGCGTCACGGCCCTCATGGCGCCAAAGACATGACAGCAGTATATACAAACACATGTTCGTGTGTCAAGGACAACTCAGAACCGATGTCCAGGCGTAGCCTGCGTAACGTAGTAGCTGGGGCAGGTCCCCCCTCCCCGACCGCGGAACCTGCCCCCGACACAGCCGCCTACACTGTTCGGGAGGCCTATATCGTGTATCCCCTGACCCCGCTCAAGCTATTCGCGCACGAGAGCATCAAGGATGACCCGCTGTCCAGAGCCCGCATGGAGCGCATCATCGGCGGCACCAGACCGGTCGATGATGAACTCGTCTGGGTCGACAACTCCAACATGCCCGAGGTGGTCGAGCAACTCAAGTCGCTCTGGCCCCCCGACGAGGTGCCCGAGGGCTTCGAGCGCACCCACATGCGTCCGCTCGTGTTCACCAGGGTCTACACCGACGGGGAGTTCCCCGAACTGAATAAGGACTTGCTCGGATGGCCGGACGGGACGGATGAGGCGACGGTGAGGTCGATTCTCGGACACTTTCTGCCGATTCAGGCCTATCACTCATACGAGAAGGACGCCAAAGAGGACATGGTCTGCTGGCCGACCTTCGACTTCGGGCTGATGACGAACTGCCCGCACGGGTGTCACTATTGCGGCGCCGGCAAGCACGGCAAATACCTCACTATCGCCTGTAACGCCGAGGAGCACATGGAGAAGGTCGTGCGGCCCGCCATGGAGCGCTACCCGTGGCAGCGGTGCTTCCGGATGATCGGCTGGGGCGCGGAGATGCTCGCTTTCGAGCCGGAAGCCGGCATATTCGACCTGTTCACAAAGACCCTCGCGGAGCAGGACCGCTACGGCTACTTCCATGCCGCCAGCTCGAACGTCGACTTCGTTGCCGACCTCGAGCGCAAGGACCGCCTGGTCGGGATCTTCAGCGTGACCACTGAGATGATCGCGGAGGTGCTCGAGCCGGGCTCGGGGCATGCCTTCGACCGCTTCGAGGCCGGCCGCAAGCTCGGGGAGATGGGAGTGCCGTTCCGCTACAAGTTCAAGCCCACGATCCCCGTAGTCAACTGGCGGGAGGAGTATTCGCGGGCCATCGAGTACGCGCTGACTGTCTCCGAGCCGGAGTCGGTGGGCTTCTGTGTCATCATGTGGAACACCGTCGACTCGCTGCTTGAGAAGATCGACGAGGAGCTGCTCGACCCCGTCTACCTGCAGGCTGCCCGTGATGCCGCCGAAGAGATGGCCGGCGTCCGCGTCGGGCCGTATCCGCATGAAGTGCGGAAGGAAGTATATCGGTTCATGTTCCGCGAGGTGCGCAAGCACAGCGATGATGTGAAGCTCTACATGAGCACCGAATCGCGGGCGATGTGGGACGACATTGGCGAGGAAACGGGCCAGGACGCGAGTTCGTTCTTCTGCGGCTGCAGCTCGGTGGCCCCGCCGGGTGGAAGGGTGCAGCTTTCCCAGGGCTGCCCCTATTCGACGTACAGAGCGCCCGAGCATATAGAGAAGGACTGAGAGAGGCGGAGCCGGCCACCAACCGTGTGCAATGTGCCTCGTCGCGGAGTACGAACGTCCGGGGCCGTTTCGCACGCCTTCGCGGATCACACTACGGCCCTGCCGAGGCCCCCTTCCCTCAGCAACCATGTAGCGTAGACTTCAGTCTGCGGG
>DPJP01000068.1:28114-40934 GCA_003542955.1 Armatimonadota bacterium
TCGGAGCTCGGCAACCGTGTGCAGTGTGGCTGGTCGTGGAGTCCGAATGTCGGGGCCTCCCGCACGACAATCATGTACAGAGCCTCGGGCCTCTCAAGCAGAAAGGTCGCCCACCGGGAGCAATCCGCAACTGCCGCGGCCCCGCGCTGCACAGGTCGGTCAACGCGCGAATCGACCGTTACTCGGAGCAGGGAGATGAGTGAATGGACTGGCAATGGGCGCTGCTCGTATCCGCACTGCTGGTGACTTCTGTCGCCTCCGCCGCGCCGGCGGGGCGCCTCGGCATCATTGTCGATGACGAGGTCGCACCCGAGCAGCACGCTGTCGCCGACTGGGCGACGCAGAGCTACTCCGTTACGCTCATCAGGCCGGATCGCGAGGGACGTTTCCTCGATGAGAGCGGCAACGCAGTCCCTCTCGGGGAGTTCTCGTGTCTGTGGTACCACTGCGTGATGGGCAGCCCGCGCGAGATGGCGCCCTGGTACTGCCCCCTGACCACCGAGGCCTCGACGCGCGCGATGGTCGATTACCTTGCCTGCGGCGGCGGGCTCTGTATCACCGGCAGCGGCGCGAGGTATCTGCTTCGTCTCGGCATCGAGCCCTACTACCCGAGCATGAACTCCGTGAAGGTCGGCACCGGCACTCCGTGCGGCTACGAGGTGATGGCGCACGGACACCCGATCTTCGAGGGCCTGCCCGATGCCTTCATGGTGCAGCAGATGGGCCTCGAGGAGCATGGCGCGACGGGCTTCTGGACGCCGGAGAAGCTCTTCTCCCCGCTCGCATACAGCTACCACTGCTCAGAGGAGCAGCAGAAGCGTTTCCTCGCCGGCACGCCGCTTGCGCGCTGGGCCAAGCTCGAGCAGGATCGCTACATCATCGTCGAGCATCAGGCAGGCGCGGGGAAGGTCATCACCAACGGTCCCTACTTCTACTACTTCGGCGACGCGCAGGACCAGCACCGTGACACACTGGCGAAGCTGACTGACAACGTCCTGGGCTACCTCTGGCACGAGGGGCCCGTCGATGTGCAGCCCGATACGCCGGCCGCGCAGACGATCATGCGCCGCACGGGCGTCTACTGGGGGCTGGGGCTGAGTGATGACGATTTCGCCGCCATCGATGTGATGGACTACTTCTTCGACCCCTCGCTGCTGGTCGGCACCAGGGGCTATGGCACGACGCCGTGGCGGCCGTCGCTACGGATGGACAAGACGATCGGCGTCAATGCCGAGCGTGGCAAGGGCTACATCGCCGGAGACATCCGCTACAACCCGATTGTGAGCATCTACGGCTACCCGCAGTGCGAGACGCTGTTCCCCAACAACTCCAACTCCGAGGTACTGCAGGCCTGGGGGCGCGACTACCTCCTGACCGGTGAGGACGAGGCCTTGTCGGGCCTGCGCAACTGCGTCGACTTCGTCCTCTACGCCCAGTATGATGAGAATGGCTACAACGCGTTTCTCGGTGACACCGGCCAGATGCAGTTCGAGAACAGGCGCGGCAACCCGAACTGGGCGTACGGCTGGCCGTACATGAACTTCGACTGGCCCGATGGCTTCGGCTATGACTGGAAGGCCTTCGAGTCCTTCCACCACACCACACCGGCCTACCCGCTGGTGAAGGCCTACGAGATCACCGGCGACGATCGCTGCCTGGAGGCGGCGCGGCTGTGGCTGGAGCATCAGCTTCCACGCTACGGGCCCAAGGGCGGCGTGTATGAGGTCGACTGGAACGGGCAGAAGGCCTACTGGACCGGCTACAACCCGATGCCACCGGCGGGCTCTGAGATGGACGCGGTGGATAACATCCAGACGCTTTTGGCCGAGCCGCTGGCGGCAGTCGGCTACCACACGAAAGATGCCTGGATGCTCGAGCGCGCCCGCGGGCTGCTCTGGTATGTCTGCCGCGAATTGGCCGCCGACGGCGAGTGGTACTACATGTCCATCGACTCGACGCGCTACGGGCTGATGCACCGCAGCCACCAGACGGCTGTGTCCGAGCCGGGGATGAACGCCATCGCCTACCTCGAGGCCGCCGGGATCGACTGCACCGAGATCAAGTACTGGTTCGTGCGCGGAGTGCTGCTCCAGCGGAGCTGGGCCGCGCCGAGCAAGTGGGGCTTCCCGCACTGCCTGGTCAAGCTGCTGCCCGCCGAGCCGTTGCCCCATGATGCATCGGCGAATGGGCGGGATATCGAGTTCCTCGACTACTTCAAAGCCCACCACTGTGATCTGAAGCGCGTAGTTCTCAGGGACACGATCCCGGAGGGCTTTGTGGTGCCCGGGCAGTTGAAGCTCTCCATCGAGGGCCCGGACGGGAGGGCTGAGAGGTCTGTCACCCCTGAGGAACTTGCCGAGGGCATCGTGCTCACGGAGGACTGCAAGCCCGGTCAGGCCTTCACCGTCCGCTACACGCTACAGGTCGAGGACGTGACGAAGCTGACGATTCCGACCATGCCGCAGGTGCTCCTGGGCGGCATCGAGACGATGCGCGGGCCGGAAGCGTGGGTGGAGAAGACCTCGGACGCAGTGCATGTCGGCGACTACTTCCAGGCCTCGCCGCTGAATGCGAAGACCTACACAAGCCGGGGCCTCTACGGCGGCCCACTCCCGGACCTGGCGCAGACGCGATGAATCGCCGGGGCGCGGCGGCCCGGCTACGCGTATGGAACCCAGGCGGCCAGGCAGGAACCCGCCTCGTTCTCGCGAACCTTCGCCCATCGCGTCCGCCTGCATGACCATCCCAGAAAAGAGGCCCCAGTGGTTGACACCCATGCAGATGACCGCCGCCTCGCGTGGCACTCGCGCCTGCCGCGATGGCTGCTGCTCACGTGTGTGGGTATCCTGGTCATAGGGCTCGTGTGGATCGCGTACGCCCTGGTGGCGCCTCGGGGGCAGAAGGCCGGTACACCGGGGCCGCTCAAGGGAGGCATTGCCGAACTCGAAGCCGTTACGGGCATCCGCTTCCCTGACACGACGGAGTTGCTCGAGACCTACTCGCAGCCGGTAGCCGAAGGGGTCGAGCTGCTCGCCCTGTTCCGTCTTCCCCACGCCGACCTCGACCGTTTTGTGAAGTCACTCCCGGCAGGCGTCGAGATCGTCCGCGATCCAGCCAACACACCGTACCTCGGCGTACACGAGGGCTTCGGGGAGGCCACAGGGTGGTGGCAGCCCGATCTCGCGGGCAACTGCATGGTCGTCTTCATCCCGCTGCACGAGACCGAACGGGGAGACTGGGTGGCGTCAAAGCTGATCGTGGCTCTGGATGATCCGCAGCATGCCGGCATTCACCTGCAGGCCTACTGGCAGTAGGTGCCACACTCATCAGACGTACCCTTCACGCGCGTGCAGGATACATCGCTGCGGTCGGACACGGCGAGGCTCGTGGGAGATCGAGCCGACGTGCGAGCGATTGCTGACATTGCATCACTACTGGTCCAGGGGCAGGCTCATCTGCCCCTGTGTCCTCGAGGCACTCCGGCGCTTCTTCCGGGAGCGATGCAACTGGCGCGCAAAGCCCTCCGCGTTCGTGTTCCGCGCACGCGCGGAGTAGGTCACCCAGTACACGGCCTCGTCCTCGTGATCCCGCTCGGCTCTACCGATCTCGACGAAACCCTCCATCGCTTCGCGCACCCAGTCCAGTTGCGGCGTCTCGGGTTGGCGGTGTCTGTTCTCTGGAGCTACCAGTTGGGTTGTGCTGTAGGCGTCTTGGAGACACTCGCGAGCGCTCCGAACGTCAACACGACGCTGCGTCACGGTCGCGTTGCGCCGGTCGACGCGTCTATGCTCTGAGGCGTTCACGACTTGCGGGAAGTACTCATGCCAAAGAACGTCCATCGTGTATTCGACGCATTCGGGCCTGGCATCGTAGAACTTCACCCGGCCGTGTTGAGCAGCAAGCCGCTCAAGGGGGACTGGGAGTGGCTTCCGGAGCTTCCGTGTCATCTCGTCCCGCGAGAGCCTTCCCAGCCGCAACTCGTATGTCATGAAGCAGTGGCGCTGGAGATCCCTCACGACTGTCACAAGCGCGAACGCCCGACCATAGTGCGCGCGAGAGAAATGCTCTTCTGCCTCGGCACCATTTGCGTAGTGCACCAACAGGAGGAGGTCATGAGCTAGGCCGCACTCGTCGCTCGTACACCACCCAGCGAGATCGGTATCGTACCTAGCGATCTGCGCCTCTGCCTGTCCGAAATCGCGTTTACTGCTCGCGGTCAGTTTGACGTCCCCAACCATGCCCATGGCATCTGGCATCTGGATTACGATGTCCGGAGTTACCGGTGCGGCGTTAGCGACCCCACCACTTGTCATCGGGGTCATGCGCCTGCCCGGCAGGAAGTGCGAACCCGGCACGTATCCTTTCGGCTCCCTCTGCGTTTCATACCGAATAGCTGCATCAAGACAGATGAGGGCCTGGATAGTGAACTCGTAGTTGTCGGCCTGGGTCGCGACGGTCTCGGCGTAGGCATCCTCTGTCACGCGGGATAGACCTCCTCGAAGTCCACCAACCGCCCTTCACCAAACTCAGCGCAGATGTGCGCGTAGATCCGTTCCAGCGAACTGGAGGAACTGCGCGTCTGTGGCACGATGGTAATGCGATCAGAGGCCATCACGTATACGTCACAACTGGTGTCTTCAAGGTAATCAAGCACGCGCAAGTGGACGTATGGGTTTGCGTGCACGACGGACTGCGACGTGTTCGACATCCGTGCCAAGGCGTGCAGGAGTCTCGCACGTGCCGCGGAATCCTCCATGCGATGGTCATCGAAGGCTATGAAGAACGGCTTCGCCTCGAATTGCCGCGTCTGTTGCCGCGCGCGGCCGGAGAGCAGCGTCATGCGGTTCTCGGTGATTCTGGCCATCGTCGGGATCATGCTGCGCAGCAGTCCTTCAGATGGTCCCGCATAGCTCAGTTCGCAGACCCGCCGCAACGCTCCACTCGTGACCACGCGGCCGTTGGAGTACGCGTTGAAGCGAATGGTGTTAAGTGATGCATCCAGTTCGTCAAGTTCCTGGAAAGCGGCATGCAAGTCAGTATCGGTCCAGGTCCGGTCGGTCTTCTGGGGCCGCCTAGCTCGTCCGTCGTCCAGACGCGACTGGTAGGACATTTCCACTACCCGAAAGCTGTCCGGCGGCACTGATATGCTGTTGGCCAATTCCTCCAGCAGGGCACCCATCTCACGCGTCGTCAGCGCCGCTCTCGTGACACCTGGGTACGCGCGTCGCACCGCGTAGTCCAGCACCCCGCACCAGAATGCGCTACCCTCGCTGGAGATCACGTGGAACACGTGTCCGTGGTCGTCTGCCGTCATGACCATGCATGCTCCGCGCTCGGACTGCCTCTGCTTCTCACCCCACTCGCGGTGCATCTCGAGGAGCCACCAGCCGTCATCCGGCCGAGCGGCCATTACTCTGCCTATGGGGGGGCAACCAAGCGCGGCGGCAACGGCATGATCGACGCCATCACGCGCGAATGCCGTCGCGCAACGCAGGGTCTGGCCGCTGTGTTCCGCGTAGTCGGCAACGGCAGTCTCCAACGCACTCCGGGATGGGTGGTCCCGGTAGAGCATCTCGTTCCATTCCGCCCTTGTCTCTGGCATTGAGCATCACCCATCGCGGCTCTCGCGACCAGATCGCCGCCGTCTCACCTTGCGAACGTGGCACACAACTCCTACTAGCGCAGTGACATTCTACCCGAATGGCGCGATGACCTGCACGGGTCGCCTTAGTCGATCGCGGGATGGGGGTGGGGCGAGCTCCGTGAGTGCGCGCGTGCACGCCTACGCGTACTCCTTTGCCACCTCGATGAAGGCGAAGATGTTCTCCTCCGCGATGCCTGGGCATAGCTCCACGAGCATCTGTCTGGCCCCGTCGGCCACCATCTGCCGGTAGGTCGCCTGTACCTGCTCGGGCGTGGCCAGCAGCATCTCGTCGGAGGTCTTCAGTTGCACCAGCCAATCAATGTGCAGAAGCTCGACGCAGTCCTTCACGGTGATGTAGGGGTCAGTGCCGACGTCGATATAGGTCCAGCCGTTATCCTGCAGGATTACCAGGTGCGGTCGCTTGAGCAGCTCCGTGTGACTGGACCGCCTGGTGGCGCCGAAGTGGTCGGATATCTCCAGCATGTACCGGAGATCGAACTCGATGTACTGATCGGGCGGTAGCAGGCCGCCGTAGTCATCCGTGAAGCCGATGCTGTCGCCCGGCTTGCCCCCGGTTATCTCGAAGCCCAGCTCGCGCTCCCTGATCGCGTTCTCCGTCAGGGTCTCCATGAAACGGTGGACCTTCTCCGGCGCGTCGTAGATGTCCAGGAAGAAGTCGTGCCCGCGCAGCAGCACCGCGGTCGTCAGGGGGGCCTGCCCTCCGAGGCCGAAGCCCACTGAGACGCCATCCGGAGCATGGGCCTTCATGTACTCGTAGTATTCGAGCATCTGCGGGATGACGCCCGCCTGCCGGATGTCCTCGGGCGCCCGCAGTGCCGCGGCCTCGTCGACGCTCTTGATCGGGTGGCCCTTCGGTGAGGGGGCGTGATCCTGGAGGAAGTCGATCTGAAGCCCCAGTGTCGAACCGGTGGCGTATGTGGAGAAGTCCGGCGACACTCCGCGCCCTAGAGGGATCCCGTACTTCTCATGCAGAAGGCGCGGGCCCTCGAGCTGGACATCCATCATCAGTTGCGGGTCGCGGTGGTAGTCACCGAGCTTGACTCCGCAGTACTCGCAATAGACCTCCGGCGGCACGGCAATAGACCAGGGAATTGACGCGGGCTTCGTGGCCAACTGGGGTCCCTCCGATGCGGGACTGCTCCTGAATGACGACGGTTTCGATGCTTCTGCCTGGCATGCCTGGGCGGATACAAACGCGGCGGAGTGTCGAGAAGCACCCCGCCGCAAGTGGACTCTCACGCATCAATGTGCTACGCGGGCACGCGCGCCTTGAGCGCCTCCAGCATGGCGATGAAGACCGCACGGCCCGGGCCCGCGCCGTTGAGCGCACTCAGGTCACCGTGTGCCGCGAGCTTCTTCTGGCCCCACTCGCCGGCGACGTCTCCCGGTATCTGGCGGAGGAAACTGGCGCGCTCCGGGTGCGGCATGATCGCCATCACATTGCCCTCCGGGTTGCACAGGGCCGCGATATTGGCCAGAGCCCCGTTCGGGCACACCTCTCTGGACGTATCGATGTTCCCATCGGCATCGCAGTACTGGAAGACAATCTGGTCGTTGGCCTTGATCGCCGCGATGACATCCTCATCCCGCGTGGTGAACCGGCCCTCGCCGTGCGCGATCGGGATCGGGATGACCTCGCCGGGCTGGTACTTGCCTGTGAACGCGCAGCGCTCAGGTGCGCACGCGAGCTTGAGGTAGACCCAGCGGCAGCAGAACTGGGCGATGCGGCCGGAGGGGTCGGGCATATTGGGCGCAAGCGCCATCTCGACCTTCCCGGGCGTGAGGCCTGGCACGAGGCCTGACTCGACAAGCACCTGGGCGCCGTTGCAGATGCCGATGATCGGCTTGCCGTGGTCGGTCACCTGGTCGAAGACGGTCTTGACGATCGGCTCCTTGGCGGCGATGGCGCCGGAGCGGACGCGGTCCTGGTAGGAGAAGCCGCCGCCGATGATATAGCCGTCATAGTCGGTCAACTCTGCGGGGGGGCGATTCCAGCGGAACACGTCGCAGGCGATGCCGGCGGTCTCGGCGGCCAGCTTGCTCTCCCATTCGCAGTTTGAGCCGGGGAACTGAATCAGCGCAACACGGGGGCTCTCAACAGCCATCAACGTCACCCTTCATTCTGCTTCATTGGCCTGCGCGTTCATTGTACAGCTTCCGGACGTATTGTGCCAGATTGGCCGCGAATATCTCGTACCGGTCCCGGCCCATCGTCGCCGGCAGCGAGTTCGGCGCATACTGGCGTATCACGGTCCCCTTGCCGACGGGGTTGACCGTGATCAGCGGGTGAGTCCCGCTGACCGTGCCGGCACGCTTGTAGCTGATCCCGTCGTAGCGGCAGGTCTCGTGTTCTCCCTCGACCAGCACCGTGCAGCCGCTCGCCTTCACCGGGTAGGCGAGGTGGCTGTAGTTGTTCTCGTCGGCGGCATAGGCAATCTCGACCCACTCACCAGGTGCCCCTATGCCGGCCGTCAGAGGATGCTCGGCAACCACCCGCACGCGCCTGACGGCCCCGCGGTGGTGGTAAGTGAACACAATGCCCGAGAGCTGGGCGAACCTGAGCGTGCCCGGCGCGCGGTCGCCTGTCGGCGCTTCCCATTCACTGAGCGAGGAGCCGCCGGAGAGATCGGTGCTCCAGCCGGGCACATCCTCGACTATCAGCGTGCCGCCGGCCTCGACGTACTGCTGCAGGAGGTCCCCCCAGGCCGGTCTCATGCCGGATCGGGAGACCACAATGCAAAAAAACGGTTCACCGCCTCCTGTGGGTCGAAGCGCGGTGGGTCTTCCATCAATCGCCAGTGGAGGTCGATGTGGGGCAGGCCGCACTCGGTCCGGAGGTCCTCGGAGAGTGAGCTGGGCCGCGATGCGAGGGTGCCGAAATACGGCGGATTGTCCAGCTCGCCCCGGTACTTGCGGATGTCGCTTTCGAGATCGGAGATGTCGGCCTTGCCCCAGTCATCGCCGGCCTCGCGCCACTGCGTGCATAGCTTCCCCATCGCCTGGTGGGCCGCGTGGTCTATCCCCAGCCCGTACAGCCGCGTGCCGATGGCGTAGTCATGCGATATCTCAAGCTTCTGCACGGCATCGCGGACGATGTGCTCCTCGGAGGGGTTCTTCTCGTCGGGGGTCATCACACCCCATCCGCCCTGGTAGTACCAGATGTACAGGCCCGCGATCAGCGGCTTGTCGCCCACGATGCGGCGGATGCGCTTGAACTCATACCGCTGCACGTCTCCGTACATCTCGAAGCTCTTCGGGTCGTAGTTGTCGATGTGGCTCGGCGGGTTGCTGCCGGCGCGGAAGTGGAACACCACTCCGTCGATGTAGGGCCCGCGCGTGGCCATGAACTCCTCGGTGATGCCGCCATAGTAGATCAGCGGCAGAAAGTAGAGGTCGGGGTTGATCGAGCGCCACCGCCGCGCCATCTCCGCCATCATCCGCGGGGAGAAGAGCGCGTAGTTGTAGTCGAAGTCGTCACAGGTGAAGGCGATGAAGTTCGGGTGCTTCAGCGAGAGTCGCGCAAACCGCTCGACGGTGTCGAAGTAGTAGGCCTCGACCTTCTCTCTCGGCCAGGCGGCTATCTCCTGCTCGCCCGAGGGCGGCGAGAGCGTGGCCCAGACCTTCAGCCCATGCCGCCGGGCGGCGATGCAGACCTGCTCGAGCCACTCGTGGGCCTGATCGTCCCAGATATTCGCCTTGAAGTAGTCGTAGGTGTCGAACCCGGTTTCGGCGATGCGGGCCATGTAGGCGTCGAGTAGCTCGGGCTTGAGTACGCGCGTCTTCGTCGCCCGGTCCCAGTCGAACTCGAATCCCTGGTTGAAGTGGAACTTCGAGGTGGTATTCTGCAATGCCGCCCGCGCTTTCAGCGTTCGCTCGCGGTCGGCGGCCATCAGCTGCCCCCGCAACTCGACGGGAGCCTCCGCGCTCAGGACGTCATCGCCCTCCGCCATGAGGGTGTATGTCCCGTCATCGAGGCCCCCGGTCGGCAGCTCGACATCCATCTCCACACGCAGGTACCGTCCGCGGCCCGGCTCCTTCCGGCCGGCAGCGATGACCTCGGTTGCCGCGGCTTCCCTGCCGGCCTCATCATACAGTGCTATCTTCAGCGGCACTGCAACCGCGGCCTTCCGTACGCTGACAGTCACATGCGCCGTGACGGGCCGGGGCTGCTCGAAGGCGGGAGCCCCGGCGCTGATGCCGACGGTCACCTCGCCGTACTCGGGCAGGTGCCACGGGTTGGTCCCGGCGGCCCATGCGACGGAGTTGAACAGCAGCCGCGCCTCCATGCCGACCGGCGCCTCCTCCGTAGTCATTGCAGACAGCCCGATGCACGGTCCGAGGCGCGCGACGCGTCCCTGCCCGACCTGCCCGGCAACACCGGCGGGCCGATCCACGATATTGCGCATCAGCACCTCCGCGCCGCTGCCGGGGTTGATGATTCGGTGATCGCCGAATCCGGTATCGAATGCGGTGATGCCGAAGGTGATCGGGTGGTTCTCGAATGATGCGATGTGCTGGCCGACGTACTTCTCGATGCCGCGATCGATCTCGGGGAATGTCTCCGGGCACTTCACCGCGGAGCAGTTGTGGGTGACGATCAGTCCCCCGCCCCCCCCGACATAGGTGCGCAGGAGCTGCTGCCAGCCATCACCCTGTTCGCCCGCCTCATANNTGCCGAGCGTCTCAGTCGTTATTGACGTGAACAGCTCCGCCGTGAACTCCGGATGCTCGGTGAGCGCCTGGCAGATGCCGCGCTCGCCGTATCCCTTGCCGCCGGCCGCTTTGGCGTCGAAGACCCCGACGGAGATAGCCGCCGACGCCGCCGCGCACATCGCCGCGGCCGCAAGCATGCCTGCCAGATGACGAATCCACATTGGGTTACCCTCCGCGCGCGTCTTCGAGAAGCCTGATGAAGTCCTCTTCCGAGAGAATGCTGACGCCCAGCTCGCGTGCCCTGTCATACTTCGACCCGGCCGCTTCGCCCGCCACCACGTAGTCGGTCTTCTTGCTCACCGAGCCCGTCGCACGCGCACCCAGTTGTTCCACTGCCGCCTGCGCCTCATCGCGGGAGAAGTGCTGCAGCGCCCCGGTGAAGACGAACGTGAGCCCCGCCAGCGCGTCCCCCTTCTTCTGTGGCGCCTGGGGCACAATGCCCGCCTGCAGCAGTTCGTCGACGGTGCGGGAGTTCTCTTCGTTGCCGAAGAAGTCCACGACGCTCTGGGCGATCTCCGGACCGATGCCCTCGATCCGGGTGAGGTCATCGACTGTCGCCGAGCGCAACGCCTCGAGGCTGCCCGCGCCGGCCGCGAGCACTTCGGCGACATGTTCGCCGACATGGAGGATGCTGAGCCCGTAGAGAAACCTCGGCAGCGTCGTCTGCTTGCTGCCTTCGATGGCGTTGAGCAGGTTCTGCGCGGAGATATCAGCGAAGCCCTCCAGCCCCAGCAACTGCTCCTTGGGCAGCGCATACAGCTGCGGCAGGCGCGTGACGAGACCCGTTTCGGTGAACAGCGCGGCCGTCTGCTCGCCGAGGCCCTCGATGTCCAGGGCGCCCTTGGCGGCGTAGTGCTCGAGCCGCCCGGCCAACTGCGCGGGGCAGTTGAAATTCGGGCACCGGATCACCACATCGCCCTCATGCCTGATTGTCTCCGAGCCGCAGCGCGGGCAGCGCTCCGGCAGCTTGAACGGGCTGGTCCCCTCCGGGCGCTGCTCTTTGACCACGCCCACCAGGTGCGGGATGACATCCCCGGCGCGCTCGATGATCACCGTATCACCGATGCGGACATCCTGCCGGTCGACCTCGTCCTGGTTATGCAGACTCACATTGCGGACCGTCACCCCGCCGATTTGCGTCGGCTCCACAATGGCGATCGGCGTGACCGCCCCCATCCTGCCGACGCTCGGGATGATATCGACGACGCGAGTCATCTCCTGGCGCGGCGGGAATTTGTAGGCGAGCGCCCAGCGCGGGTTACGCGAGCGGGCGNNGGGCGCCCAGGGCCGCCCTGGCCGGACGCTGGTTGACCTTGAACACGATGCCGTCGATCTCATACGGCAGGCTGTCGCGTAGCTCCATCATCTGAGTGTGGTAGGCGATCAGCGCCTCGATGTCGGGGCACAGCCTGATGAGGTCATTGACCACGAAGCCCCACCCGGGTAGGGCCTGCAGCAGCTCCCAGTGTGTATTGAACTCACGCCCCTCGACGGTACCGGCATCGTAGATGAAGATATCCAGCGGGCGTTGGGCGGTGATCTTCGAGTCGAGCTGCCTCAGTGAGCCGGCGGCGGCGTTTCTGGGGTTGGCAAACAGCGGCTCCTCGGCCTCCGCCCGGCGGCGGTTCAGCTCCTCGAACCTCGCAAGCTGCATGTAGACCTCGCCGCGCACCTCCAGAAGCGGCGGCACCGGCTCGTCCCCGAGCAGCTTCAGCGGCACCGTCTGGATGGTCCGCACATTCTCGGTGACATCCTCCCCGACGATGCCGTCGCCGCGGGTCGAGGCGGTCCGCAGGATGCCGTTTTCGTAGACGAGTTCGACCGCCAGGCCGTCGAACTTCGGCTCGGCGACGAAGTCGATCCCCTCGTCGGCGCCCTCGAAGCACTGGCGGACGAAGGTGCGCACCGCAGCCTCGTCAAAGGCGCTCTGCAGGCTCATCATCGGCAGGCGGTGGGTGACGCTGCCTAACTCGTCCTTCGGGGGCGCGCCGACTTTCTGTGTCGGCGAGTCGGGGGTGAGCAGCTCGGGGAACTCGGCCTCGATCTGCTGGAGTTCGGCGAACAGCCGGTCGTACTCGGCATCCGGCACGGCCGGGTCGTCGAGTACATAGTAGCGGTAGTTGTGGTAGTTGAGTTGCTCGCGAAGCTGCTCCGCGCGCAGTTGCGCTGCCTGTTTGTCCATGTCGGTTATCAGCGTCGTGTGGATGTGCGGTCGGCGTCTGCCGTGCTTGCCTCACCCCCCGACCCCCTCTCCTTCGGTCGCGGACGCTCCCGCTCCGCCGGGAGCGTCCGCTCGGTCTGGAGAGGGGGAGCACGGCAACGGATGCCGGTCTCAGGATGGGCCAGATACCTTTGACCGTTCTCCCCCTCTCCAGACGACGTGTCTCAGAGCGGCGGCCATATCGCCGCGGCGAGACACAGAGGAAGGAGAGGGGGCCGGGG
>DPJP01000068.1:41022-43571 GCA_003542955.1 Armatimonadota bacterium
CATGATGTCGGAGTACTTCTCGATCAGGATGCGCGTCAGGATGGCCCGGAAGTGCGACCACTTGTAGATGAGTTGATCGAGTATGCGCGCGTCCGAGTGCTGCGGGATGAAGCTCAAGCCCAGCAGCTCCACGCGCAGCCGCGTCATCTCGTCGATCAGGCTCGGATCATTCAGGAACCACCAGCAGCCGAAGGGCATCAGGTTCGGGAACTTCCGCGCCGCGACGGCCAGCTCGTGCTGGTTTTCCTTCGACAGCAGCGTCACGAGGAACTTCACGTCCTGGTAGTTGGCGCAGAGATACTCGACGGCCTTGATATCACACTTGCCGACGCCGTCGCCTGCCAGCTTCAGCCGCGGGTTGATGAGCCGCTTGACCCCGATCATCAGCGCGAAGGGCAGCTTCTCGCGCGCGGCGAAGGGCAGGATGGCCCCCTCGATCACCTTCNNCGAGTCATCTGCCGGGAACGTGAAGCTCTCCTCGAGCGAGACCGCCATGTAGACGGGGTTCATCCTCTGCTTCCAGTCACCCAGGAAGCGCTGGATTTCGGCGAAGGTGTCACCGGAGAAGTCCGCGGCCACATCATAACCCTGGGCGGCCAGCGCGGGCTGCGTCTGCTCCCACCGCACGATCAGCCCATCGAGCCGCAGGGCGGCCTTGAAGCGCGGATCGCCCTCGCTATCGGCCTCCCACACGGGCGCCTCGAGCNNGAGCGGATCGAAGGGGTCATTGGTCATGACCACCTCTTTGACGTTGGCAAGCTCGAAGACCTCGTCGATGTATTTCTCGGCGGTGCGTTGAGCGAAGTACTCGCGCATCGTGTTCAGGTCGCGGCCGGCGATGTCGAGCCCCAGCGCTGCCAGCACCGTGATCGGCCCGCGGCAGGCCTCCGAGATCGGGCTGTTGTCCAGGTAGAGCCGCTGCCAGATGAGGTCTGCCTGCGCCTGCTTTGACATCGCGTAGTACTCCTCGGGCGTGGTGCGCCCAAGCTCCGCGCGCATGACCTCGGCGATCAAGTAGTGGTAGGTGACCAACTCATCGACGCCCCACAGCAGCAGATCACCGAAGCGGGTGTCATAGATGTGCGTGTGGATGTCGGTCACGGGCGTTGTGGTCACGATCTCGCCGACAACGCGCTCAAGCTCGCCGGTCGAGAGGATGTAGTCTGGTCCGTCCATGGCAATCCCTCCTTGACAGGTGCGGGTGGCAATCGGGGTCGCGGTCCTCGCGTTATGCGCGCACGGAGTTATTCGCCACGCGGGGAGGGAAATCTTCCCCCTCTGCAAAGTCCTTTCGCCGTCGCCGCGCAGGAGTCCGTATCGGGGCGGCAGAAGGTGGTCTCACAGCACTCCAGATTCGACCAACGGAGCGATAACCATGACGGGCCGCGAACGTATCCTTGCCGCAATGAACCTCCAACAGCCTGACCGGGTCCCGGTCATGTGCCAACTCAGCATGGGGCACTATCTGGTCAATCTCGACATGAGCCCCGCGGAATACTGGATCGACAGCGGGTTGATGGCCGGAGCGTTCATCAAGCTTGCCGAACGCTACGACTTCGACGGCATCCTCATCAACCTGCCCGGGCGCGACCCCAATGCCCGGCAACGCATCGACCGCATCGAGCAGACCGCCGACGCCGAGACGATCCACTACGTAAGCGGCGAGCGCTGCGTGTGCCCCTATGATGACCTCGCCAACCACATCGAGGGCCCGAAGATGGATGTCGGCGACATCGATCCCGCGCTCATCTTCTACGAGGACCCGCACACGNNTCAAGCGACCGCCCTTCTACTATGACCTGGTGCCCTACCAGTGGGAGGGCGAGGACCTCTTCCCGCCGCACATTCTCTCGATCATCGACACCGTGCTCGAGGCCGTTGGCGACAGGCTCAGCGTCCACGGCGAGGTCTTCTCCCCCTTCACGCAGTTGATGGAGCGCGCCGGCTATGAGGGCGGGCTTATGGCGCTCTTGACCGATGCGGACAAGTGCCACGCCATCCTGCAGCGCTATGCCGAGGGCGCAAGTGCGCTGGCCCGGCTGCAGGCAGCGCGCGGCGTGGATGCAGTGCTCATCTCGAGCGCCTTTGCCGGCGGCGGGTTCATCTCTCGCAGCATGTACGAGCAGTTCGTCATGCCCTACGAGACGCAGGTCGCCACGGCCATCAAGCAGGCCGGGGTGAAGGCCTACACGCACACATGCGGCGCAATCGGAGATCGGCTCGACCTGATGGCTGCCACCGGCATCGACGGCGTCGACACGATGGACCCGCCGCCACTGGGCAACACCGACCTCGCGGAGGCCAAGCGGCAGATCGGCGACAAGCTGTTCTTGAAGGGCAACATCGACTCGGTCAACGTTCTGCTGCAGGGCACCGAGCAGATGGTCCGCGACGACGCGAAGCGGAAGCTCGATGCGGCGATGGCCGGCGGCGGCTACATCCTGAGCAGCGCCTGCTCGGTGGCGCCACGCGTGCCGCCGAACCACCTGACCGCGCTGGTCGAGGTGGCGGAGGAGTATGGCAGGTACTGAGGGGCGAGGGGTTAGGGG
>DPJP01000383.1:0-299 GCA_003542955.1 Armatimonadota bacterium
CGGTGCTCAAAACGCGCCCGACCAAGAGCCCGCGCCAGACGCCGCCCCACAGAGGGGCGACGCGCCGTCCTGATATCGTGTCGCCCGGGCAGCAGTTTCAGCGCCGCGCATCTCCGACGGGGGTTGAGACAAACCCCGCATCGCACGATCCCCTGGGCGCTTTGGCCTGTCCGCAATCCCATCGTCTCACCATGTCACAGTTGCCTGAGCGCGGCATTGGCTCCTCCGCGACATTGGTGATGCAAGAGCGGCTTTGGGCGGCTATTTGCGGCTTTTTTGTGTAATTCGTATGGTGTCCC
>DPJP01000383.1:333-10387 GCA_003542955.1 Armatimonadota bacterium
GAATGTGCCACAGTACCGTACTCGAATATCGCCGTAGCTGGGGAAGGTGAGTCGAGTGAGTGGAATGCGTTACAGCATGGCGGTGTGTGCGTTTCCTTTCCTGTGCGGGTTGCTCCTTCTGATCGGGTGCCATGGCGGCGGTGACGACGTCGCGCCCTCGAGCGATTCTGGTGTAGTGGCTGTTGATCCGTCGCAGGAGGAACTCCTCGGAGACCTCAACGGCAACGGTCTCCCTGATGTGTCCGACGCCATCGGGATTCTGCGGATCGTGGTCGGTCTCGATCCGGACAACCCTCTGGCCGACTGCGACCAGAGCGGGGCCGCGGGCGTCGCGGACGCGATCATGGTGCTCCGCTCCGTGGTGGGGCTCGCGCCCTGGCCGATCGGGTCAGGTGGCGGGGGGGCGATTGCCTACATCGGCTTCCACGGCGACGAGATATCGCCCACCGAAGACATCTACATCATGGCCCCGGACGGCCGTGGCCAGACACAACTCTCCGACCTCCCCGGCGAGAAATCGCGCCCCGTGTGGTCTCCGGATGGAACGAAGATCGCCTTCACGAGCCGCCCCGTCTCCGGTGAGCGGCTCACGGTCATGGATGCAGATGGCGGCAACCAGGTCTCCATCGACATCGTGCAGGGGACGCTCGCGCCCGTTGCCTGGTCCCCCGACAGCAGCAGGATCGCCTACGAGAACGGCAACCAGATATGGATGATGAATGCCGACACGACGGGTCCGGTCCAGCTCACCCAGGCGCCGGGTTCGCACTCCGAACCGGCCTGGTCGCCTGATGGGAACACGATCGCGTACACGCGCTACGACGGCGAGAGCATCGAGATATACACCATGGACGCGGACGGGGGGAACCAGACGGCCCGGACAGAGGTGGGCGATGCACGCAGCCGCACGCCTGTCTTCTCGCCCGATGGCGCACGGATAGCCTTCAACAACGTCGAGAAGTATGGCAGCGTCTGGCAGGTATGGGTGATGAATGCCGACGGCACGAACGCCGCGCCGGTGACTGACTTCGAGTTCGGCGCAAGGGTCGACGCCGGCGCATGGTCGCCGGACGGGAACCAACTGGTCGTCACCGCGATAGACTTGCCGACCGGGCACCTGTGTGTGCTCGACTCCGACGGCGGCAACCCGCTGCGGCTGTCGACGAATGCCGACCGCGGGGCGGCCTGGTCTCCCGACGGGAGCAGGATCGCCTTCAGCCACGGGTTGCGCATCTACACCATCGGCGCGGATGGCAGCGGACTGTGCACCATCAGCGACCCGAACCTGGGTGTTCACTCTCCCGCGTGGTCGGCGACAGCAGTCTCGCCTGCAGCACAGAGGTAGAGCGCGTCGCGGGGCAACGTGGCCGCAGTCATGGAGGAGAGGCGTGGCGCCGTGGCGGCATCGCCTGTCGCCGCTCATTCCACCCAGATCGGTGACGCCCATGCCGTATGGCCGTCGACTTGCCTGACGCGCAGGTAGTAGAAGCAGAAGGGCTGCGTGGTCTCGTTGGCCCGAGGCAGCCGAACGTCTTCCAGCGGGGTCTCGTCGGTGAACCCATCGGCGAAGGTGAGCGTGCCCGGCTCCGCGCGGTAGACGACCTCGTTGTTGCGCAGAATCTCGACTGACGCGAGACGATCCGTGCCTGCGGCGACGACCATGAAGCTTCGCGGCCCCGAGTGTCCGCACACCTCGGCCCCCATCAGATGGTCGTTCATCGGATGGTCGCCCATCGGCATGCCATCCATCGTGAAGCTGAGCAGCATCTTCTCGCCGGTGGTCGCATAGCAGCGGCGGGCGTGGAGCGCATCCCAGATCGCCTCCCGCGTCAGCCCATCAGCAAAGACCCCCGTGCATGCCGCGCCCTGGTTCACCCCGAAAGGCCCATTGCCCGGCTGCGCGAACTGGTTGTCAGTCGATCCGATGAAGCCGAGCCGATGGCCCTGGCGCAGGGCCTCCTGCACTGAATGCGGTCCCCCCTCCTCGTTGCTCCCCCAGCGCGACCAGATCTCCACACACCGCTCCATCGGGTGGAAGTCGCGATCCCAGTCGGCGGGTGCGATGTAGCGGGTATGGTGGGGCACGGTGAATGCACCGAAGCCCTCCAGCGCCGCCCAAAGCTGCTCGGGTGTCGGCCGCTCGCCCTTTGCGGGGTCGCCGAGATCATACTGCGGCGACGCACCGTCCTGATCCCGCGGCGCCGAGGCAGTTCAGTCGCGGTGCGGCTCTCCGGCGTGAGCTGAGACAAGCCGGAATTGCACGAGCCCCTGATTCCGTTGGCTTGTCTCAAATCTCATTGTCTCACCGTCTCGCAGTTGTCGGGGCGTGACATTGGCGCCAATGCGGCGATGGTGGCGGAAATGCAGAAGTAAGCGACAAATGACGGCGTTTCTGCATCATTCGCCTGGTGTGCCGGAATGTGGTGAGTGTGCGGTTGGCGCCGGGGAACTCCCGGGCCCAGGCCGGCGTTGGTTGATGTGGCGGTGCTTTGCTCACACCCAGTTTTGGAGGGCAGGCTCTCAGCACGCATGAGGCTCTCCGTGTTGCTCCTCATCGGAATCCTCGCGATCGGCGGCGTCCTTGACGCTTGTGTCGATTGCCATCCGGATCATGCTGATCTGGCGTGCCCTGACGACTGCTGCCGGCCCCTCTACCCCGCCGGCCCCAGCCCTGCACCTGCTCTGAGTCTATCGCTATGCGAACGTCTCGATCTCGCCGGCGGGCGCCTCAACACCGATCCGCTGGCTCCTCTCCATTTCCGCCCCCCGGAAGCTGCCTGACCTCGAGCGGGCGCCATGCCCGCCCCACCAGCCATCCCCTGACCTGAACTGAACGACAGCCATAGCGCCTTGCCGGCTCTGGATGTGGCAGCGCCACAGCCAGGCCCACGGCGCAGGAGGTACTTGCCATGAGACATGCCCTATGCCTCGGGCTGGTGCTGCTGCTTGGTGCCGGGCACTTGCCCGCACAGGGGCAGAGCCTGACCGTGGCGGAAGCGGTGGACCTGGCCGTGCAGAATCACGCCTCCCTGCAGGCCATTGCGTATGAGATGCGGGCCGCGGAGGCCCAAGTGCGGGGGGCAGGAGCGCTGTCCCCGCCCGAGGTGCGCGTGTCGCCCGGCGGCATCGGTTCGGAGCCGGTGGACGAGATACTCTCGGTCGAGCAGCCGCTTGAGTTGAACGGGGCGCGTCGCGCTCGCGCCCGCGTCGCCCGTGGCGCCCTGGCCGAGAAAGCTGCCGCCGCTGCACTCGCTCGTGCCGAGCTGGCCCGGAAGGTGAAGACGGCCTACTGGCACGCCGCTCTGGCCCAACAGCTCGTCAGCCTCGACTGGAGCAACCTGGAGTTTGCGCAGGAGATGCTCAGGGCCGCCGACATGCAATACGAGCTGGGCAACCAGCCAAGGGTACAGGCGCTGAAGGCCGAGGTCGAGCTGTCGCGGGCGCGACAGGACGTGATCCGCTCCGGGGCCGCGCTCAAACAGGCGCTGGCCCGGCTGAATACGTTGCTGGGACGCGAACCTGACGCCGCGCTGGCACTCGCCGACACACCGGAGCCGGTGAGCGCGGAGTGGTCGCTTGCAGAACTGAGCGAGTTGGGGCTATGGCAACGCCCTGATGTTCAGCAGGCCCGGGCGGCGGTGGAGACATCACGGGGCGAGGTGTCCGTGGCCAGGGCGGCCGGGCGCGCAGACCTGTCGGTCTCCGGGCGGTTGACGCCGGAGGGCGTCGGGGGTCTGGCGCTGAGCCTGAGCCTCCCGCAACTGGACTGGGGCAGCCGGAGCGCGGAGCTGCAGCGAGCGGAGGCGATGGTTGCGGCACGCGAGCAGCAGCTTGATCTGACACGCATCGAGGCCCGGCTCGAGATTGCCACCGCGCTCGCCGAGCTGCAATCGGCCCAGGCGCAGGCGGTGGAGTACCGTGAGCAGGTGCTCGAGCACTCGCGCACCCTGGCGGACCTGGTGATGCTGGGGTACCGCGAGGGGGCATCGGCGTTTCTCGAAGTGGTAGACGCCCGGCGGACGTTGCGGGCGATCAATGTCGAGTACTACTCCGCGGTGGCCGCACAGCAGTTCAGCCTCGCGGAGTTAGAGTTCGCCGTCGGCGGAAGTCTCCCGAATCCCAACACGCCGGTAGAGGTGAAGTGACATGAAAATCAGGACCATCGCACTCGTGGGCGTGATGATTACAGTGTTGGCCGGCGGCTGGCTGTTGATGCGCCGGCAGGCGGCGGCGCACCAGGCGCCGACGACGGAGGCATGCCATGCCGAACACGCCGAGGACGAGATCGGGCATGAGGAGCATGCGCTGACCGTGCCGGGTCTGGAGGTGCTCGAGGTCATGCCGACGAGCATCAGCCCGGTTCTGGCGTTGACGGGGGAGATTGAGGCCGATGCGGACCTGACGGCCCGCGTGGGTCCGGCGGTATCCGGGCGACTGACGGCGCTCCATGCGCGCGTCGGGGACCGGGTGCGGGCGGGACAGGCGCTTGCGACGGTGGTGAGCAGGGACGTGGCGGACGTGCGGTCAGCGCTCACGCGGGCGCAGGCCGAAGAGCAGGCCGCGGCGGCGAGACTGCAGACGGTGAAGAGTCTCGCTGCCTCCGGCGCGCTCTCCGGGAAGCCGCTCGAGGAGGCGAGGATTGCCCATACCGCGGCGACTGCGGCCGTCCAGCAGACGACGGCGGCGCTCAACAGCGCCCGCGCCACCCGCGATGCGGCAGAGCGCGAACTGGAGCGCGTGAAGCAGCTCGCGGCCAGTCAGGCGTACCAGGCCCGCCCCGTCGAGGACGCCAGGCGCGAGGTCGCCGTCGCGCAGGCCGCACTCGACACGGCACGGTCGCTCATGAAGGTGCGACAGGCGGCCTATGAGCGCGGCACGCGGCTGTTTGACGCCGGCCTCGCCGCGAAGCGCGAGGTCGAGGCTGCGGAGGCGGACCTCGGCGAGGCCCGAGCGGCAGAGACCGAGGCAACCACGCACCTGGAGATCGCGAGGCAGACGTTGGCGCGCGAGGAGGGCATCTCCAAGCGCGACCTCTACTCCCTTGGTGAGGTGCGACAGGCGGAGGCGGCGGTGCGCGAGGCGACGCGCGGCGTGGAGCATGAAGGCGCCGAACTGGAGCGCGCCCGCGGACACCTGCAGATCGCGACGGCATCGCTCGAGCGTGAGAAGCGGGTTGCCGAGCGCGACCTGCTCGCCCGCAGGGAGGTCGAGGAGGCGCAGTCGGCGCTGACGGTGGCGCGCGCCGAGGTTCAGGCGGCGCGCCAGAGCCTGGCGGCGCTGAGGGCGTCCGGCGGGCGCGGCGGGGCGAGTCTGGCCGTGCTGGCCCCCATCGGCGGCATCGTCACGGAACGCGCGGCCACAGTGGGGCAGGTGGTCGAGGCATCGAGCGAGTTGTTCACCATCGTGGACCCCAAACGCGTATGGGCATGGGGGAAGGTACATGAGAAGGACCTGGCGCAGGTCAGCGTCGGGCAGTCCGCGGAGGTCCGCGTCAACAGCTACCCCGAGCGGCAGTTTGCCGGGCGCGTGAGCCTCGTATCGCAGGCCCTCGATCCGGAGACGCGCACGGCGCGGGTGCGTTGCGTCGTGGCCAACCCCGGCGGCGTCCTCAAGCCGGGCATGTTCGCCTCGGTCGGTCTGCATGTTGATGGCAGCCGGGAGGGGCTGCTCGTGCCCAGGGACGCGGTGCTGGACGAGGCGGGCAAGAAGGTCCTCTTCACCGCCTGCATGGACTGCGAAGAGGACCAGGAGAGCGGGAAGAGCTGCGGGGCGTTCGACAAGCTCGAGGTCGAGCTGGGGCCGACGCGGGGCGACCACGTGGAGGTGCGGCGTGGGCTCGAGATAGGGGCCCTGGTGGTCGTCAAGGGCCAGTACCAGCTCAAGACCGCGCTGGGGTCGGGACAGCTCGAGGCCGGCTGCGCGGACGGACACTAAGGAACCGAGGACCCTCATGGAGCACAAGCAAGCTCACGGTGGTCTCATTGACCGCCTCATACACCTGTCCTTCCGGCAGCAGGCAGTCGTCGGTCTGACCGTCGCGCTGGCCGTGCTCTTCGGCATCGTTGCCTACCAGCAGATGCCACGCAACGTCTACCCCGACATCACGATCCCCGTGTTCACCATCGTCACCGAGAACGAGGCGATGGCGGCCGAGGAGGTCGAGATGGCCATCACCCGCCCGATGGAGGCGGCCATGAACGGCCTGTCGGGCGTGCTTCGCGTGAGGTCGCAAACCACGCAGGGCCTGTCCTCCGTCGTGGTCGAGTTCGGCATCGAGACGGAATTCTGGCGGGCTCGGCAGTCAGTCACCGAGCGCATGAGCCAGGTCGCGGTGCAACTGCCGCCTGGCACCGACCCACCGGCGCTGAGCAGCGCCACGACGCGACTGGCCGAGGTGTACGAACTGGCCGTCGAGGGTGACCTGTCGCCGCTGGAGTTGCGTGAGTTCGCCGAATGGCAGCTCCGCTACAGCCTGCTCAATGTCCCCGGCGTCGCCGAGGTCCTCAACATGGGCGGACTCATGCGGCAATTCCGCGTGACTATCGATCCCAACGCGCTGCGGTCGTACGGCCTGCAACTGGCCGACATCAAGGAAGCCATCACCGGCGCCAATGAGAATGCCGCCGGCGGCTTCATCAGCACCGGTCCGACCGAGTACACGGTCCGGGGCATCGGGCGGTTCAACTCGGTCGAGGACATCCGGCAGGCCGTCGTCGCCGAGCGCAAGGGGACGCCGATCTTCCTGCGCCATGTCGCCGAAGTCGAGGACAGCCATGCGATTCGTCGTGGCATCGCCAGCAAGGACGGCCGGGAGCGCGTCGTCTCGCTCATCATCAAGCAGCCCGAAGCGGATACCGTCAAGGTCGTTCAGGGCATCGAGCAAGCGCTGGAGAACCTCGAGGCCACGCTGCCGAGCGGCGTCAGGATCGTCCCGTACTACGACCAGACGCACCTGATCGAGGCCTCGCTGGACAGCGTGACGCACGCGATCATGGTCGGGGCGTTGCTGGTCATCATCGTGCTGCTGGCGCTGCTGGGCAACCTCCGCAGCACCCTGATCGTGGCGCTCTCCCTGCCCCTCTCGGTCATCATCGCCGGGGTGCTGATGCGCCGACTGGGCGTTGGCCTCAACACCATGTCTCTCGGCGGGCTGGCCATCGCCGTGGGCATTATGGTGGATGCCTCGATCATCATGATCGAGAACATCTACCACCGCTTTCATCAGAGCCGCGCTAACCTGAACCAGCCCGGTGTGAGGCAGGCCGTGGCGCACAAGGCGGCCATCGAGGTGGGGCGCCCCATCGCCTTCGCGACACTCATCATCGTGGCCGTCTTCCTCCCGCTGTTCATGATGGGTGGCATCGAGGGGCTGCTGCTGCGCCCCCTGGCGGTCACCGTGTCGGCTGCCATGCTCGTGGCTCTGGCGCTTTCGCTGACGCTGACGCCCGTGCTGGGCTTGCGGCTACTGCGCCCATCGCCCCACCGTGAGAGCGATGGGGAGGTTGCGTTCGTGCGCTGGCTCAAGGGCCACTACGCACCGCTGCTGGAATGGACCCTGCGCCATCGCTGGCCGGTCATCGGCGGCACCGTCGCCTTGCTGATTCTCTCGTTCCTGGGCCTGGCGGCTGTGGGCAGGGACTTCATGCCGAAGCTGGATGAGGGCGCCTGGGTCATCTCGACCGTGACCCCGGCGGAGACCTCTCTCGAGGAGAACGACCGCATCACCAGTCAGATCGAGAGGCTGCTGGCGGCCAACCCCGACATCGCGGAGGTCGTCCGCCGCAACGGGCGGTCGGAGCGGGCCATCGGTTGCGTCCTGCCCGTCAACTCCGGCGAGATCATCGCCAACCTCAAGCCCCGCAAGCATCTCTCGGGCCGCACAAGCGAGATACTGGCGAACGTGAGGGAGCAGATCGAGCATATCCCGGGCGTCGCAGTGGCATTCACTCAACCGCTGCAGCTCAAGATCGACGAGAGCCTCGAGGGCACACCCGCGCCGCTGCAGGTCAAGCTGTTTGGCCCGGACATCGCGGTGTTGGCTCAGAAGGGGGCGCAGATCGAGAGCCTGATGACGGAGACGCGAGGTCTGACGGATGTGAAAATGGATCAAGTCGCCGGCATCCCACAGGTGCAGGTTCAGGTTGATCGCGAAGCGGCCGCGCGGTACGGCATCTCGGTAGCGGCAATCTCAGAACTCGTGAGCCTCGCGGTGGGCGGCGAGGAGCTGACGCAGGTCTGGCAGAACCAGCGTAGCTACGGGGTCTTCGTGCGGTTCCCCGAGACGATGCGTAGCGATCCGGCCGCCATCTCGGAGCTGCTTGTGGACGCGCCCTCGGGGGCGCAGATTCCCCTGTCGCAGGTGGCGAACGTCACGCTGGCGGAGGGGCCCAACGTCATCTGGCGGGAGGCCATGAACCGGCGCTTGAGCATCAACGCCGGTCTGCAGGGGCGAGACCTGGGCAGCGTCGTCGAGGAACTCAGAGCCGGGCTGCAGAGCGTCAAGCTGCCGGACGGCTACTACGTGGTCTTCGGCGGGCAGTACCAGAACCAGCAGCGGGCCATGAAGGCGCTCCTGCTGGCCGGCGGCATCGCCCTCGTCGTCGTGTTCACGCTGCTCTTTCTTGCGCTCGACAGCGCCCCGCAGGCGCTCATTATCCTCGCGACCGTGCCCAGCGCGTTCATTGGTGGCGTCGGCTCGCTGCTCATCAGCGGGGAGACGCTGAATGTCTCCTCGGCGGTCGGCTTCATAGCCCTGTTCGGCATCGCCGTCCAGAACAGCCTGGTGTTGCTCACGCAGACGCGTGAGTTCCTGGCCGAGGGCCATACGCGCGATCAGGCCATCCGGCTGGCGAGCATCCAGCGCCTGAGGCCCAAGCTGATGACGGCCTCGTGCACGATGCTCGGAGTCCTGCCGATCCTGCTCAGCGGCGGCGTCGGCGCGGAGATCGAGAAGCCGCTGGCAGTCGTGATGATTGGCGGCCTGGTTACTTCCACACTGTTCACACTGCTGGTACTCCCGGCCGTCTACCTGGCTGCGGTACGCCTCAGACGGCGCCTCGCCCGCGGGCCTCTCACATGATGCGGAGAGGGGCGCCGGTCCTGTCCCAGGACAGGACATGGGTAACACATCCGGACAGGACATAGGTAACACATCCGGACAAGACATGGGTAACACATCTGGTCACCCCGCAGGGGGTGTTCTGCCGTCGGTATTGAGCACCATACAGGCGCTCCGGTGAGATGTATCGGCGTTGTTGGTGTGCACTTCGACAACCGGAGTATGGGTAATGCCGATGGTCACCACTGGTCGGCCCTTGGCGCGGGTTCGGTGTAGCATGGCCAGGCTCGCGGTGGGGGAGGGCAACGCCGGGAAGCGACCCGCACGCCCGGGAGTCGCATGCGGCTGTGGTCACGTCCCCGGGCCGTGGGCCCGGGATGCCGCGCGGCCGGCGTGCAGGCGGATATCAGAAGCCAGTGAATGGCCCCGGCCCTTGCCGGCCGGGCACGGCGATTGCAGGCCAGAGATGCGCCCGTGAGCGCGCAGGGACCGCCGAGTGACACCGCTGCGAGCACGGCGCATCAGCAGTTGAGTACAGTTCCCGACGGGGAAACCCCTGGAGGAAGACCATTGCCATGAAGCCTCGAGCATCTCGCCGAAGTGCTATCGCCTCCCTGCCTGTTCTCCCTATCGCGCTGTGCCTGTGCGGGTGTCACGCCGTCGACGGCGAACGGGAGCCGGCGAGAGCACCGGGTGTCGAGTGCGCCCAGTTGGGCCTGCCGGGTGACATTGATGGTGATGGCAATCCGAGCGTCGGGGATGCCATCGCGATTCTGCGCATTGTCGTTGGCCTGGCCCCTGACAACGCTGTGGCCGACTGCAACCGCAATGGGAGCGTTGACATTGGCGACGCAATCGCGGTGCTGCGCTGCGTGGTAGGGCTCGATGTCTGGCCGATCGGCTGGGGAGCCGGCAACCAGCCCGGCGACGAGAAGCTCGGGCCCGATGGGCAGACGCTGGTGTGGGTGCCGGCCGGCAGCTTCATGATGGGCAGTG
>DPJP01000383.1:10425-13471 GCA_003542955.1 Armatimonadota bacterium
GTGTCGCATCTCCGATAGCGGCGGCTACGCTTCCGAGCCGGGGTGGGGCACGCACCCGGTCGTCGAGGTAACCTGGGCCGGAGCCGTCGCCTATTGCGCCCACTACGGCTACGTATTGCCGAGTGAGGCGCAATGGGAGTACGCCGCGCGCGGGCCCGAGGCCAGTGTCTACCCCTGGGGCGACATCTGGGATGCAACCAAGTGCTGCAACATCGACAATCTCGGACCGGACGGCAGCACATTTCCCGTTGGCAGTTTCCCGGCGGGAGCAAGTTGGTGCGGGGCGCTCGATATGGCGGGCAACGTCTGGGAGTGGTGCGCCGACTGGTGGAACGGCACCTATTACGCGACCAGTCCCGGACTCAACCCCACCGGTCCCGCGACCGGCGAGTACCGCGCAGTCCGCAGTGGTTCGTGGGACTTCCACGTCTACCTGTGCCGGAGTTCGTGCCGCAGCAACGGGGCACCCACGGGGACGCGGTATGACCGCGGCTTCCGCGTCGCCGTCGATGCGCCATAGCGCAAGAGCAAGAGCGACGAGGGCCGGGCAGCGCTGCAGCCGGCGCAGCGATATCCTACGTGTCGCCAAGGGAGCGCGTCATCAAAGGGGTGCGGAACTCGCGTCCTCAAATCTCCCGTGCGAGCAGCACGATGCCCAGACGCACTACCGATCGCTCCGGTACCACCGACAGTGCGTATGTTCAGAACTCCTGATATGGCCGGTGTGCGACGCGATGAGCACCTGCTCGAGCGGGATTCGTTCCCGCCGCGCATATTGGGAGTTATGAACTTGGATCAACTGCATACCTACAAGCAACGAGACGCGCCCGATGCCGTCGGGCGGGTTCACTTCGGTTCTCCGCAGGCTCTCATCTCACAGCATCCTCGCCACGATCAGCACCAGGGGGGCGAGCAACGCAGCGGTGAGATTGGTCGTCAGCCACAGCGCGCCGGCGAGGCGGCGGTTGAGGTCGAAGATGTCGGCCAGCAGCACGCACATGATCGCCACCGGCGTCGAGGACTGGATGAAGGCAACCTTCAGCAGACTGTGATCCTGCATCTGCGTGTAGCCGAACAGGAACGCCAACCCCAGCCCGAGCAACGGCGAGACGGCGAACTTGGTCACATGCGTCAGCACGCACTCGCGCCAGTACTCTCTCACCGCCGACAGGCGCAACTGCATCCCGATTGCGGTGACGAACGCCGCCGTCGTCAGCGGCATTGCCACGTCGATGAAGAACCCGGATGCGGCGGGGGCGGGGACGCGCAGGAGGTTGAGCATCAGCCCCAGCAGGATGCCCATCAGCGGGTGGCGTGTGTGGGCGTCGCGTAGCAGTTGCAGCAGGGCCCCACCGATGCTGCGCTGAGCCGATGAGCCGTAGCGCCCGCTGACGAAGAAGCCCAGCGTGAAGAAGGCGGGGCTGAAGGAGACGCAGTAGAGGGCACCCAGCGCGGCGCCCTCCGGCCCCAGCAGCACGTAGGCGATGAAGGTGCCGTAGGTGAAGCCGACATTGGAGAACATCGAGCAGGTGACGAAGCTGCCGCGGGAGGGGCGGTCCATCGGCAGGAGGCGGGACACCACGGCGCCGACGGGCCACATCAGCACGATCAGGCATAGCCCGTACAGGGGCAATGCGAGGGTGTGCCAGTCGGGCGGGGCCATCGACCAGAGCGCCACGCAGATGACCAGCGGCTGGACGAAGGTGAGGGCAATGCGGTTGATGCTGGTGCCGGTCGCCTCGGCCACGCGGCCGGACTTGCGCAGGCCGTAGCCGACGGTGAGGCTGCCGAGGATCACGGCCACGGTGCGGATTGTGTCGATGAGCAGAGCAGTATCCACGCGGCACAGTATCTATCATCCGCCGGGGGATGACAAGCGCGGGGGCCTTCGTGCGCGCCGGGGAGGTCCCGGGCCACGGAGGTGGCCGCACTGCTCACGGCGAACCGGCAGTGTTGTTGGCTGCTATCCCACTCGCCCGGCCCGACACGGCCGGGCATTCCCGATTGGTTGGATGTGGTTGTGGCACTCCGCGCACTCGTCATTGCCGCCGTTCTCTCCGTGCCGTCGATCTTCTGGCAGCATCTCTCGGGCACCATCGAGGGTGGCAGTCACATCTATGCGCTTGCCACCCCCCCCGTCCCGGCCATCTTCGGCATGCTGCTGCTGCTTGCGTGTGCTCCTCTGCTCAACCGGCTCTTCTCGACGCCGATCAGCAGGCGCGAGTTGATCGTGGTGTTCATGTTCCTGGTGCTCACCATCCCGCAGACGACCTACGGGGTGAGCGAGCTTGTCATCCCCTGGATGACCACCCACCAGTACTTCGCTACGCCGCAGAATGACCTGCACCTGGTCACCGAGCATCTGCCGAGTTGGTACTACCCTCAGGACCCCGAGGCCATCCGGCAGATGTTCGAGGGCTCGGAGGACGGCTCCGTGCCGTGGCGCCCGTGGCTCTACCCGCTGCTGATGCAGACGCTGCTGATGGGGCTTGTCTACTTCGCCGGCTACTGCCTGGTGAACATGTTCCGCAAGCAGTGGACCGACCGCGAGCGGCTCCGCTTCCCGCTGCTGCTGGTGCCGGTGAGCCTGGTCGAGGAGGAGACTGTCGGCTCGCACGTGCCCTTCTTCCGCAACCCGCTCGTATGGGTGGCCGTGGTGCTGGTGTTCATCCACCACGGGCTGAATGTTGCGCACTCCTTCAACCCCTCCGTGACGGCGCTGATGGACTACTACCGCATCGGCGGCATCTTCACCGACTGGCCGTGGACGAACTTCAACAACGTGCGCTTCTTCTACCGTCCGCAGGTGCTGGGGCTCGCGTACTTCGTCTCGCCCGACCTGCTGTTCTCGACCTGGTTCTCGTTCCTGGCACAGCCGACGGTCGCGACGATAGCGGACCTGTTCGGGCTGCGGGAGGACCCCGGCTTCCCATTCTCGTACGAGCAGGGCTCGGGGTCGTTCTTCGCGATGATATTCGTGCTGTTCTGGGTGGCCAGAGGGCATATCGCCGAGGTGGTTCGGAAGGCGCTCAAAGCTGACCCGGCC
>DPJP01000152.1:0-2234 GCA_003542955.1 Armatimonadota bacterium
GGCCCGGACGTTGCCTTCGGCGGGGTGCTTCGCAGGGGGGCCGCACGATCCCGCAGGCATCAGAACCCCCGCGACGCCCCTACCCCTTCTTCCCCCCGACGGCCTCCGCCAGGGCTATGCCTGCGGCGCGCTGGGCGGATTCATCATCGGGGTCGAGGCTGCCCTGGAAGATCATCCCGCGGCCGCTGCCGGTGATGCCGCTCGGCGCCGACACGCGCAGAATCTCCTCGAGCACATCGACCATGCGCGCCTTCGCCTCGGAGCCGTCCTCGGCCAGGATGACGATCTCGTCGCCGCTGTGCATGGCTGCCATCACCAGCGCGCGTGCCTGCTCGCGGCAGGCGGGCGGCAGGTAGCCGCAGCCGATCCACTTCTCGACGCGCGCCTCGGCCTGCTCGCCGCGGTGCTGCGCTAAGGCCTCCTGGTACTGGGCGCGCAGTGTCGCGATCTCCGCCTGCAGCGCCTCGCGGGTGGTGCTATCCTGCGCGGGGGCGTCGGGAATATGCGCGGCCTGCATCACGGCGCCGCCGACATCGGGCGCGGCATCGGCGTCGGGGCGGTCATCGTCGGGCGCGTTGCCGCGCAACAGCTTCTGCAATACATTCATATCCAGTAATCCTCCCTGGGTTGTGGGTTGATCCTGATTCTGCCCTCCGGGTCGGGTAGGTCGAGCTTCCAACTCCACGCCGTTGTCGTCATCCTCGCCAACGCCATAATCCGCCGCATTCACGACGATATGCCACGGCATGCCCTTGACGGCGGGATCGGGGACGAACGCCGCGCCGGTGACGGTGGGGCCCATCTGCTCGGTGTGCTTGATCTCCGCGGAGATGTACCTGAGCTTCCCGCGGGCCATGTCGGTGGCGGTGCGCTCATCGAACACCTCGACATCGCCGAGCAGCGTGCGGCTGGTGGGGTCGTAGCGCATGGAGCGGTAGAAGCCGAGGGCCTCATCGGCATTCTGGGGGATGACGTTGCCCTGGTGGTCGTAGTTGTGCCTGGGCCACAATCCGGGCTCGAAGGCGTACTGCTGCTGGAGCGCGGAGAAGTTGTCGGCCATGGCGATGAGGTCGTGAGGCGAGTACTCGGCCCCGTTCCATGTGCCGACGCGGATCAGCGGCAGCCCTTCGACGATGTATGTGCCCTTCGCCGTAGGTGCGTACCGCACGGCATGGGTGGTCGTGAGGTCGTTGAGGTATATGTGGTGGGTAGGGGGATGCAAGGGGAGTCACCTCGGGTGGTGGGGTTGCGGTTGGTGGGAGGAGAACAGGCATCGCGCGTCGGCGTTGCGGGCCTCACCCCCCTGGCCCATATGCATTAACTTAAGGATCTGGGTCAACACACGACAGCCCAATCGATGTCAATGTGCGACGCTTGTCGCGTCGACGCGTGTAGGACAGGTTACGCCGGAGGCCGGTGTAGTCGATGCCAGTCCTCAGGCTGAAAGCGCTACCGTTGACTGCGGCACGGAGCATCTCCAGGTGGAACACCGTTGCGTGCCAGGGGCTGATCTCCAGTTCTGGGAAGAGCATATCCCCAGGGGGAAAAAGCGTTCGCATCACCCCACAGTTGGTCGATCAAGATTGCGCCAAGCAGCTTGGCGAAGAGGTACGCGCGCGACGCATCCGGTTTCTGGGTACGCAGGTGATCGATATGGAGTATGCTCTTGAGACGCTTGAAGTACGTCTCGATCTGCCAACGCAGACGGTAGAGTTCAGCGACTTGGTTGGCTCGTACTTCACGGGCTGGCAGGTTGGTCAGGAGCACAATGAAGTGTGCTGCTTGCAGGCTACGTTGATCAGGCTCTCGCCCCTTGCGCTTCGCTTCGTGGCGCAGACGCCTCTGCTCCTTCTCTGCGGCCGCCGCAGTCTTGCGGACCGCGACCAGCCGCATGGGGTGGACGCCACCACGGGCTTCAAACTGCACGCGCCATTCCTTCACCTGCCCCACGCGAAGCCCCCGAAAATGGCGAGGAATGGACACACGGGCTCCTTTTGGGCTTTTCAGAGGGAAGTTGTTGCTGGCGAGGCGGACCACCACGCGCCCCCCGGTCTCCAGCACACTCGCCACGCCCTCACGGTGCCCGTAACCGCGGTCGGCAAGCACAATCTGCTCACCGGAGACATTGTGCCGCAACAGCGTCTCACCTCCCTCGGGCCCTGTCAGTTCGACGCTCGCGATCTGCTGCCGCTCCAGGTCCAAGCCAAGATGGATGCGCCAGTCCGTCCCCTGAC
>DPJP01000152.1:2245-2668 GCA_003542955.1 Armatimonadota bacterium
ACCAACACCTGTGCCCGCGGCACGTCCTTCGTCAGCCCACGCCGATGCAAGCACTCTATCACCAAATGTCCCAGCCACCGCTCGGCGCGACACAGTCGCCCGTATACAGCCGGGCCCGACAACTCACCGATGCCCACAAGCTGGGCCCAAGCCGCAGTCTGAACGACCGAAAAGTCACACAGCGCGTAGCACATCACAAGACGCAGAAGGTCACCCGCCGAGCGAATCACCCGTCGACGCACCAGTGCGCCCCACTCAGCAGCCGATGCATCGAGGCCCGGCGGAAGCATCGCGAGCGCACACGGCCAATCTTCAGTCACTACCTGATCGGTGTCCATACAGCCACCATATCACAGGCGCTGACGCTGCACAATAGCTTAAGTTAATGCATATGCCCCCCTGGCCCCCCTCTCCCTGTTTCCG
>DPJP01000152.1:2745-4168 GCA_003542955.1 Armatimonadota bacterium
AGGCCGGCGGGACGAGGGGGGAAAACGGCAAAAGGCAACGGCCGCGGAGCCGGGGCTCGGTCAGTTGTCAGTCACACGTGCGAATGAGGCCTCAGTTGCTGCCGTAGATCTCCTCGAAGACGCTGCGGAGGCGGGTGTCGTCTGACGGGGTGACGGGCGCGCCGGAGGTGCGGGCGGCGGCCTTGCCCCTCTCCACCGCCTCGAAGACCTTGGCCAGGCGCTCGAGGTCCTGATCCTGCAGGCGGTCGAACTCCCAGTGGCCGTAGTCAGTCTGCTCGCCCAGGTTGTAGTCGATCAGCGGACGCACGAGCTGCCCAATCACCACCTCCGCCATTTCGCTGCGGATGCCCTCGAGCGTCAGCAGGAACAGGTCGAGGTTCGTGCTCGCCTGGGCTCTCGAGGAATGCTCTGGCTCCTCGAGCAGCAGGCGCGGAGTGAGAATCGCCTTGAAGAGCTGGCTGTCCCAGTAGCGGCAGATGCGCTCGAAGGCCTCGCCATCGCCGGTGGGCACAAGGGTCTCGAGCTTGTACGGCATGTCGCTGTCGATAGGGATAGCGACGCCCTGGCCGGGCTGGAGCCGCTCATAGACGCCGGGCAGATACTCCGAGAGGCTCACCTGCCTGCCGGTGCGGCCGTCGGTGACGGTGGTCTGCGGCACCCAGAAGACCGGGGTGGGCATCGCGCACTTCTGGGCGAAGGTATTCCAGAAGCGCTCCTGCTTGACTTTGGAAAACCACGCCCGGCGCGCGCCATCCAGCAGCGAGTTGCCGTAGACGTCCTCGCGCGCCTCGGCCAGCATCGGCCAGTAGACCACCTGCTCGATGCCGAGTGTGATGCTCTCATCGATCCGCTGCATGCGCTCATGCTTGTACTGGCGAAGCTGCGTGACGCGCTTCTCCAACGGATCGAGCGTTATGCCCTCCTCATCGCCGGTGGCGGAGAAGAAGGTCAGTGGATGGAGCAACTCGAGGCNNGGCCCACTCGCCCTCGGTGACCTGCCATTGCTTCTCGGCGACGGCATAGCCGGCCCAGAGCGCGGAGGAGAGTTTTCTGAAGATGCCGGCGACACCGCCCTCGATGCGGCCGAGCAGCTCCGTCACGCGCTGCTGCACCGAGGGGTTCGGGTGCGAGTAGCCGCCGAGCTTTGAGAGCAGCATGAAGCGGATGATGAGCAGCGCCGCGCGGACGGTGGCGTCATAGTGGGCCATGAGGTAGAACTCGTGGACCTTCTGCTTGCGGGTGGGGAACTGGGAGTATGGTCCGAAGTCGAACTGCTCCCAGACCTCATCGGCGACCAAGCCGGATGTGCCGGGGCGGGGGGTTGGTGTTTGGGTGGGCATGGAGGACCTCGGTGGTGGGGTAATCGACGGAAAGGTCGGCCGGAACCGGCGGGGGCACGAGCCGTGGGAGGGAACTGGAGGGG